>VXOH01000055.1 GCA_009840135.1 Chloroflexota bacterium | reverse complement strand
CCCTAACCCTCTCCCACCAGGGGAGAGGGGACTCATTCATACTTTGCCTGGAACCAGGACAAGCTCGTCGCTTCTTAACCGCCGAGAAAGAAGTCGGCCACGTTGCCCCATTTGCCGGTGTCGCCCCGGTAGATTTCGGTGAATCCGCATAGGGAGCAGGAAACCGTGGTAAATTTCTTGTTCTGTACGTCGAAGAACCTGGAAAACCCGCCGCCGGTGGCCCGGAACTCATCAGTGGTGTAGCTGTTGTTGTTGCACTTCATGCATGAGTAGGCGATTCGCTGTGTGGCCATCCTTTATCCTCCTCTCTTCGGCATCATCCACCCTTGGAAACAAACCTTATTCCAGCGTAACAGCGGAGGATAAACCTTTCAAGGCAATTTATAGCCCTGGCTTTAAGCAATTATGCCCGGTTATTACCTGCTCCTGCCTGCAAGGCTACCGATCTGCGGCTGGCGTCCGGCAACGTCAGCGCCTGGTTTGCCTCCTTAACCCAGTCCTCCAACAAACTCCCGCCACTCCGCCACGCACTTTTCCGGCTCCGAGTGCTGCACATAGCCGGTGGCGTTGGGAATGGCCACCAGGCGGCAATTGGGCATCAGGCCGGCCATTCCGACGGCCCGGTCCGGGGTGTTGGTGTCGCTGTCCGACGCCACCAGGGCCAGGGCGGGCGTGTGTATCTCCGGCAGGATGGGCGACAGGTCCTGGTTGGCCAGGTAGGCCAGGGTCTCCATGACAACCTGGGGCGACGCCTGCATCATCTGTTCGGCGTACCACTGGTTGTGGGCAGCGGTTTCGGGGTTAGGGGTTATGCGGCGGTTAGCGGAACGCCGGACCCATTCCTCGATCCCCTGCTCCTTGATCAGGTTGTAATTCTCCAGGTACTGGGGCGCGCCCACAAACTTGTAGGGCGACGTGCAGGTGGTTACGGTATGCAGCCGATCCGGGTGCTCGTAGGCGAATTGAAGGGCAATGGTGCCGCCCACCGTCTCGCCGATGAGGTGGACCTTGTCCAGCTCCAGGTGGTCCAGCAGCCCCAGCAAATCCGTGGCAAAGCCGCTCAGCGACCAGTCGTAGCCAGGGGGCGGGACCGTGGAACGACCGAAGCCCCGGGCGTCCAACCGGATAACTCGATACTGGCGGGCCAGCAGGGGCACCCAGGCGTACCACAGCCGGCCGTTCTTGGCATTGCCGTGGTGCAGGACTATGGTTTCCGGCTCCCGCCACGGGTCGGTGTAGTCGTCATCGTCGTAGTACATTTCCAGGTTGCCGGGCAAATTCGCTATGGACATGATCTCCTCCTGATCGTGCTTTCGCGGTTTCATCTTGTTTTCAAGGAACCCTGCCGCCTTCCTTTGGTCGTATCGTCAAATTTACCGTCATTCCTGCCTGCCTGGGAACGACGAAAAAGGACTATGGGGCCCTGGTCATTGAATTACCCGGCATCCTCCAAAACGAACGACTGTCGCCGAAGGATTAGTGGACCTTCGAAAGACCCGAAACGCATACCTCCAGCAGGCAGCAGCCGTCGCAAACCGGAGTCTTGCGGCAGGCCCGGCCGGCGTGATGGTCCAGCAGGGCGTGAAACTCGTTAAACAGGCCCACGTCCGGAGGCAGATTCCGGTGAAATAATTGCTGCCAGTCTTGGTACTTCGGTTTTTCGGTCTCCGGCGCAACGCCCAGCCGGCCCAGGATTCGGACAGTGTAGGCATCAATTACGAAGGAAGGCTTGGCCGCCGCATACACCAGGATATCGTCCGCCGTTTCATTGCCGATGCCGTGAATGGACAGCAATTCCTCGCGGAGGGGATGCAGTTCCTGGTCAAACATCCGCTCCAGGCTGCCGTCGTACTGGTTGATTACATGGTCGGCGAAGGCCTTCAGCTTGGCCGCCTTGGCGTTAAAGTAGCCGGAGGGACGCACTATTTCCGCCAGTTCCCCCTGCGGGCGAGCGGCAATGGCCTGGAAGGACCAGCAGCCGGCGGTCTTGAGGTTGGCAAGGGCCAGTTCCACATTCTTCCACGACGCAGCCTGGGTCAAAATGGCGCCCACTATTACGTCGAAAGGGCCCTCGCCGGGCCACCAACCCCTGGGCCCATAGGTGTCGTGAAGGATACGGTAAACCTCCGGCAGCGCGGGAGGGACAACCTGCGTTTCCGCGGCGCTCACCAGTGCCCCCTTACAGATTCACCGGAATTGGTTGAGCCAGCCGGATTTCCTTCGGAGATACCTGGCAACCGTAGGCCATCACGTCCACGCCGGCCCTGCTGGCAGCCCTCAACGCTGCCCCGAATTCGGGGTCCGACTCATCGTGGGGAGTGAGGCAGCGGGCGTCGCTACGCTGAATTACAAACACTACGCCGGCCCGGTGGCCCTCCGCCGCCACCTGCATCAACGTGTTCAGGTGCTTGACCCCGCGAGTGGTGGGTGCGTCGGGGAACATGGCCATCCCGTCTCCTTCCACCAGGGTAACCGACTTGGTTTCCAGGTAGCACTTGCCCGGCGGACCCTCCAGCATCAGGTCCAGGCGGCTTTCGCCGTAGGTGACTTCCCGGCGTACATGGGGAAAACCGGCAAAAGACTCAAGGTCTTTGCGTTGCAGGGACTCGGCCACCAGCCCATTGGGCAAGCGGGCGTCGGCGGAAACCAGCGTGTGGCCCAGGTCCACCAGAGCCAGGTCATAGCGGGTTTTGCGGTGG
This sequence comes from Chloroflexota bacterium, assembly GCA_009840135.1. Classification (GTDB taxonomy): domain Bacteria; phylum Chloroflexota; class Dehalococcoidia; order Lucifugimonadales; family UBA3495; genus Bin22. The sequence continues at coordinate 37,115 of VXOH01000055.1, read as the reverse complement.
TCTCCGCTGGCCGGGGCCAGGAGCAACCTGCGGCCCGGCTCAAACAGTTCCCGCAACCGGCCGGAGTTGGCCACGTGTACCATTTCCTCCCGTCCCTCCACTTCAACCAGGGCGGCGAACCGGTTGAGGCGGGCCAGGAAAAAGCCCTCTTCCAGGTGGGGGTGCAGTTTCAATGTGGCCTCGGTGGGTTCCGGTAAGGCATTGCGAATCGGGTTGGGGTCAGTTTCAGCTTGCGGTTATGGTAGCAACCCCGGTCAACACTGGCAAACCGGCGGCGAACGACATTGCAGGGGCTTTCGATTTTCGACAGCATCCTGTCCAGTCCGTTCGTGGTGAGCTTGTCGAACCATAAGCGGACGGCCCTCCGACCCGCCTAAGGCGGACGTTCCGCAGGCTCAGGGCAAACAGGCCCGGCAACAATCGAAAGACCCTGAACGACATTGCCGGAAGGGTTCAACTTGCCGCGTCACCTGTCTATAATTGCTGCCAGTTTGAGGTGATTTTGATGCCGACCTTCCTCCAGAAACTGGACGATGCCTGTGCCGCCAGCCAAAGCCTTGTTTGCGTTGGACTGGACCCGGAACCGTCCCGAATGCCGATTCTCGACGTGCTGGAATTCAATCGGGAAATAATTGAGGCGACGGCGGACCTGGTCTGCGCTTACAAGCCGAACCTGTCCTTTTACGAGTCCCAGGGGATGACGGGTCTGCGGGCCCTGGAAGGCACATTGCAGATTATTCGTGACAGGGCGCCCCATGCCGTTACCATCGCCGACGCCAAGCGGGGCGACGGTGGGCCGTCGGCGTTTGCCTACGCCCGGGCCATGTTCCAGGTCTGGGGCTTCGACAGCGTCACGGTGAATCCCTGGGGCGGGGGCGATACGGTAAAGCCCTTCCTGGAGGACGCAAGCCGGGGGGCTTTTGTCTGGTGCCGGGGCTCCTACGCCAGCGCCGCCGACCTGCAGGACCTGGAGGTGGAGTCACCTTACGGGAAGGAGCCCCTTTACAAGCACCTGGCCCGAACATCCTTGGGCTGGAATGGAAAAGGCAACCTGGGCCTGGTGGTGGGAGCAACGGCGCCGGAGCAAATGGCCGCCGTGCGCGCAATAGCCCCGGAGGTCCCCTTCCTGGTGCCCGGAGTAGGCGCCCAGGGTGGCGACCTGGAAGCCTCCGTCCGCTGCGGCGTGGACGCCAATGGCCGCCGAGCCATTATCAACTCATCGCGGGGCATTATCTTTGCCTCGCCGGGAGCGGATTTTGCGGACGCAGCCAGGAATGCCACGGCATCGCTCAGAGAAGCGATCAACCGGACTCTGGAAGGCGAGGGAAAGGGATGGCGCTAGACCTGAAGGTGGGAGACCAGGTAAGGATGAAGAAGCCGCATCCCTGCGGGGGGTACTACTGGCGGGTAACCCGGCTGGGAGCGGATATCGGGCTATCGTGCCTGAACTGCCGCCGCCACGTCATGCTGCCCAGGCCTCAATTGCAACGGCGCGTCAGGGAGGTGGTGATGGCAGAAAATGCGCCGGAATAAAAGGGAATCGCCGACTGAGCAGAGGCCGCTTTTCTCCAAAAGCGGCCTCTTTTTTTCGTGCGCCGCCAAACTTCAGGCGGTTTACAATGAACCTGCCATAAAGTCAGCGCGCTTGCCTTACCGGCCCGCTTCCACCAGACCCGGCGCCCTTCCGGCGGCAGCGGGAGCCGGGGTTTCCCATTCATCCAGATGCACGTGGAAGTCGCTGAGGTGCTTGACCAAGGTGTCCATGAAGTTGCGGACGGCACGACCCAGGAATTTGCCCCTCAGGGTGCAGACGCCCAGCACGTTGGAGGGGAATATGTGCTCCAGGGACACCACCCCCAGCTTGTCGTGGTCTTCGGGGTGGAGGGTAAAGTCGTTGCCGACCGCTACGCCCATGCCGATCTCCACGTATTGCTTGACCGACTCGGCGTGGTCCACCGCCAGCACTACGTCGAACCGGATGCCGTTGTCCTTGAAGGCTTGTTCCAGGTTGCGGCGGGTCAAACTCTCCGGGCTGGAAAGGATCAGGGGCCAGTTGGCGATATCTTCCAGGTCAATGGGGTGCTTTTGAAGCAGTTGGTGACCAGGCGGAGTGAGGAGAGCTACCTTGTAGTCGAAGAGCTTGAAGAATTCCAGGGAAGGCTCATCGGCCGGCGGGGGAGATGTAATGGCCAGGTCCAGTTCGCCCGATTTAACCAGCTGGATCAGGGTGGAGTAGGGGCGGGCCGTCAACTGGAGGCGGACATCGGGGTAAAAGTCCAGGTAAGACTGGATGGGCTTGGGAAGGTGATGGGTAACAACGTCGGGATAAGCGCCTATGTGGAGAGACCCTCGCCTTTCGGTGTAGTCCATCTGGGTTTTGAGGGTATCCACCGATTCAACTATGGGGGTTATCAATTCCAAAAATATGGAACCCTCGGAGGTTAACTGGATGGGACGCTTGATCCGGTCAAACAGTGTAATGCCGAATTCGTCCTCCAGCTTGCGCAAGTGGGTGGTAACCGTAGGTTGACCGAGCTCCAGCTTGCGTGCCGCCTTGGACACGCTGTGCAGGCGCGCCACATGGTAAAAGCTGATAATCTCCCGCAATTCCATAATTGCCAGTTACCTCTCAGGGATTTAGAGCATATAATACATGGATATAAACTATTATACAATATCGCTTGACAAAATACTAACATTTAATGAGAATTGGTGTCGCTGGCGTTATTTGCGCCGGGCAGTTTGTGGATTTGCTTCAATCGTCTTTGACTCTTTGCAAGAGGAGGGACAGGGCTGATGGCTTTCGTTATTACTGAACCCTGTATTGGAGTCAAAGATGCTTCATGTGTGGAAGTCTGCCCCGTGGACTGCATTCACACCGACGACCAGTCGGATATGTACTTCATCAACCCCGACGACTGCATAGACTGCGCTTACTGCGAGTCTGCGTGCCCGGTAAATGCCATCTTCGACGAATTTACCGTACCCGCTCAATTCCGCGAATATACCCAGAAGAACCGGGCCTTTTTCCGCAAATAGCCTTCCGCCGGACCGATTCAGTCCGCCACCCCGGGAAGAGCCCCTGCGCCAGGCGCCTGAAGTCTGCCGGTCAGACGGTTAGAACTGCCAAACCGTTGCCCCGCTGGTCTGGTAGCCTGAGAGCAGACAAGAGAGCAAGTAGGAAACAGCTTGGACCTTTTTTTCCTCATCATCCGGCGCCTGAACGTAGTCGGAAACTTCAAGGAACTGGGTACCGACCGCCAGCGCAAGGAGACGATGATCGGCCTGGCGGCCACCCAACTGCTGGTACAACTGGCCAGCATGCCCATAGCCCTGGTCATCCCCTCCGTAGCCCGCCATTTTGAGGTCAATGTCGCCGAGGCGGCCTGGATGGTCGTCATCCGGCTGCTGATGCTGGGCAGCACCGTATTCCTGGCTGCCCGCCTCGGTCAGAAGTACGGGCACGCCCGGGTTTACTTCGTCGGAGCCATAGTCCTATCCGGCGCCAGCGTGGCCGCCGCCACATCCTTCTCCACCATGCAACTCATTCTGTGGAGCGGACTGGTGGGCATAGGCGGCGCCATGGTCACCGCCAACTCCAACGCCATTCTGTCCATGGTCTTCCCGGCGGAGGAGCGGGGCCGGGCCTTTGCCGTGCCGGTAGTGGCCGCCCGCTTCGGGACCCTGATCGGTCTGGGGATGTTCGGGCTCTTCCTGCAGTTCTTCAGCCTCCAGTGGGGCTGGCGGCTGGTTTTCCTGTCCTCCCTGCCCATCGGGTTGCTGGCCATTTATTGCAGCTTCCCCCTGCTCAAATACCACATACAGCAGAATGCGGAGGATATGAAGCAGGTCTCCATCAACTATGTGGGCGCAACCATGATGGTGGCCACCCTCGGCACCTTCATCCTGTCGGGGCTTCATATTCACGAGGGGGCCGAATCCTTCACCACCCCTGACGCCCTCAGCTACCACATACCGATGCACCTGCTGTTTTTTGCCTGCCTGGCCCTGTTCATAGTCATTCAGCAGCGCAGCAGCGACCCCTTTGTTGACTTCGGGTACTTCCGGCAGAAGTACTTTTCCATGGCCCTGTTCACCAATACCTGCTTCCACCTGTCCATGCTGGCGGTTACGACCCTCATACCCATCCTGGTGGAAAACGGGTTGGGCCAGGCTCCCATAATAGTTGCCTACGTGCTGCTGCCCAACCAGATTCTGGGATTGTTCCTTCCCACGCTGGGGGGCTGGATTCACGACCGGCACAATCCCCGGTGGCTGCGGCCGGCGTCCCTTATGCTTATTGCATTGGGGTTCTTCCTGGCCGGCTTCTTTGCGGACGACATCCCGGTGCTGGCGCTGCCGTTGCTCCTGCTGCCCATCGCGGTGGGTTCCAACCTGTTCAACTCTCCCAACAATGCCACGGTGATGAACTCGCTGCCCGAGAACCGCAGTTTCGCCTCGGGGATGCTGGAAACCACTCGACAAATGGGGCATTCCATCGGCACGACGGTCAGCGCCACCGTGCTGGGGCTGGCTTTGCCGGTGGCTATTGACCTGCTGCCCACGGCAGAAGCCCAGCCGCATTATTTGAGCGGTTTCCAGATTTCGGCGCTAGCCGTAGTCTGGATCATGATGTCAGGCGGGATAGTGGCAATTTTCCAGCGCACCGCCACCGCCAGGCAGGCCCCGCCCAGGGCCACCCCTGCTCCCCAGGGCGGCGACTAGACGCTTACCAGCTTTACCCACGAAGAAAAGCCAAGAATCACGAAGGCTGATCTAAGGAACCTCTGCACAAGTCCCTTCCTCCTTGATGGGGGCGGAATCCGGCTGAGGCGGACCCGCGGCGGTAAGGACAGGATAGGGGTAATAGGTTGAATCTAACCAATCCCCCTCACCCTGACCCTCTCCCGCCAGGGGAGATGGGACACGTTAAGGCTTTCCCTGATTCCTCCTTCGTGACTATTCGTATGCCTTCGTGGATTGAATAATGAGCTTTGCCAGACCCGGCCGGGCCGGGTACACTATGCGGGCGATTGCAAACCCATACTTGAAACTTTGAGGTAACAAACCATGGCGCTGTTTCTCCGGGATGAAGAGGTCAACCAGGCGGTAAACATGGACGATATGCTGGTCGCTATCGAGGAGATGCAACGGCGCTACGGGCAGGGCGAGGTAATGAACCTGGGCCGCCGCAAGATTATCGCCCCGGGCGGCATGTTGTCCGTTATGGGCGGAGGCCTCTTCTACGACGGCATTCTGGGTGTCAAGACCTACACCGTGGTCCAAGGCAAATACTCCTTCCAGGTCAGCATTTACAACGCCGACACCGGCGAGTTGATGTGCTACACCCAGGCCAACCGGCTGGGCCAGTTGCGCACCGGCGCCACCACCGGGGTTGCCGTTAAGCACCTGTCCAACCCCGACGCTGCCACCGTGGGCATCATCGGCACCGGCTACCAGGCCCCCACTCAACTGGAAGCGGTGAGCAAGGTACGAAATCTTAAGAAGGTAAAGGCCTTCAGCCGCACCCAGGAACGGCGGGACGCCTTCGCCCAGGCCATGACCAACTCCCTGGACGTGGAAGTGGACTCGGTGGAGAGCAGCGAGGAAGCGGTGTCCGGCAGCGACATAGTCATCTGCATCGCCGCCGTGCTGGACCCCGTCCTGCAAGGGGAGTGGCTGTCCCCCGGGGCGACCGTTATCGGAGCGGGACCTACCACCTGGCGGGCCCGGGAAGTGGACGATGCCACCTTCGCCAGGGCTGCAAAGATTTTCGTGGACTCGCCGGAACAGGCTCCCATTGAGGTGGGGGACATGGCCGGGGCCGTGGACCGGGGCATTATGCAGTGGAGCCAGCTGCAGGAGTTGCGTCACGTGGTGGCAGGCACGACCTGTGGGCGAGACAATGCCGACCAGATAATCTACGCCAAGCTGATGGGCACGGGCGTGGCCGACGTAGCCGCCGCCAAGCTGGCCCACGACAACGCCAAGGCCAAGGGGCTGGGCATGGAGATGGAGTGGTAAAGTTCTGAATATTCTACGAACCCCTAAGGATGTTTGTCACCGATTGCCTCGCTAAATTGTTTTGCAATCAACGGCAACGAACTAACCTGAGGAAGCAAACCTTTCTGAGAAGACTATGACGCCAGAGGTTTAGGACGGTCATGTTGTGTCGATAAGAACTGTCGCTCAAGCTATAGAGCTTCTATTGGCCAGGCTCGAAGAGAACGACGTTTCCCTACGCGAGCTGGATACTCGCTATTACCTTATTGACCCTATATTGAAGGCACTCAACTGGGATCTGTCGGATCCAGCACAAGTACAGTTTGAATGGCCGATGAAAAACGGGTATATAGACTACGTTCTCTTCGACAGAGAAGGGGAAATAGCCATCTGCCTAGAAGCTAAGAGAGGGGACAAATGGCTTGGAAACGAAGATATAGTCCAGCTGCGGGAATACGTTCGAGGTAGAAAACTAGGTTTGGCTGTCCTGACAAATGGTGCAGAGTGGAAGATTTACGATCTTTCTCATACGGGGAGATTCGATTCAATATCGGGTAAGAAGGTGGCAGATTTTTACTATGATCTTCCTGAAGGATTTTGGGAAGAGGAAGAACCGGATGAGGACGAGTACTCGGAAGACGAGGGGGAAGAATTCGAGGATGAAACTGATGCTCTGTCAGTAGAAGAAACGGCCAAATTACTCTACCAGTTTCTTGGCAAGAGATATCACTGGTAAAAGAAACGATCACCCCGGAAGCTTTCTCAATACAGTAGAAAACAGAATCGTTCCTCGAATCATCGGTTACCCAAAATATTACGGCCACATAATCCAGCCCGTCCGCTCCGTCCTGGCGCGGAAGAGGTGGCCGCCGCCGGTGGTGACGTACAGGGTTTTCATGTCGGCGTCGCCGAAGCAGCAGTTGGTGGCCCGCTCGGCGCGGATGGGGTGGGTTTCCAGCACCCTTCCTTCCGGAGAGAACACGTAGATCATCGGCCCGGGGCCGCCCGATTCCCAGCCGGCGCAGGCGATGATGTTGCCGTCGGTATCCAGGGTCATGCCGTCCACGCCCCGCTGGGCGCCCCGGTGGTCCACGCCAAAGGTGTGCAATGACTCATACTCGCCCAGGGACCCGTCATCGTTGACGGGATAGGCCCGCAGTTCCCGCACCCGGTCCAGGCCGTAGTCGCTCTGGGCCACGTAGAGCGTCCTCTGGTCGCGGGAGATAATAACCCCGTTGGGCCGGGTTATGTCCGTAGTAACCCGCGACAGTTCATAATCGCCATCCACCGTTGGGTCCAGCCGCAGCACCGACATGTGGTCCAGTTCCTGGGGGCCGCTGTCGCCGATACCGCTGTAGGGGTCGGTAAACCAGATGCGGCCGGAGCGGTCCACCACCAGGTCGTTGGGGTTGTTGTGCCGCTGGCCGTCCAGCGTGTGGGGCAGGGAAGTGATGGTCTGGCCGTCCTTTTCGAACCGGACAATGCGCCGCCCGCCCTGCTGGCAGCCGTAGAGATTGCCGTCGGCGTCGAAGCAGAGGCCGTTGACGTGATTGACGTTGGTGAAGAACTCCGTGGTTTCCCCCGTACCAGGGTCGTACCGTAACAGGCGGCTCTCGGGGATGTGAGTGAATATGACGCCGGAGCCATCCCACACCGGCCCTTCCGTGGTGCCGCCGTAGGGTCCTGCTACCAGTTCAAAGTCCCAGCTCATGGTGAGTTACCTCCTGGTTTGTTTCCGTCAAACAGGATTCTCATGCTTTACCTTGGCATCCAGGTTTTCAACTACGTGCTCCAGTACGGCCTTGACCTGCCATTCTTCAACCGCATCGAACCAATCCATAACTCTTCGATATTGGCTCCCTCGGCCAGGTTTCCAAACAGAGCCGAGACCGGCAGGCGGGTCCCGGTGAAGACCCAGGCGCCGCTCAGCTTTCCTGGTACACTTTCCACCCCCGGGCAATTATCCCAGTCCATCATTTACTCGACTCCCTTTGGTTTGCTGATTTGGTGATGGTAGCGACGCATATTGCTGGTGGGCTCGCAAGGTGGGTGACTCGGTTTATGGCCAGATTGGAACTTCCCGAATTTCCCCCGGTCCTAATCCTTCAAGGGCTGCACGTATTTCTTCAATCTTCGATTGCACGTCGGGCCATCTATTGGAGAGCAAGACTATGACGGCTACTTGCCTGCCTGTCATGTTCTGCTGGTAACGCATGCTCTGGTCGGCGGTTACCAAGACCTCGTAGCCGTCTCTTTCTGCATTTTCAAGCAGATTTCCATTTATGACTTCGGACCAGCCCTTTTCTCTGGCGGTATCCACAATGTGTTCGGTAAGGTAAAAGCGCAATGGATCAGGCATGTTGACGTCAAACAGGATTCTCATGCTTTACTTTAGCGTCAAGGTTTTCGACGACGTATTCCAAAACGGCCTCTACCTGCCATCTCTCTGCCACAGGAAACCAGTCCAGGAACTCCTCGATATTGGCGCCCGCGGCCAGGTTTCCGAACAGGGCCGAGACCGGCAGACGGGTCCCGGTGAAGACCCAGGCGCCGCCAACTCTCCCGGGCTCGCTTTCAACTGCGGGGCACTTGCTCCAGTCAATCATAAGATAGCCTCCCCTTGTTTCGCAGGGCTTTTCCTATTATAAACAGTTGAATGTCACTTGCTGCGTACATTGTCCAACATCAGGCCGTGCGAGTCTAGCGCAAGTTCGGTATTGGCATGGCATTACGGCTGTTGGCGCAAAGAAACAGGGCAGCCACAAGGGCTGCCCCTACGGAAATTCATCCCGATCGTCCGATTTCAGGGGAAATCGAGTGATTAACTGCTAGCTCTCCACCGGCTGCAGGTAAGCGTCTATCTGCTCGATGCTGTAGCCTCCCCGCTGCATCAACAAGGCTTCGACGGCGGCCCGGGCCGTGTCCAGGGAGGTGAAGCAGGGAATGCGGCGCTCCACGGCGGCGCGCCGGATGTAAAATCCATCTCGCATTACCGAGGTGTCGCCGGACAGCGTGTTTACCACTGCAGAGACGGTGCCGTCGTTGATGACGTCCACCACGTTGGGGTAGGACTCGCTAAGCAGCTTGGTAATCATGGTTACGGGCATGCCCGTGGCCTGGATCATCTGGGCCGTGCCTTCGGTGGCGTACAACCGGCAGCCGGCTTCTATCAGTTCCCGAATCAGCACCAGGGACTCCGCCTTGTGCTGGTCGGCAATGCTCAGCAGTACGCCGTCGCCCTTCTTCAGGCTAAGACTGGCCGCCATCAAGGCCTTGGACAATGCCCCCGGGAAGTCCCGGTCTATGCCCATCACCTCGCCCGTGGACTTCATTTCCGGGCCCAGGTAGGAGTCCACGCCCACCAGCTTGGACATGGAGAAGACGGGCGCCTTGATGCCCACCAGTTTTTGTCGAGGCCACAGGCCGCCGGAATAGCCCATTTCGGCCAGGGTTTCGCCCAGCATGACGCGGGTGGCCAGTCGCGCCACCGGTACGCTGGTGACCTTGGAAATGAAGGGTATGGTGCGGCTGCCCCGGGGATTGACCTCAATGATGTAAACGCTGGTCTCCGAATCCTCGGAGGGAGAGTGGGGACTGCGGTAGGCGCTGCCGCCCTGGATGACAAACTGGATATTCATCAGGCCCCGCACGCCCATGGCCAGGCCGATGCGGGTGGTGTAGTCCACCAGGGTGTCAACTTCCTCCTCGGTCAGGTTCAGGCCGGGGTAGATGGCCATGGAGTCGCCGCTGTGGACGCCGGCCCGTTCTATGTGTTCCATGATGCCAGGTATCAGCACCTGCTCCCCATCGCAGATGGCGTCAACCTCGCATTCCTTGCCTTCCATGTAATGATCAACCAGCACCCGCCGCTCCGGCGTTACCTCGGTGGCCACCGTGAGGTAGCGAACCAGTTCCGAGGCGTTCTGGACGATTTCCATGGCCCGACCGCCCAGCACGTAACTGGGCCGCACGACAACCGGATAGCCGATGTTCTGGGCCACCTGCAGGGCCTCGGAGACCGACGCAACCGAAGCGCCGGGCGGCTGTGGAATGCCCAGGCGGGACAGGAACTCCTCGAAGCGCTGGCGGTCGGAAGCCACGTCAATGGAGTCGGCGCTGGAGCCGAGAATGGGCAGGCCGGCATGGGCCAGGGACTGGGACAGGTTGATGGCCGTCTGGCCGCCGAACTGGACCACCGATGGCGGCGGCACGTCTCCCACCGTCTCGTTGTCTATGATGTCGCGCACCGCCTCCTCGTCCAGGGGCTCGAAATAGAGGCGGTCGCTGGTGTCGAAGTCAGTGGATACCGTCTCCGGGTTGGAGTTAATCATCACGCTGGAGACCCCGGCGTCCGACAGGGCCCATGCGGCGTGGACGCTGCAATAGTCAAACTCAATGCCCTGCCCGATACGGATGGGGCCGCTACCGATGACGATGGCTTTATCCCCGGGTATGGGCGGAGCTTCGTTCTCCTGCTCGTAGGTGCTGTAGTAGTAGGGCGTCACCGCCTCGAATTCTGCGGCGCAGGTATCCACCATCTTGTAAACCGGGCGCAGGTCCCAGCGGCGGCGCAGGTCCCTTACCTGCTCCGGCAGCATATCGGCCAGGGTGCCTACCTGGACGTCGGAGAAGCCCAGCCGCTTGGCCCGGTACAGCAGGTCCGGCGTCAGGGTTTCGCCCAGCAGCCGCCGTTCCATGTTGACGATGCGCTGCATGGCGCTGAGGAACCAGGGGTCAATATAGGTCTTGCCGATCAGCTCTTCCGCTGTAGAGTTGCGGCGCAGGGCGGCCATCACGGCCCAGAGGCGCAGGTCATTGGGAGCCATCAGGTTCTGTCCCGCGGCGGCGTCCGAGGCCATGCCCTCCCACAGGAGGGTGCGGTTGCCTATTTCCAGGGAGCGGGTGGCCTTCTGGAGGGCGGCTTCGAAAGAACGGTCAATGGCCATTACCTCGCCGGTAGCCTTCATCTGGGTGGTGACCTGCCGGTCTCCGTTGGGGAACTTGTCGAAGGGCCAGCGAGGAATCTTCACCACGCAGTAATCCAGGGCCGGTTCGAAGGCAGCGCCCGTCTTGCCGGTGACGGCGTTGGGAATCTCGTGCAGCCGCTTGCCAACGGCTATCTTGGCCGACACCCGGGCTATGGGGTAGCCGGTGGCCTTGCTGGCCAGGGCGGAGCTGCGGCTGACCCGGGGGTTGACTTCGATGACGTAATAGTCGGAATCGGGTTCCCAGTGGGACTGCAGAGCCTCCGCCACATCGGGGTGAGGCCGCAGGGCCATCTGGATATTGCAGCCGCCTTCGATGCCCAGGCCACGGATAATCTTAAGGCTGGCCGAGCGGAGCATCTGGTACTCCTTGTCGGTCAGCGTCTGGCTGGGGGCCACCACAATGCTGTCGCCGGTGTGGGCGCCCATGGGGTCCAGGTTCTCCATGTTGCAGACGGTGATGCAGTTGTCGTCGCCGTCCCGGATTACCTCGTACTCGATCTCCTTCCAGCCCACCAGGGAGCGTTCCAGCAGCACCTGGGTAATGGGGCTGGATGCCAGGCCACTGGCTACGATTTCCTCGAACTCCTGCGGCGTATTGGCGATGCCGCCACCGGTGCCGCCCAGGGTGTATGCCGGGCGCACCACCAGGGGCAGGCCCACCTCGTCGCAGTATTCCTGGGCCTCTTCCCTGGAATTCACGGTTCGGTTGGGCGGTTCCGGCTCTCCTATGTCATGAAGGAAGTTGCGGAAGAACTCCCGGTCCTCGGCTTTTCGGATGGTCTCCAGGGGGGTGCCCAGCAACCGTACGTCGTAACGGTCCAGCACGCCGGCGTCCGACAGGGCCACGGCCAGGTTCAGGCCGGTCTGGCCGCCCAGGGTGGGGAGAATGCCTTGAGGCCGCTCTCGGGCGATAATCCGCTCGATAACCTCAACGGTCAGGGGTTCGATGTAAACGTGGTCGGCGATGTCCGTGTCGGTCATGATGGTGGCCGGGTTGGAATTGACCAGCACTACGGATACGCCCTCTTCCCGCAGCGATTTGCAGGCCTGGGTGCCGGCGTAGTCAAACTCGGCGGCTTGCCCGATGACGATGGGGCCGGAGCCGATAACCAGTACTTTTTCCAGTGGCGGTGTCGCGTTACCCAAATCGTTACCTAAATCGTTGCTCAAGTTAGTCTTGCGTCCTCCCTGATTTCCGTTCCGCCTGCGCAGGCGGGAACCTCGCTTGAAATTGGCAGGTCATTGGCTGCTGTACCAGGGCGCCCACAAGGGGCGCCCCTACATAAACAGATTCCTATTTACCTCCCACCGACACCGGTGACACCGTAGGGGCAGCCCTTGTGGCTGCCCTCATTGACAAGGACCCTGGCCTGGCCTCCTTAAAACGTCGGCAGCCGGCCCGGTAACTGCATCAACCCCCGGTCATACAGGATATTGATGATCTGGCAGCAGAAAGAGCCGTAATAAACGCCGTCAAAGTCCAGCCTGGCCATGCCGGGGAAGTCCTGCTCGGACCGAGGCGGCACCCTGAAATTGACCGTGTCGTTGTCCGTTTTATGAACCTCGATGCAGCCTACCGGATCTTCGTACACCTTGTTGTTGCTAAGATCAACCAGCTTCACGACAAGATCCCAATGGACACCCTGCCGTGCCCGGCTCACCGAGGCAACCTGATAGCCGAAGTTGTTGTGTTCGATGCTGGGAACGGCCTGATCCAGCAGCCCCAGCATGTTGGACAAATTGATGGGAAGATCGGCCTCTATGCCTTCTTCCACAAAAACCATTGCAAAGGTGGACATTTTAACCCTCCAGGTAATGCTTCAGGAATTGGACTAATCAGCCCGACTGCCGGAAACCCCGCGTTACATTCCACAAGTGACACTCCACAAGTGACATCCCACAGGAGACATCGGCGCCGGTTCTTAACACACCCCTTCCCACACCTCCACACTCACAGATTAGTGGTTGAATTCCTTCACCATTCCCAGGAACTCGTCGAATATGTACTCGTTGTCCCTGGGCCCGGGAGACGCCTCGGAGTGGTATTGGATGGTAAAGAGAGGCATATCCCGGTGGCGGGTTCCCTCTACGGTCCCGTCGTTCAAATTTATGTGGGACACCCCCAGCCCGGCGGGCAGGGTGTCCGGGTCCACGGCGAAGCCATGATTCTGGGCAGTGATATACACCCGCCCCGAGGTCAAGTCCTGCACCGGATGGTTGCCGCCCCGGTGACCGAACTTCAGCTTGAAAGTGTCGGCGCCCAGGGCCCTGGCTACCAACTGGTGTCCCAGGCAGATGCCCATTACCGGCACCTTCCCCAGGATCTGCCGCACGTTGCCCACAACGTAATCCAGCAACTGCGGGTCACCGGGCCCCGGCGATAGCAGGATGCCCGATGGATTCAGGGACAGCATGTCGTCTGCGGAAGTCTCCGCCGGTACGGCTATTACTTCACATCCCCGCTGTCGCAGCAGCCTGAGGATGTTGTATTTCACCCCTACGTCGGTAACCAGGATGCGGGGACCGGGCTCGTCGCCTGAATCTTCGTCCCACTGTGACCGGGCCGATACGGGACCGGCGGCGCTCCAGCGGTATTTTTCCTCCGCCGTCACCGTCCGCACCAGGTCCAGGTCTTCGTACCTGGGCATTTCGGCCAGCTGGGCCACCGCGGCTTCAGGAGACTCGGTGGTGAGTAGTCCCATCATTACGCCCCGCTCCCTGAGGCGGCGGGTGATGGCCCGGGTGTCCACGCCACAGATGCCGGGGATGCCCTGGGACTTGAGGTATTCGTCCAGGGTGCGATCGCTCCTGCCGTGGCTGGGCTGGTCACAGTGCTCCCTGACTACAAACCCGGCTACCCGTATTTTGGCCGACTCAAAGTCCTGGGGGTTGATACCGTAGTTGCCCACCAGGGGATAAGTCAAGGTAACCAGTTGACCAGCATAGGAAGGATCGGTGAGAACCTCCTGGTACCCAGTCATGCTGGTATTGAAGACCACCTCCCCGTGGCGGGAGACCGGTGCGCCCATGGACTCGCCCCGGTGTACCGAACCGTCCTCCAGCACCAGATAGGCCGGGACGGAATTATTGCTCGCGGAAGTTGACAATGTTCAGAACCCCTTTACTTTCTTTACATCTAGGAACAAGCACGAATCATCCACAATTATTTGTCATTGAAACTTTGCGCTTGTTCGTGAATAAATTTGATGCGCTAATCCCCGTAGTCCTGGTAAACCAGGCGACCGTCCACCATGGTGGTAACCACCCTGCCCTTCAGCTCAACGCCTTCCAGGGGAGTGTTCCTGCCCTTGGAGGCAAACCGCCGGGTGTCCACCGTCCACTCCGCATTCGGGTCAAACAGCACCAGGTCAGCCGGCGTTCCCGTCTCCAGCGTAGCGTATTTTTCAAAGCTGGGGCCCAGTACCCGCGACGGCCCCACCGTCAGCCGGTCAACCAGGGTGCTCAGGGAAATGCGTCCGTCGTGTACCAGGGACATCAGCGAACCCAGGGCCGTCTCCAGCACACTGATGCCAAAAGAGGCATCCTGGTAGGTGACCTGCTTGCTGGCCACTTCGTGAGGAGCATGGTCGGTGGCTATGCAGTCTATAACACCTTCGGCCAGTCCCTCGATCAGAGCCTCAACGTCTTTACGGCTTCGCAGGGGTGGATATACCTTGGTGGATGTATCGTAGTTTCGCGGGCCGGCCGTGCAACGCAAGTCTCCCTGGTAACCCAGGGCCCATTCGTCGGTCAGGTACAGGTGCTGCGGGCATACCTCGCAGGTCACCGATACGCCACGCTGCCGGGCCTGACGGACCAGGTCAACGGAGCCGGCGGTGCTCAGGTGGGCCAGGTGCAGCCAGCCGCCGGTCATTTCGGCCAGGGACAGGTCTCGCGAGACCATGGCCTCCTCGGCGGAGGCCGGAATGCCCGGCAGGCCCAGGCGGGTGGCAATCCACCCCTCGGCCATCACTCCGCCGCAGCAAAGGCCGTTTTCTTGGCAGTGGTTAATTACGGGCATGCCCAAGTCCAGGGTGTAGGTCAGGGACAGGCGCATGATGTTTGGGTCGTAAACCGGGTCGCCGTCGTCGCTGTAAGCTACAACCCCGGCGGAGGCCAGTTCCTCCATTTCCGCCAGTTCCTTTCCCTTGCGGCCCTTGGTAACGGCGCCAATGGGGAACACCCGAACCACCGCGTCGGCGTCGGACCGGCGCCTCACCAGTTCCACCACCGCCTCGTTGTCAATGGCGGGATCGGTGTTGGGCATACAGCACAAAGTGGTGAACCCGCCCCTGGCGGCAGCCGCCGTTCCGGTGGCGATGGTTTCCTTGTATTCGTAGCCCGGCTCGCGCAGGTGACAGTGCAGGTCAATGAACCCCGGCGCCGCCACCAGCCCGTTGGCGGGTATGGAATGGGTACCGTCGGGCACGTCGGAAGGCGCCAAAACCGGGCCGGCTGATGCAATTCTGCCTTCCTGCGTCAGAACGTCTCCCACGGCATCAATGCCCCTCCCGGGGTCAACTATGCGTGCGCCCTTTATCAGTACGGGTCTGTTGTAGTTGCGGTTTACCAAGTTTCCTCTCGTACTTCCCGAAATTACTTGCCGTCTCCCATGCGATTTCCCCGACCGGCGCAGAGGCGGTAAAGCAGGGCCATGCGCACGGCTACGCCGTTGGTAACCTGTTCCTCGATTACGGAACTGCCTCCGTGGGCCAGGGCGGTGCTGATTTCGACGCCTTCGTTCATGGGGCCGGGGTGCATGACCAGGGCCCCTGTCCTGGCCCGGGCCAACCGATCTTCCGTGACCTGCCAGCGGCGTATGTACTCCCTCAGGCTGGGCAAAAAGCCGCCTTGCTGCCGTTCCGACTGGAGGCGCAAGGCCATAACCACGTCGGCGCCCTCAATTGCCCGGTCCAGGTCGGTATCCACCTCCACCTGGGCAAAGGGATGCTCTTCGTCCAGCTCGTTTCGCCCGCCAAGCAGGTCCAGGGGCATCAGGGTGGTAGGGCCGGAAAGGACCACGTTTGCTCCCATCCTGGTGAGTCCCCACAGGTCCGAGCGGGCCACTCGGCTGTGCAGTACGTCGCCCACGATGACCACTCTGGCTCCCTGCAGGTTGCCCAGTTTTTCCCGCATAGTGTAGAGGTCCAGCAGGGCCTGGGTGGGGTGGGCGTGCAGGCCGTCGCCGGCGTTGACCACCGAGACCTGCGGCAGTTCCCTGGCCAGGAGATAGGGAGCGCCGGAATGAGGGTGCCGGATAACCACCACATCCACTCCCATGGCCTGGAGGGTGAGGCCCGTATTCAGCAGGGACTCACCCTTGTCCACGCTGCTGCCCGAGCTGGACATATTTATGACGTCGGCGCTGAGCACCTTGCCCGCTTCCTCGAAGGAGATTCGGGTACGGGTGCTGGACTCGTAGAACATGGTAACGACGACACGACCCCGCAGGGTGGGCACCTTCTTGATGTCCCGCCGCAATACCTCCACCATGGCGCTCGTATCGTCCAGTACCGAGGCGATTTCCTCCGCTGAGAAATCGTCCAGGTCCAGCACGTTCCGGCGGGCACTGCTCGGCGTTGCCAGGGACACTTCGGGGGCGCCGGGCGCATCGTTGCCGAGTTCCATTGCATCGGAAGTCATCATTTAATCTGCCGCCCCAGGTTAACGATTATCACGTCCTCGGACCCGTCAGTTTCCGACAACCTTACTTTTACCTCTTCGTTCAGGCTGGTGGGGACATTCTTACCCACGTAGTCGGCCCTTATGGGCAGTTCCCGATGGCCCCGGTCCACGAGGATAGCAAGCTGCACCTGCCGGGGGCGTCCCAGATCGCTGAGAGCGTCGAGCGCAGCGCGAATGGTGCGACCGGTAAAGAGCACGTCGTCCACCAGCACGACGTTCTTCCCTTGGACGTCCACAGGAAACTTGGTAGGGCGAACTCTGGGACTCTCACGGGCCTGAAGGTCGTCTCGATAAAGGTTGATGTCTAACTCGGCCAGAGGCGCCCGGCTACCTTCAAAGCGCTGGATATTATCACCCAGCCGCTGGGAAAGAATAACGCCGCGGGTATGAATGCCCACCAGCACCAGGTCGCCCACGCCCCGGTTTTTCTCGAGAATTTCGTGGGCAATCCTGGACAGTGACCGCTGCATTTCCTGCGCGTCCATTATTTGCCGTTGCTGTCTTTCGCTGCCCGTTGTCGTCATAGCCACGTCTGCCTGGAACGGACTATACCTTTACGCCCTTCATGGTATTGATGGTATCCAGCAGCACGGCCATGCCCTCTTCCAGTTGGTCTCCCACCGTTGAATCCAGCAGTTCACCGTTCTCGTCAAATACGCTGGCGGCATTGGGCACCAGCACCATGTGCCTGGGAATCAGCCAGGCCCCCTCGCACTGGAGGCAGTCGGACAGGTGCAGGTGCATCCGTATGCCGCCCGACCGTCCCGGCGTGGCCCCCATGGCAAAGACCACCTTGTTGGTCCAGCAATTGGGAGGCCGGCAGGTCCACTCTATGGCGTTCTTCAGCACGGCGGGGATGGAGTGGTTGTATTCGGGA
Source organism: Chloroflexota bacterium (assembly GCA_009840135.1). Classification (GTDB taxonomy): domain Bacteria; phylum Chloroflexota; class Dehalococcoidia; order Lucifugimonadales; family UBA3495; genus Bin22. Next base: position 19,562 of record VXOH01000055.1, on the reverse strand, counting down.
GCGGCTACCAGCAACCCGTCGGCGCTTTGCATGGCCTCGCGAACAGCCGCCACCGGAGGGGGGAAAGTGCCATCGTCCAGGTCCCCGTTGAACAGGGTAATGTCGGCCAGGCTGGTCTCCTCCACCTCTACGCCCTTGCCCTTCAAGATTTCAATGGCCGCCCGGGTAAGCTTGTGATTCCAGGAGTCCTGCCGCAGGCTGCCAACTATGGTGACTATTTTCATCTAAGGTCTCCCGCCGCCCGAAGGCTGGCGATGTTCAGATCCCAAAATAATACCCCTTACCCGACTGGCAAGGGGTTACACTGGCCGGCTCCGACCGCACTATTTGCGGCAGACCGCAGGATACCAGGCCCAATACACTTTGCCAGCCTCACGGGACTGCTTAAAAGACGGCCTGACTGCCGTGGCAGGCGGGCCAAGGGCGGGGGTATTTGGTTGTATTATATTTTCTTCCTGAAGTAGTCTAGACCATAGGCTGTCATGAATTCGTAGAAATTATAGCACTTTTCGGCAATGATTTGTAACCAGACCACGCCTTCCGCCAGAAACCTGCATTGCCAATTCACGCAGCCCCGGCATAAACCCCTATCTCCACCTGGACCATTCCGAAAGTTGTTGAGAGATTCCGATCATCCTCTCCAAATTCCTCCAATGTCTCCAGTTCCCTTTCAGTCAGGGGCTCGTTGTGAAAAGCTACTGCCTCCCTTAACGTCATGGGCTTTATCGGCAAAGCGTCCCCATGCTGAATCATACCTTCAATATGAAACTCCAGGGCCTCCCGGACCCTTCCTTGAATCTCTTGCCAGGTCTGCCCGGTACTCACGCACCCGGGGAAGTCCGGCAAATAGGCGCAGTAGTTATTGTGAGTCTCTTCGTATACTACAACGTACTTCGCCTTCATCGCCGCCTCTCTATCAGTCCTGCTTGAAGAAGAATGGTACGCCAAGTCTTTGGTTTCAAGTCTTCGCTGGGGTGCCCGGCAATAGTGACTGTGCCAGGTTTGTCCGGATGATGAAACTGTCTATGGCTACCACTGGTTCGAACTACGCGCCAGCCGTCACGTTCTACCAACCTGATGGCGTCCCTGACCTTAGGCATTAGGCAAACTGGAACTTAGTGACACTATCGGGATTCCAGCTACCCCGTAACCCGCTTCTTCCGGTTGTTCATGTAGTCCACCAGGATGTACTCCCCCAGGTTCTCCGAACTGCTGTAGAAGGCCCGGCCCCGGTTGATACGGGTCATTCGGTCAACGAAGTTCACCAACTGGTAGCTGTTCTCCAGCATAAAGGTGTTGATGACGATGCCTTCCTGCGTACACTTCTTGACTTCCTTCAGCGTCTCCAGCTCGGTGCGGTAGCTGGGCGGGTAGTTGAAGTAGGAGCGGCCGTTCTCCAGGTGGGCCGTGGGCTCACCGTCGGTGATGACCAGTATCTGCCGGGTGCCGCCCTTCTCCTTGGCCAGCAGGTTGCGGGACAGCATCAGGGCGTGGTGCAGGTTGGTGCCCGATACCCAGGCATTCCAGCTGAGTGAGGCCAGGTCTTCTTCCTTGATTTCGCGGGCATAGTCGGAGAACCCGACTACGTGCAGGGTATCCCTGGGATATTGAGTGCGTATGAGGGCAAAGAGGGCCAGGGTGACCTTTTTGGCCGCCTGCCAGTTGTTGAAGAGGCCCATGCTGCGGCTCTGGTCCAGCAGCACGATGGTGGCGGCACGGGTCATGTGCTCATTGCGGTAGATTTCGAAGTCCTGGGGGCTGATTTTTACCGGTATCTGGGGCCCGCCCCGGACGATGGCGTTCTTCACCGTGGACTGCAGGTCTATCTGGAAGGGATCACCGAACTCGTAGGGCTTGGTCTCCCCCAGCAAGTCGCCGCCGGCGCCCCGGGTGTCCAGTTCGTGGTTGCCCGTGCGGTCCTTCTTCAGGTGAATGAAGACCTCCCGCAGCGCCTTCTGGCCGATGCGTCGGATGCCCCGCGCGGTTAGTTGCAAATCATCGTCGCCGGTAACGTAACCGGCTTCCTTGAGCAACTGCCGCAACCGGTCCAGTTCTTCCCAGGCCCGGCGGGCTTCGTCGCCCAGCAGTTCCGCCAGGCGGTCCGGGTCTATGTCGTCCAGGTCGCCGGTGCGCAGGGCCTGCTGCAACTCATTCTCCAGTTGGTCCAGGTCCTGGAACTGGCGCATCATCTCCATGGCCTGTTCCAGCGTCATGCTGTCGTCGCCGAGGAAGGGATACTGGCGGCGCAGATCGTCCATGGGCATCAACTGTTCCATCAGCGAAGCGAACTCGGCCATCTGCTGCTGCATCCCCGGGTCCAGGGCCGATTGCAAAGCGTCTTCCAGTTCACGGCGAGCTTCCGGGGACATGCTGTCCAGCATGGACTGCATCTGGGCCAGTTGCTGCTGGAGCATTTCCATCAGCTCTTCAATGCTCTGGGGAGGGTTGTCGCCGAACATGGGGCCGAACTGCTGCATGAACCCGTCGAAGTCCGGTTCGCGGCCGTCCATCTTGTCCCGCATCATCTGGTTCAGCTGGCGCATCATCTCCTGCATGGCCGCCATCTGTTCCGGCGACATGTTCTGAAGCTGCTGCTGCATCTGCTGCCCCATGTTCTGGGCCATCTGCTGCTTGAGCATATCCAGCAGTTCCTGGAACATCTGCTGGGCATCCGGGTCCATAAAGTCGTACTCCATCAACTCCTGGATCTGGCCGCCCAGGCTGTCGGGTAGATTGTCCAGCTTTTCCCTGTTGCGATCGGCCCGCTGTTTCAGCATGTCAAGCAGGCCTTCCTGCATGGCGCGGTCTTCGTCGGAGGCCTGGCTCACCTGTTCCCGGGCCTCTTCCAGCCGCCGGTCAATCCCCTGCCGCTCGGTTTGCAGGATCTCATCCAGCCGCTCCTTCAGGTCGTCCACCACCGAGTCCATGTTGTGCTGCTGTAGCTGCTGTCGGCGGCGGTCCCGCAGCATATCCATCAGCTCCCGCAGGCCGGGCATCTGCTGGCCGTTGCGGTCCTGCATACCGTTGCGCAGCAGTTCCCGCAGAGCCTGCATAACATCGCCCTGCTTCAGCAGTTCATCAGCCAGGCGGTCCATCAACTCGTCGGCGTCAATGTCGAAAAGTTCCTGGGTCCCGTCCCACTGGGAGTAGCGATAGGTTCGGTAAAACAGCATTTCGGCCTCCCTTCGCCGGGTAGTTCGCCTAAAGGGGATGGCTCCTGGTGGGGGCGGTGGCTGGACGGCAGGCAATCCGCCCTTCTGATTGCCTGCCTGAAGAAAAGTATAGCACAGGGCTACGGTGCGGTCGGGCGCAGGACAACCCGGCATTCGGGGCGGCAGTCTGATTGGCGGGGCCCAACCCTCAGGCGCCCGTACCGCTCTGTGGATTGCCTCGCCTCCTGAGGAGCCAGCGCAGGACAAACAGTATGGCCCCTGTGACGATGACGCTGAGGTAGCTGATTGCCCGGTCAACCAAAACGAGGGCCAGGGCGGCTGGCGTTGACAGAGTGGTCAGCTGTTTCAGGAGGCCGCCCAGCCCGGCTTCCACCGCACCTATTCCCCCGGGCGTGGGGACCAGGGTCAGCAGCGAGTTGGCCAGGGTCAGGAACACGATCAGGGCTGCGGAGAGGTCCAGACCCAGGGCCTGGGTGACCAGGTAGAGGCGGGCAATTTCCGCCAGCCAACCCAACAGGCCCCAGAGGGCAGCCAGGGGAACGCTCTTCAGGCTCTGTATCGTCCCCTCCCTGAACTGCCTGAGGCGCTGGACAAACCACGAACTCAGCCGGTCGGGCAGCCAGGAGAGAAGTGCCTGAAAGAAGCCGGAGAGCCCTTCTCTTCGGCCCGCTATGCCGATCAGAATTACACCGGCCAGGAGAATCGCCAGCAGCCCGGCGGCGGTGGCGGTAATAGTCAACCCGATTCCCAGGCCGGCGCCAACTATAAAGGGTAAACACAGGGCCAGCAGGACTACCATCGTGGCCGCATCCAGCAACCGCTCGGATACAATGGTGCCAACGGTGCGGACGAAGGGAGCGCGGCTCTCCTCGTGGTACAGGTAAGCCCGGTAAGCGTCGCCCAGCCGCAGCCAGGCTACCGAGTTGGCAAACCACCCCAGCAATACCATCTGCGCGCACTGGAACGCCCCTGCCCTTTCCTCGTCGGGATGGGCCGCGTTGTTGAGCAGCAACCTCCAGCGCAATCCCCTGAAGAAAAAGGTCGTGTAGTGGATGATGACCGCCAGGAGGAGGTAGAAGGGGTTGGCCGAACGAAGCTGCTGCCAGGTTTCGGCCAGGTCCATGTCCAGGCGGGTCGCCAGGAAGGCAAGGAAAGCGCCAGCCAGAGCCAGCGAAACCAGCGTGGGCAAGGAGAATACCCGGCGAACAATGGAGACGGGGCGGCTCGGTGCCTGGTCAGGATGCAACCGGAAAGTCAGCTCCTCAACTGATGCGGCCGGGTCGGGACTACTGTAGCTCCCGAGGCATGGTGAAGGTGATGTTCTCCTCCACACCCTCCAGCACTGTTACCTTTTCCGGATTCAGTGCCTCGATAACCTGCTCCACCAGAATCTCGGGAGTGGATGCGCCGGAGGCGATGCCAACAACCCTGGCTTCCTCCACCCACTCGGGGCGAACTTCATCGGGGCCATTGATCAGGTACGCGGGAATGCCCAGGGACCTGGCCAATTCCAGCAACCGGTTGCAGTTGGAGCTGTTCTGGGCACCGATAACCAGGGCCATATCCACCAGCGAAGCCATCTTGCTGACCGCGGCCTGCCGGTTGGTGGTGGCGTAGCAGATGTCGTTACGCACCAGGGCCTGGGGGAACCTTTCCTTTATCTCGTCTATGGCGGCGGCCGTGTCGCCAACGGACAGGGTGGTCTGGGTCAGGACTGCCACCGGGGTGTCCGGGCCCCAGTCGGGCATCCGGTCTTCAGAGTTTTCGTCCACCAGGTGCATGGGGGCCTGCCCCATGGTTCCCTTCACTTCCTGGTGACCGTCATGGCCGACCAGGATTACGCGCCGACCCTCGCTGTCGTATTTCCTGGCCTCATTGTGGACCCGGGTAACCAGCGGGCAAACGGCATCTATGACCTGGAGGTCCCTTTGGCGCGCCTGTTCAAAGTCCTCGGGAGGTGAGCCGTGGGCGGAGAAGACCACCCGGGAGCCCGGCGGTATTTCCTCCACCGTCTCAACGGTAACCGCGCCCTTTCTTTCCAGATCTTTCACAACGTAGGGGTTGTGGACAATCTGGTGCTTGACGTAAATGGGGGGGCCGAATCGCTCCAGGCAATCTTCCACAACCTGGATGGCCCGGACCACTCCAGCGCAGAATCCTCGGGGGGAGCAAAGTATAACTTCCATTACCATCCCTCCTGCGTCTCCCTTGGTGATTTCCCGGGTTGCATTTAGGAATTTTCCCCCTGGGCCCGCCGCAAATTATCTTCCAGCTGGCGAATCCGGGATTGTGCCTCGCCCAGCGCAGCCTGGGTGTTACCCAGTGCGGCCTGAGTGTCGGGCAGGTTCATCAGGTAGGAGCCGGTCCGGTCGTCGTAGAATTTCAGCATTTCGTCCTGCCAGCAGAGCCAGAGCCGCAGGGTCGGACTGTATCCCTTCAGTACTCCGTCCGGCTCGGTGGTGAGCTCAATTCGCCGGTACTCCCCGTTAACCAGCGCCTCCCCAGCCAGCGGTTCGCCGTGATAGTCTCCTCCCGTGGAGTCGAACCGCCAGTACTCCCGTATGCCTATTCGGGCGTAGATTTCGCGCTTGTTTATCGTGTCCTGCCGCCCGGTGCTTTCCGAGGCAACCTCCAGCACGAAGTCCGGCGGTTTGCCGGCCTCCCAGGGGAGGTAGATCAGGCGATGCATTATGGCGTGAGCGTCAACATCAAAGGCCGCGTAGAAGTCCGGCCCCACCCTTACGTTCAGGTTGCTCCGATCGTAACAGATGAAGGTGTTGCTGCTGCGGAAGATAGTCTCCGGGTCCCCCAGGGTGTTGAGATGAGCGTCCAGAACGGCAAAAACTTCGGAAAATATAGGATATTGAAACATACCGTCAGGCAGCGGCTCCGGGTCATCGGGATTGAACTCCAATGCGCTGTAGTCAATCTCGGTATTGATTATGTAGGTGTGTAAGGGTTTGGTGGTCATTGGCAACCTCTATGCCCCGAACGCTGCATAACAAGCTCTTGAAGAGGGAGCGCCCATTCCTTTTAAATGCATCACTGTCCACCCGTGGGCGTATCGGCCTCATCCAGCAGCCAACGAACATGAGATCTGATGGGTTGGAACATGTCCTGTTTGATTCTGCTACCTTGCACCGGCGAAATCGGTACAAGGCGATACCGCGCATCCAGGCTTCTTTCGTACAGGTTCATGTAATTTCTGACGATCGGCCGGAACTGGAGTATTGTGGACAGGTACCACTCCCGATTCCTGTGCGAAGACGGATGAATACTCCTGGATTGGTCCAGAAAGGCGTCCACCAAGTGGAGCGCCGAATAGAATAGCAAGGTGATCACCCAGTCAGTTGCTCCCTCAGGGATTGGGTCTGTTTCTGAAATGGCTTGGGACAGTCTTTCATTTCTGTCGGCCTGAGCAAGGTGATTTGCCCTGGAAGGCATGACCTATCTGCTCCAAAGTACTTGAGGCCTTTCCAGCCCTTGGTATTCCAGCAAACCGCCGGGCAATTCCTGTATATTCACCAAATGGAATCCAACGAGAGGAGCTTCCATTCGCTGCATCACTTCCAACTGGGCGCTGAACACACTATCCCTCGGACCATCATCAAACGGAGTGGCCGAAATCACAGTCAAAATATAGGGGCCCTCGTCGCCTTCCGCCTGCAAGACCTCTGTGACTTCCGGAATGGTCCTGGCCATGTTCACATATTCCTTCAGGACCTCCCCCATAGTCTTGATTGACCGAATGAGATCTGTGGCGGCGGATTCCTTTTTTTCAGGGTTGCCACCTTCCAAACTTCTGGCCGTTTCAAACTGAGGGGAGAATTCTGAGCTCGACATTTTCCTTTTCTCCTACTCCGCTTCCTCCCTGCACCAAGCAGGAGACTTCTTTCCTTGAGGCAATCACGGACCCTAACCGTTGCTGTCTCGAATCAGGTCGAGGTACTTGTAGCCGGAGCCGGTATTGAGCAGGACTATGTTTTCGTCCACGCCCAGGAATCCCTGTTCCAGCAGTTTCTTCAACCCAACCAGGGTTGCCGCCCCCTCGGGGCAGGCGATGATGCCCTCTTCCGTGGCAATCTCGTACATGGCATCCACCATGTCCTGGTCCTCAATGGCCAGGGCCGTGCCGCCCGTCTCACGGATTGCCTGGAGAATCAGGTAGTCGGCGAAGGGGCCGGGCACCCGCAGACCGTCGGCGAGGGTGGCAGCGTTGGCCCAGGGCTCCGCGGTGGCCGTTCCTTCGTTGAAGGCTTTTACGATAGGCTGGCAACCGGTGGGTTGAACGGCAATGAACTTGGGAGGCGTTCCCTCGACCCAGCCCAACTCCAGCAATTCCTGGAAGCCCTTGTACATGCCGATGATGCCGGTGCCGCCGCCGGTGGGGTAAATAATGGCGTCGGGCATCTTCCAGCCCAACTGCATGGCAATTTCCAGGCCCATGGTCTTCTTGCCCTCGGCGCGGTACGGTTCCTTGAGGGTGGAAAGATCGAAGAGGTTCTGCTCTTCGGCCACGGCCACGGCAATGCGACCGGCGTCGCTGATCAGGCCGTCCACCAGGTTAAGCTCGGAACCGGCCATAACCGATTCCTTCTTGTTGGCCGGGGGAGCGTCCTGGGGCATGAACACTTTCACCGGCCGGTCGGCCCGGGCGCAGTAAGCCGCCGCCGCGCCGGCCGCATTTCCCGCCGATGGCATGGTAAATCCGGTTATGCCCAGCTCCGCAGCCTTGGAAACAGCAGCGGAAATCCCCCTTGCCTTGAAGGTACCGGTGGGGTTCAGCCCTTCTTCCTTGATGTACAGGCTCTTGAGTCCCAGCTTTTTCTGCAGGTTGGTGGCCGCCATGAGGGGCGTCCCGCCCTCACCCAGGGTGACAATGTGGTCGTGTTTGGTCACCGGCATCAGTTCCGAAAAGCGCCACATGTTGGAGTCCCGGCTGGCAAAGACGTCCCTGTTTCCCTCGCGACGCAGGCGGGGCAGATCATAGCGGGCGAAGAGGACCTTGCCGCAGCACGGGCTGATCTTGCTGACCTGATCGTGGGGATACGTTTTGCCGCATTGGGTACACTCCAAACGGTCTATGTAGCTGAACATTGGCCGAAAAACCTCCAGTTTGCTTGCCTGCGGCCTAGTTTAACACTCTTCCCGCCCCAATATAAAGGAGAGTGTCGTGTTGCGAGGCATAAACAGTAGATAGCAAAAACGATACCCCGTATAATTTCGGCAAACATAGCAGGGCCACCCTGCGCCCAGCGCAGGCAACGGAGGGAAAAATGCATTGGTTCATAAAATCACTGCCCCGTCCCCGTCTCGCCGTAATTGTCGCCGCAACGGGAGTAGCGACTGCTGCTCTGCTTGTCGCCAGGCCGTCGGTAGCCTACGCCGCGGGCGTGGACGACGAGGCGGCCTTCGTTTTCAACACTTTCTCTTTCCTGATCTGGGGCGCCCTCGTCATGTGGATGTGCGCCGGTTTTACCATGCTGGAGTCCGGGTCCGTGCGCACCAAGAACGCCAGCATGATCTGCCTCAAGAACATCGGCCTCTACTCTATTGCCGCCCTGGCCTATTTCTTCGTCGGGTACAACCTGATGTACACCGACCTGATAGCCGGGGTCATCGGCACCCCGAACCTGCTCTACGGGCCCACCGCGGCGGAAGTGTCGCTTCTGGGTGACCCGGAAGGCGCCGCCGCCGAAGTGCTGGAAACCGGCGCGGGTTATTCGGCCATGTCCGACTGGTTCTTCCAGATGGTGTTTGTCGCTACGGCGGCCTCCATAGTGTCCGGCGCCCTGGCCGAACGGGTAAAAGTTTGGTCCTTCTTCCTGTTTGTCCTGCTGTTGACCGCCATCATTTACCCCATTGTGGGCGCCTGGACCTGGGGCGGCGGCTGGCTGAAGGAACTGGGCTTTTCCGATTTCGCCGGTTCCACCATTGTTCACAGCACCGGGGGATGGGCGGCCCTGGCCGGTCTTATAGTTGTGGGCCCCCGGCTGGGCAAGTTCCGGCGGGACGGTACAGTCCGCCCCACTCCGCCTTCCAACATCCTGGTGGTCACGCTGGGCGTCTTTATTCTCTGGTTCGGCTGGATCGGGTTCAACGGCGGCTCCCAGCTGGGACTGGCCAGCGCCAAGGACGCGGTGGCCATGAGCGTTGTCATCGCCAACACCAACCTGGCCGCGGCGGCAGGAGTAATTGTGGCCCTGCTGGTGGCCCGACCCATCCTGGGCCGCATTGACCTGTTCGCCATTTTGAACGGGGCCATCGCCGGGCTGGTTTCCATTACCGCCCGGCCCGACATCACCGAGCATTACTGGGCGGTGATCATCGGGGCCATTGGCGGGCTGGTGGTAGTCCTGGGCCTGAAACTGCTGGAGAAAATCAAGCTGGACGACGTGGTAGGCGCGGTGCCGGCCCACCTGTTTGCCGGCATCTGGGGCACCCTGGCCGTCAGCATTACCGGTGGAGCGCCCATCCACATACAGTTGCTGGGCATAGTCTCCATCGGGGCGGCGGTGTTTGCGGTTTCCCTGGGCCTCTGGAAGCTGATGGACCTGACCATCAAGGCCCGCGTTTCCTACGACGTGGAACGCCTGGGTCAGGACGCGGGGGAACTTCGAATGGAGTCATACCCGGAGTTCGTGCTTATGCCGGATATGGAAGAGGATGATTAGGCTGGAGTTACCCTCGGATGCATCGTACAGGACCATTGCTGAGGTTGGCAGACAATGACGACAAGGGACACAATGCTCGATCAGGCGGACGGCCTTGGGCCAGTCGCTTCTAGTTTTCTTTTTTCATTACTTGACGATGAGGGAGTGGAAGCGACCGTAAAGCAAACCCTGAATTCAAGGAGTGAGTTGCCTGGCGACCTACGCGATTCGCTGGACCGTGCAATTGATGGACACATCAGGGTTGCAGGATTCCGTAGCGCCAGGTCTGCCCCCGTGGCCGTGATTCTGCGGCAAGTATCCGAACTGGTGGAAAAATCCCAGCCATTGGCTGCCACAGTGTTGCGAGCCTGGTATGAGATAAAGCCGGACCTGCGCAACTCCGTATCTGCCCAACTGGAGGTCCTGGGAATTCCCATTCGGGACGCTGATTCCCTGGCGGAGCCGATGGAGGCAGTATTCCGCCGTTGCCAGTTAACTGACGCTTTACAGACTTGCATGGACAGTCTGCATGAATCTGATCCCAGTTCGGTGACTTTGATGGTGCAGCTACTATCCGGCAAGGCGATAGTTGATGACTTTGAGGCCCCGGAAGATACTCCTATGGAAATAGACGACAACCAGGTTGTTGGCAGGGCACTTGATACAGCCCTGGAATTGCTGAAGGAGATGCCACCCACTGCGCCGGAGTGGGAAAAGGTCATTCCTGGCTTTTCAGCCTCCCTGAATGCCCTCATCGAATCCAAGAACGCTGAGAAAGAAGCGGCTTCTACGCTGGAAACACTCCTGGTCGGGATCAAAGAGGACTACGAAGATCTCCTCCATTTTTTCATGTGCGACCCTGACCTCTGGACGGTGGATAATATTGAACCCGGATACCAGTACCAGCAGGTGGCAGAACGGGCGCAGCAACTTCGGGGCTTGCTGGACAATTACGCGCCGGCCCACCCCATGGCTTTGGTCGCCGTTGTAGAAATGGAGCGATCGGCCAGGAGAGGGGAATTGATGCCACAGGTGTTGGAAGCTGGAAAGGCACTGCAGCGTATTTTTGGGGCCGCGGATGAGGTCGGGGGCGATGCCGACCAGGATTCCGGTGATGATGATACGGAGTCAGTGTGTAGGAGGGTCACAGAACCCATGGGAGCAGTTACCGACATCGAAACGACTCAATCTACCGGGGAGGAAAGGGATGAAAGAGATTCTGATAAACAGTTCGCTTTCATATCTCCCTGCGACATTGAGGAACGCCTGCTGCTGCTCTTGACCCTACAGGATACGGAACTGGACAACGAGGAACTTGAGCATGAGAACGAAAGCCTGAAAGCGCAAGTGAAGGAACTGGAAAAGGAGTTGTATGAGAGCCGTAGCCAAGAAGAAAGCCTGCGCTGGGCTGTGGCCTACCGGGACAATCCGGCCGAGTCAGGTGAAATTCCCGACCCCGAAGACGTAAACGCTGCCGTGGAGCTGGCTCGGGAGCTATATCCGGGGCAATTGTTGTTCCAGTTAAACGCTGACTCGAAGGCGGATGAGAGCACTTTCAAGTGGCCGGAGCAGGTTTGGAAGGCCCTGCAGTGGCTGGCCACCGACTATTTTTCCTCACACCTGGGAGATACACCGATACCCGACATAGACCAGGCGTGCCGGCAGGCCTGCGGCATGTGGTACAAGACAAGCCAGCACGAAACGACCATGACCCAGTTCCGGGACTCCTACACCACCAGAGTTGACGGCCGGCTTATCTGGCTTGGCGAACACATCGGCAAGGGAAACAGCTTTGACCCGCGCCGCACCATTCGTATAGCCTTCGACTGGGACCGGCAGCTGCAGAAAGTAGTTATCGGGTACATCGGGCAGCACCAGCGCAGCGCAATCACCTGAACCGGAAAAACTACGGCCTTGGGCGGGAGAGCGCCAGGTCTCCCACCGCTTTTACCCTGACCCTGGTGGCGTTGCTGGGGAGGTAGGTCAGAGGAACTTCCTCCACCTCTACCACTTCTACCGTGTCCGGGTCGGCGCCGGCGGTTACGGCCCGGGCAATAGCCCCGGAGGAACAGTCCGCGACGGCCTCCTCCCTGCCACCGCTTTCCAGGGAATATACCCGCTCCATTTGCCCCCCCACCTGGGCAATGGCAGCGCCAATGGCATTGGCTACGCCGGCGTTATCCGGCCTCAGGAGTTCCGACGCGCCGACCAGGGCATCGCCCAGCAGAATGCTGCCGCCGCCCACCAGCACCACGGGCACGTCGGCCCGGCTCAATTTCACCTGGTCCACCGCCGTTTCTACCCTGTGGCGGATGTCTGCCATGCCACGTGTTACCAGCTCCCTTTCCAACCCTGCAACCATCGCACGGTTGCCAAAATCCGCGTACCCTGCCGCGACGGCCAGATCCGTGGTGGTCAGGGTGTCGCCGCCAAAGACCAGCGCCTCCTGCGCGAGGCGGTAGCCAACGCTTTCGGGGCCCATCTGCCAGGGCTCGGCGTTGACCAGGGTGCCGCCTCCCAGGGCTATGGAGACCATGTCGGGTATGCGGAAGTTGGTGCGAACGCCAGCCAGGTGAACCGCTACCGCCGACTCCCGGGGGAATCCCTTCACCAGCGCCCCCACGTCGGTAGAGGTGCCGCCCACGTCCACGACGATGCCGTCGGTAATGCCCGACAGGTAGGCCGCGCCCCGCATGCTGTTGGTGGGGCCCGAGGAGATGGTCAGTACGGGAAAGCGGGCGGCAAACTCCGTGTCCATCAGGGTGCCGTCATTCTGGCTCATGAACAGGGGGGCGTTGATGCCCAGCTTCTTCAGCGCTTCCTCAATGCCGGTGATGGTGCGCTGGGCCACGTCGCCCAGGCAGGCGTTAAGGGTCGCGGCATTCTCACGTTCCAGCAACCCCATGCGGCCGTTCTCGTAGGAGAGGCAAACCCGTATTTCCGGGGCAATCTCGTTGATTATGGCCTCGGCCTCGGTCTCGTGGGCCGGGTCCACCGGCGAAAAGACGCCGCAAACCGCCACCGCGCGGATGCCCTGCCGGCGCATTTCCTGTACGGCCAAGCGGAGACCCTGGCGGTCCAGTGAAGAAATTTCCCGTCCATCGAATTCGTTGCCGCCACCGACCATGTAGGGTTGACCGCCGATGGCGGCCCTCAGCTCCGGCGGCCAGTCAACCAGGGGAGGAAGAAGCTGGGTGGCGGGAAGGGACAGCCGGACAACCGCGGTGGGCGCCAGGTCTCTGCTCTCAAGAAGGGCATTGGTAAAGTGGGTGGTGCCCACCATCACCGCGTCTATGCCAGCGGCGGGGGACTGCATCAAAAGTTCAGCGATGGCGTTGACTATGCCGGAGGTTACGTCGGCGGTGGTAGGCAGCTTAACCGAGCCGGCCAGCCGGTTGCCGTCCATCAGAACGGCGTCGGTGTTGGTGCCGCCAACATCCACCCCTACAAACATCAGCCGGCCTGAACTTTCAGCGGGGAGTATTCGGTGTCATACCCGAAGTGGGCCGGGCCCGATGCTTCCAGCCCTTCCGGGGTAGTCCACAATTCAGGAGCGGGGAAGCCCAGGATGGTGACCCGCAGGCCGTAGCGCATCAGTTCGGTGGTAACCGGCTCACCCAGATCGCTGGCCACGGCGCAGATCAGGTCCGGTACGGTGCAGACCACCTCTCCATCAATGCGGGCAATGAGGTTTTCGTTCTGGAAATCTATGACCATTTGCTGGCCGGAATATGCATCCAGCCCCTCGATGGACAGGGCGCCCCTGGCAAAACCGGCGGTGGTGCGCCGGTCCAGGTCCACCACCTTGCCCGAAAACAGCACTCGGCCGGGGCAGGTGTGCAGGATAGCTGACAGCGTATCTTCCCCTTCATCCCGGGCCCGCTGCACAGCGGTTCCCAGGTCCCTCGCCAGGGAAAGGGTGTTGGGCACGGCGGTTCTCCGCACCTGCTCGGCGGACATGGGGGCCACGGCATAACAGGCGACGCAACCCATCTGGATGGTGGTGGCGCGGGCCAGCCGTTCCGCCCAGTGGGGCGTGATGGTCTCCCTGATGATGACCGAGTTGCCTTTTTCGTCGGCAATGGCCATGGGGCAGCAGGGTACACCGTAAACGAAGAAGGTCTTCATCTGGAATTCGGGAAAGGCCCGACCCATGCCGTCGGCGTCAACCACCGGAAGGCCTGCCTGGGCAGCGGCTATGAGAACCTCAACCGAGTTGCTGCCGCCTATTTCGTTGGAAATCAGGGCTGTGGCCCTTTCGCCCGTATAGTCCTCAATGGCCCGAAGCGCGTGATAAGACTGGAGGTCGCGCACCTTCTCGATACCGACGGTCGGAGCGCCGATACCGCCCACGCACACTACCCGGGCATCTTCGGGCACCTCTTCGGGGGCCATAACGGTAACCGGGCCCCACCGGCGAATAGCTTCGCGGGCCCGCAGTTGTCCGATATAAGGGTTACCCCCGCCACCGGTGCCCAGAATGCCGGCGCCGATGGCTATAGGCGCCAGGACTTCTTCAGTAGCTTGCCACATGGGCCATGAATTCCTGCCGTGCTGAATTGAGACAGGCTGAAGTGTATGTACGCGGCTGGCGCCGTGTCAACCGGAGGGGCCAAAAGAAATGGGGCTGCCAGCAAGCCGGCAGCCCGGAAATTCAGAGACCAATCCCCGCCCTTCTTCCGCACCCAACGCCGGAGGAGCGTCTTCCAGGTCTCTTCCTTGTCAATTCAGGGTAATCAGTTCAGGGTTTGGGCATGCGGTAGCCCACGCCGTGCTCGGTGAATATGTAGGTGGGTCTCCTGGCGTTGTCCCCCAGCTTCTGGCGCAAGGTCTTCACGAAAGCGCGCAACAGCTGAATGTCGCCTATGTATTCAGCTCCCCAGATTCTCCGCAGGAGTTCGTCCTGGGACAGGACTCTTCCCGCCCGATAGGAAAGCTCATACAGGAGCTGGTATTCGGTAGCCGTCAGGTGGACCTTTCGGCCGTCAATGGTTACCTTCCTTTCCGGATAGTTGATGGACAGGTCGCCTATTGTGTATTCCTCCCGGCTGCCGGACTGGTAATAATCGGCCCTCTTTCGCAGGGATGCCTTGATTCTGGCGACCAGTTCGGGAGGAGAGAAGGGCTTCGCGATATAGTCGTCGGCGCCCATTTCGAATGCCCGCACCACGCCGTCGTCGTCACCCTGACCGGAGAGTACGATCACGGGCAGGTTATAGGCCTGGCCGACATTCCGAATAATCTCATAGTCCTGCAATCCGGGATTGGCCATGTCCAGCAAGACGAGATGCGGCCGTTCCCTGGCAATTACGCGGTCCAGGTCAGTAAATTCCAGTGAACCAATGGGGGAATAGCCCGCATGGGATAGGGCCCTTTGCACCGCTCCCAGCATCCGGGGATTGTCCATCACCGACAGGATTCGGGCCTGTCCGCCGTCAACAGGGTAGTAGCCCGGGGCGTTGTCGTCTGTCGCTTCCTCCGCCGCGCTGTCCGGTTCTTCGGAAAGGGGCAGGCTGAACGCCAGCGACATTCCCTGGCTGACCGAGCCGCAGTCCGCCCACAAGCGTCCGCCGTGGGCATTTACGATGCCCTGGCAAATTGCCAGCGCCGGTCGGTCCCCCTTCTCCTCCACGCTCAAGTCCCTCAAAACGCTGCGCGCCGGTTCCTGCAAAATCTCGGTCAGTTCGGGCACCGGAACAACCGGGCCGTCAACTGACACGGTAACCGTAATGTGCAGTTCCCCTCTCCGCGCCGTGATTTTCAGAGTAGAGGAGGGAGGTGAGCACTTTACGCCGTAGTTGAGAAGAGTCTGCAGGACCTGGGCAACTCTTTGCCAGTCAATCATTACCCGGGGCAGGCCTTCCTTAACGGAAATTTCCAGCCCGTGGCCGGCGTTGCTTCGAAGAAACTCGCGCCGCGCTTCTTCAAGCAACGGTTCCAGGTATTCCGCGCTGGAGCTGATGGCCAGAGTCCCGTTTTCGATACGGGTCAGGTCAATCAGGCTGTTAATCTGGGAGCGCATCAAGTCCGTTTGCAGGTCGATTATGCGCAGTAGTTGGCGGGTTTCGGCGAAACCCGACGGGCCAACCAGTTCCTCCAAAGCGGCCAGGGAGCCCTTTATGGTTGTCAGGGGGGTCCTAAGCTCGTTGCTAACCAGGCTGAGGAAATCGGTCCTCATCCGGTCCAGCTCTTCCAGGGGGGACATATCCTGCAGAACAACCACAACAGAGGTTACTTCACCCTGTTCCGAGTAGATGGGCGCCGCATTGACCAGGGTACTCACGGCCCGCCCGTCCGGCAGGTAGATGACTATTTCCTCAGCCCGCACGGTCTCGCCGCTGCGTAACACCCTGACCAGCGGCAGGTCGCTGAGCGAGATCTCGCGGCCATCAGCCCGCCGGAATGACAAGACCTGAAGCGCATCTTCCCACGAATTGCCGGGAAGCCCCACGTCGCCCACGATTCTCTCGGCTTCCTTGTTGCGTGCGACGAGAGTCCCCGTCAAGGCGTCGAAAACAATTACCCCTACCGGAGCGATGTTCAAGAACGTCTCCAGGTCTCCCTTGGCCCGCAGGGCTTTCTCATATTTGCGTGCATTGGCGAGGGACACCGCAACCTGGGATGCAAAAAGGGTAATGATCTCCTCATCTTCAGCAGTGAATTCCGGGCTGTCCAGCCGGTCGGCCAGGTACAGGTTGGCCAGACGCTTTCCCTGCAACTGGATGGGCGCTCCCATGAAGCACTTCATAGCCGGATGGTGTTCCGGAAACCCCACCGATAAAGAATGGCTTGCGATATCCCTGATTCTGACGGGGCGAGCGCTGTCGTCCAGACTGGCGAGGATTCCCCGGCCGTTGGGTGAGTTCTGGATGAGGGATGCCTGCTCCGCCGGCATGCCGCTGATCACGAACTCCGACATTTCGCCGGAGTCAAGAAATGTCAACAGGGCCCCGTAACGGGCATTGGTCAGCAGGCGAGCCTGGTCCACTACTTCCTGCAGTAATGTCCCACTGTCAAGGGTTCCACTGATTCGAAGCCAAGCCTGTTGGAGATTGAGGATGCGGCCTGACAGCGATTCATTGTCGCGAGCGGTCCTGAAATCTGTTTCTAGCATCTCGTATTACTTTCGCGTCAAGTTTTTGCGCTGTCCCAACAAGTGGCCGAGAAGGCCATTCAGCAATGCTCATTAACCCAATACATTGCACGGCTATGTAATATAACACAGCGGTTATCAACATAATCCAATTAATCATAAAATCTTCATTTTCCCTGTCATAATCCTTTTCACACAATTCGCCGCATCGCAATGTGGGCCGAAAAACGTCAAAGATTTTACGATTTGCAGACATACAAGAGAGCCGTTGATTCCCTATTTTTCAGTCTCCTGGGTATCCGGCTGAATATGCCGGCGGCAGACGAGAGTTTCTTAAACCGTGGTTGTGCTTCAGACGGGGGTTTGGCGCGCCAATTGGCCAGGGTGGCCGGCCAACCCGTAGCCGCTCGCGCAGGTGTATTCGATGTGAATTTCTCTTGGCATTAGGCGCCGAGCGCCTGTCAAGGCCTCAGTGAACCCTTGCCATCCCGGCCCCATCCGGTACCGCCTGTTGGCGCCTGCTACTGGAAACGTTGCGATTCAGGCGGTTTCGTGGGTGAGGCCAGGGCAGACACACGGGCCTGCCCCTACTATTACGACCCCCACACCACCTGATACGGAACGCTGCCGTCACTGATAAACCGCTACCACACCAACGGCAATTCTTGCTATAATTCCCGGGTACATACTGCGGGCGTAACTCAGTGGTAGAGTGTTTGCTTCCCAAGCAAAAAGTCGTGGGTTCGAATCCCATCGCCCGCTCCAAGTTTGTTGATACCAGGGGGCAGCCGTTTTGGCTGCCCCTCTTTCGTGGAATGGCCGGCGAAGGTTGGGTGAGGAATTTGGGCGGATGACAACCCCTCTCTCAGCCATTACCATAGCGAGGTAAGCCCAGCCTCCCACTTACCCGCTGCTACGGCCACCGGTTGCGGTGGGACTTTGCGCCCTGGTTTGATGCAGAGAAATGGCAGGAACTGGCAGGGAAATGGCGCGGCATTCCGGCCCTTGAAACCCACAACCCTGCGGAAGGACGGCGGAGCAACCTTGGAAGTTGACAGGAACCGGTTTCAAGACGGCGACATGGTCCTTTTTCAGGACAGGAAGGAACGCCGCTACCTCACCACCCTGGCTGAAGGCCAGGTGTTTCACAGCCACCTGGGGCGCCTTAATCACGACGGGCTCATCGGCCACAGCGTGGGCGGCTGGTACCGCACCGACCGGGGCCATACCCTGCTGGCAGTACGTCCCACCCTGGGGGACTTCGTGCGCCAGATGCCCCGCGGTCCCCAGATTATCTACCCCAAGGACCTGGGAAACATCGTTGCCTTTGCCGACATATTCCCCGGCGCCACCGTCATCGAATCCGGCCTGGGGTCCGGGGCGTTGACCACGGCCCTGCTGCGGGCAGTGGGGGAGCAAGGCCACGTGATTACCTACGAAATTGAGGAATCTGTGGTGCCCAGGGCCCTGGCCAACATCAACAAGGTAATGCCCAGCCCCCCCAACCTGACCATTACCCTGGGCGATATTTACCAGGGCATTGAAGAGCGGCAGGTGGACCGGGTGGTTCTGGATGTGCCCGAGCCGTGGCAGGCGGTAGCCGGCGCGGCCGAGGCCCTGGTGATGGGCGGCATATTGGTCAGCTTTTTGCCCACGATTCTGCAGGTACACCAACTGGTTGGACAACTCCATGAGGACGGCAGGTTCCAGATGATTGAAACCGTAGAAACCCTGCTGCGGCCCTGGCACGTAACCGAGCGCAGCGTACGCCCGGCCCATCGCATGGTGGCCCACAGCGGGTTTCTAACCACCGCCGTCCGGTGTTTGCCCAGGGTGGTCGGGACCGCCAGCAACCCGGCGCCCCTGCCTTCCGGCGAGCCGCTGACACCTCCGGACAGAGGGAACGACAAGGAGAGTTAGAGCAATGGACGTAATGGACCGGGACCACACCCTGGAGTTTCTGGGGCAGCACGTGAAGACCGATATGCTGATGAAGCACCTCTTCACGGTGGAAGCCGCCATGCGGGGCTATGCCCGGAAGTACGGCGAAGATGAAGACCGCTGGGGCATTGCCGGCCTGCTGCACGACTTCGACTGGGAAATCTGCCCCACTCCCGAGTCTCATCCGACTTATGGGGCAGACATTTTGCGGGAACATGGCTACCCGGAAGACATTATCCGGGCGGTGTTAACGCACGGCGAGCACACGGGCATTCCCAGGGAATCTCTCCTGGAGCACACCCTCTTTGCGGTGGATGAACTGTCAGGATTTATTCGAGCGGTGACGCTGGTCCGCCCCAACAAGAGCCTGGACGATGTAACCCCCAGGTCCGTCCATCGCAAGCTGAGGGACAAGAACTTCGCCAGGGATGTTAACCGGGAGGACATTCGCAAGGGGGCGGAGGAACTGGGGGTGGACCTGGACGAGCACATCAGCTTCATTGTTGAAAGCATGAAGCCCATTGCGGAGCGTATTGACCTGACTACGACCTGACTACGACCTGACCACGACCTGACCACCGGGGGTGGGGGGGGGGGGGGGGGGGGGAACCCGCCCCCCCCCCCCCGGCGCGCGGGGGGGGGGGGTTGTGGGGGGACCCGGGGATATAAATAAAAATAAAATAAAAGGTAGAGAAGAAAGAT
>VXOH01000009.1 GCA_009840135.1 Chloroflexota bacterium | reverse complement strand
CCCTATGATGAGGCCATGGCCCGATTTGGCAGCGACAAGCCTGACCTGCGATTCGGCCTGGAAATGACCGACGTGACCGACCTGGCGGGGGAGACCGAATTTCGCGTCTTCCTGGCCACCATCGAGCGGGGCGGAATCGTTAAGGGCTTCGTTGTGCCTGGACAGGGGCACTACACCGGCTCGGACATGCGCCGCCTCGAGGAAACGGCCAAGGAGTTCGGCGCCGCCGGCATGAGCCACGTTCGTATACAGGGTGAGGGCGGCCCTTCTGAAATGGCAGAAAAAAGCATTTTGCTCTCCCCGGGCCTCCGGATGCCGGTGGAATGGTCCCGCCGCCTGATGGAAAAAATGGGCGCCAGCGGCGGTGACTTGATCATACTCATGGCAGGGCCGCCCAGCAGGGTCAACCTCTGGCTCAGCTCCATGCGCAACCACTTCGGGGAGCGGCTGGAGTTGCCGGATGACGACACCCTGTCCTTCGCCTTCATCACCGGCTTTCCCCTCTTTGAATGGGACGATAACAACAACCGCTGGGACTCCTCCCACCATCCCTTTACATCCCCCGCTGATGGCAAGGAATCCCTGCTGGACGGGGAAGAACTGGGGGGTATCGAGTCCAAGGCCTACGACCTGGTTTGCAACGGGTCCGAGTTGGCCAGTGGCAGCATTCGGATACACCGGCGGGAGTTGCAGGAAAAAATCTTCGCCGTACTGGGATATTCGCCGGACCAGGTTGAAGCACGATTCGGACATATTCTAGAAGCCTTTGAATACGGCGCTCCGCCCCACGGAGGCATCGCGCCGGGCATAGACCGCCTGGTAACCATCCTGGCGGGCGCGGATTCCATCCGTGACGTGATAGCATTTCCCAAGACCCAGAGCGGTACCGACCTGCTTTTTGGTTCTCCATCAGAAGTTGATGCGGCCCAATTGAGGGACCTGGCCCTGAGAATTACCGAATAACCGTCACTCAGTAACCGTCACCCTTCGGTGACACGGGTTCAACCGGCGAAACACCAGCGGCGGGAGACAGACTTGGACCGCCGGCAACAAGGAGGCAACCAGCATGGCAACCTCGAATAGTTTCAACTACGACAGCCTTTATTCGCAGCTTTCCGTTCCCGTAGTGCGGGGAGAGAATCGTCACGCCAAGTACGATTTTGCGGTGGCTTATCCCGACCCGGACACCCTGCCCCTGGAAGGGCTGGCAGACTCCTTGCGGGTAGCCCTGGAGCGGGAAGGGAAGGGCCTGGCCCTCTACCCCGTTTCCGCCGGATTGCCCTCCCTCAGGGAGTGGGTGGCCGACAAGCTGGCCCGCGACCGCAATATGACTGTCACGCCCGATGACATAGTCTTGACCTCGGGTTCCGGAGAAGCAATCTCTATGCTGATAGCCGCCTTGACCGACCCGGGCGACGTGCTACTGACGGAGGAGTACGTTTACCTGGGGACGCTGAGGTCCATGCGCCGGTTCGGCGCCGACGTGCGCAGCGTCCGGTGCGACGACGAGGGCATCATTCCGGAAGACCTGGAAAGCACCCTGGCATCGGTGGCCGCCGAGGGCAAGAGGGTGAAGTTCCTCTACACCATACCGGTATTCCAGAACCCGCTGGGCTGGACCATGACCCGGGAACGACGATTGAAGACGCTGGAAATCACGGAAAAGTACGGCGTGCCCGTGCTGGAAGACGACTGCTACGTTGACCTGCGGTTCGAAGGCGAGGACGTCACCTCCATGTATTCCATGGACGATTCGGGTCGTGTGCTCTACGTGGGTTCCTTCTCCAAGATAGTTGCGCCCGGGGTGCGACTGGGGTACATGGTGGCTCCCCAAGAAGTAATCCAGCGTGCCATGAGCTTCAAGGGTGGCGGGGGCGTCAACCAGTTCGCCGCCCTGGCCGTCCAGGAATTTGCCAAGGGGGGCATGGACGACCACATTGACGAGCAGAACCAGTCCTTGAGGGTCAAGCGGGATGCCATGCTCTCGGCCCTGGGCGAAAATTTTGGCGACCAGGCCCAGTGGAGCAAACCTGAAGGCGGCCTCTACGTGTGGCTGGAGATGCCAGAGGACGTTGACCTGGCGGCCCTGCAGGAGCAGTCTTTCCAGGAAGGGGTAGGCTATTACAATGGCACCATGTTCTCACCGGAGGGCAGGGGGGCCAATTGCGCCAGGCTTTGCTTCGGACACCCCACCGCTGAAACCGTATCCGAGGGTGTGGCGGAACTGGCGCGCATCTTTGAGCGGCATGGGGTGCTGAGGGGGTAAGGTTATTTAGGCACGAATGTTCTCCAATGTAATGAAGGCCCCGGTGACATTGCCGGGGCCTGTTCTTTATAGCGCTCTAGGGGGCTTGAACCGCCATTCGCCATCGCACGACATGGATGTCAACGATTCCAAGGGGGCTTAGTGGAGGCTATCAAGCCTGTCTCGGCAGCTACCCGCTCTTGTTTATCTCCATTCATTTGAAAGAACCACAGGGCCAACTCTGGGCTGGTCGGGGATTCCATACAGATTAGGTTATTGATTCGGCAATTGGTTTGCTGTCCACCCTGAAAGCAATTCCGGGGATGTATCCGGCCATAACCTCTTGTTCCCCAGCGTTCCTCCAAGTTCTGGCATTCGCCAACATAGAGGATTTCTTCTTCCCTAGTTAATACGTAGACTCCACCCTGTGACCATCCTGTCGCAACCTGAAATCGGCAAAAGGGACCCGCTCCATAGCGATGCATGGCCAAATTTTTCGAGTTGAGATACCTGCCCTGTGGGAATTCTCTAACGACTACGCAGCTAAGGTCACGTTCAGGCTTAATGGCACCAATGTACGTAAAAGCCCGTCCACCAAAGTTGCGACTCTTCTCCATCCTAATCTCTCCCGAGCCTTAACTAATAGTACGAGAAAACTAAAGGGGCGCGTAGTGGCGCGCCCCCAAAGGCTGTGGTCAACCGTTCAAGGTCTTGTTTGCAATTAATCGTTGTCGGCGGTGGCGGCCTTTTCCGGTACATCCGCGCCGTGGCCGTTGCGGTAGGCAAACCGGTCAACCAGGTCGCCGATGCTCTGGCGGAAGCCGGAGTATTCAAGCTCGCCGTAGGGCAGCATGGCCGCGCCGGACCAGCCCTGGGACCGCATTTCGATGCCCTTCTGCTGGGCCAGCATGCGTACATGGTCCCACGAAGGATTGTCAAAGAAGTCGATGCTGGAGTCGGAGAAGGTCCCATCGGCGGCTATGGAGAAGCCGACGCAGGAAACCAGCGGCAGGCAATACATGCCGGTAACCGGGGTGTTGATGGGCACGGGCATGAGGGGCATAACGTGAGAGCCGCGGGCGTCACCGCCGATGTAGTGGGCCTTGGCATAGGGGGACGTCAGTTCCTCCGGCGCCGGGAAGATTCCCTGGTTTCGCACCACAGCCACCGGGTCGTCCTTGCCGGTGTAGCTTCCGGCGATGTTGTGGAGGCGGGTGGCGGAAATGGCCGCGGCCGTCTGACCGGAGTACCGGGACACTATGGAGTCTATGCCGAACCGCTCATTGTCCCGGAGCAGTACGGCCAGCTTGTAGTAGTCTTCCGGAGCGTTGAGGGCAATCAGGCTGTCTCCCTCGGTGTTGTCCATGTCAATGACGTTGAAGGTAAAACCTTCGCTGAGCCTGGGCAGCATCAGCCCGCCGCAATACATGGGATCGGCAAAGCCCAGGAACATGGGCAGGTTGTAAGCGCCGGGGCCGCACTTGTCGGCGGCCAGCACAAAGAAGGACTCGGCCGGCCTTACCGGGTTGGTCTTTATGGGGTCATGATCAAACTCAACCTCGGCCACCGCCGGTCCCGCGCCCCGGATGTTCCCGGAAGGGGCGTCAGCCAGCAAGTCCTGACCGGCCCCGTAGAGACCGTACTGCCTGGCAATGTCCGTGGCCTTCAGGAAGGTGCTCCAGGCGAATTGGTGAACGTCCGTATCGTTGGCGCCCCGGGTATGGGTGGTGGTCATGCAGATGTCGTCGCCGGTATGGCCCACGTATCCGTCGATCAGGAGGCCGCCGCTGATGGCATCGGCTACCTCTTTCTCAACGGCCTCCATCATCCGCTGGGACGGCTTGGTGTGGCCGCCAATGGAACCAACGTCAGCTTTCAGAACCGAAATGGTCAGTTTCATACCCAAAACTCCTTGAGGCGCAGCCACCGAATTAATTTTTCGGGCTGGCGGAAAGTAACGATGATCAGGTGTACTCTAAAGGGTGTCTTGAAGAGCGGTTTTGCAGTCCGGGATTATACCAACATTGCCATTTGGGGTCAAACTTGCGAACAAGCGGCGAGGGTTCGGACTGTGCGGGGCTCAAGGGCCATTCCTGCACCGAAAACCGGAGTGGATTGCCTCTCTTGCGCCCGAACCGGTTGCATGGATATGCATCAAGCGCCAAAGCAGAGGCAGTGTTTTCCGGGGCAACGGCGGGAATGACGGGGGCAGCGGCTGGCAGGTTGAGCGGCATCCGCAGCTCGTTGCCAGCCGGAGGAAGGGTGGGAAGGGAATTCCCCGGCAACTTAAGGCTGGCGATGTCACTCGGCAAACGGAGGCTGAAAGGATCCCTCGCGACGCAAGCCATTGTCTAGCCTTGCCTTTGCGTGTATATTTCTATCTATGGGAGGTGTCCATATTCACCTCTCTAAAGCAGTCCAATAACAGGTTCTCCACGTAGCTAACTATATGCCTGAACTGTCTATACAGACAATTCTTCAACTGGTCTCCCTGGGTGTGATCGTTCTATGGACGACCAGGTTGGCCAGGAACAAGGGTCTGAATCCCTGGGTCTGGGGAGTTGCATCTGTCCTGCTCATTGCACTGGCCTGGAATTTCAGCCCGAACTTCCTGGCGCCGGTGGTCATTGCCCCGCTTATCTTCCTGCTGCTCTTCCGCAGTCCCCTTTTCCGGAGGGGGAAGAGAGCTGAATCCATGACCTGCCCCAGCTGCGGGGCCACTGAGACAGGAGGATTGAACTTCTGCGTCCAGTGTGGCTGGGACCTGTCCCGCATTTCCTCGGACAGTTCCCAGCAGGGGCAGACAACCCTCAGCTCGGCGGGCGTGGCGGAAACGGCTGTTGCAGAGGAAGCGGCTCCCGATACCTCATCGGCGCCGGGCAAGGGCTTGGCGGAGGCGGAAACCACCGGGCATGATGGTGTCGCACCGGCAGAAAGGTTCCAACCGCCGGCGCAGGAATCGGTACCGGAGGCAGCCTCTGAGCCCGCGCCGGACTCTGTCGCAGAAAGTGTCCCCGAGGCTTCTCCCGACGTAGCGCCGGAACCCGTGCTGGCCCAGGAGACGATGTCGGAGCCGGTATCGGCCCAGGCGTCGGCCCAGGCAGTTGAGCATGCTCCAGGACAGGCGCCTGAGCAGGTTCCGCACACTGCGGCTGACGCGGAACCTGCGCCAGTGCCGCCTTCCCCGTCCGCTGGCGCTCCTCGGGCGCCCAGGCCAATTCCTACGCCGGCCAACATGACTGAGAGAGGCATTTCCCTGTTCAATCAGGGACGGTTTCAGGAAGCGATTGACCAGTTTACCAAGGCAATCGCTCTGGACCCCGACTACAAGGAGGCCTTGGAGCGGCGGGCGGAAGCCTATGGCCGCCTGGGTCGCCCGGAACGACAGAAGGCAGACCAGCGACGGCTGGAAGCCTTCTAAGGCATCCGGACCGGGGTGACAAGAGTTTTGGGGCGGGCTTCAATCCCGCCCCAATTTCGTTCCGGTCTTTCAACAAGGGGAGGTCCGGTGGATGGAGAGGCCAAGGAAAACCGCCGCCCGCAGTAATACTGGTGGGGTACGCGACCTGGATGGCCAAAATTCAGATGGCCATGATGTGGTAACCGGCATCCACGGGAATGATGGAGCCGGTAATGCCGCTGGACAGGTCACTGCACAGGAACAGCGCCGTCTTGGCGACTTCGTCCGCGACAATATTGCGCTTGAGGGGCGCCCGTTCCGCGTGGATTTTCTTCATGTCCAGGAAGCCGTGTATGCCGCGGGCGGCCAGTGTGTCCAGCGGGCCCGCTGATATGGCGTTGACACGGATGTTGTCCTGGCCGAACTCGGCAGCCAGTTGCCGGACGCTGTTCTCCAGGGCCGCCTTGGCCGTGCCCATGACGTTGTAACCAGGGTACACTTTCTGCGAGGCTTCAAAGGTCATGGCGATGACGCTTCCGCCTTCTTTCATCAGCGGGGCGGCGTGCTTCACCAGGGGAATCAGGGTGTAGGCGCTGACGTCCAGCGCGACGCGAAAGCCCTCCCTTCCGGTGTCGGCGAAGCGACCGGACAGGTCCTCTCGGTTGGCGAAGGCAATGCTGTGGACCATGAAGGAAATGTCACCGAAGGCGCTTCCGACCTGCTCGAACACCTCCTGGATTTGAGCGTCATCGGAGGCGTCGCAGGGCAGGGCAATGGCGCCCTCCAGTTCTCCCGCCAGCCGGACCACCCGGTCTTTCAGGCGCTCGTTCTGGTAGGTCAGGGCAAGCTGGGCTCCTGCCGAACCCAGGATGCCGGCTATGGCCCATGCGATGCTGCGGTCGTTGGCGACGCCAAAAACGATGCCCTTCCTGCCGCTCAGGTCAATCGGATACAAGAATAACCTCCATAAACCCTTGCCGGTCTTGTCTGCCTGATTTTGCTCCTGAGCCTTGGGGTCAAACGGTACCGAAAGCCGGCGCCACCCGTTCAAGGAACGCGCTCAACTGCCGTTCCGGTTCAAAGGAAGCAAATCGGACTACCACCGTGTCCGCTCCCGCTTCAACGTATTCGGCGATTCGTTCCCGGACTCGCTCCGGACCGCCAAAAGGACCCCAGCGGCTACCCCAAATGTTGGCTCCATAATAGCCGAGCAGGTAGCGTTCCGCCTCTTCTTCGGCCCGGGCCACGTCCGAGTCCATGTTGACGGTGAGGTACATTACCGATTCCAGGGAGGCCGGGTCCCTGCCGAGCTGGGCCGCTTCGGCTCTTACCGCTTCTATTACCCTCGCGTGCTCTTCCGGGGTATCTGAGATGGAAATGATTCCGTCGGCAAACCTGGCGGCGCGACGAATCTGGGCGTCTCGAGCACCGGAACGCCAGTGACAGGCCAGGTACAAGGGCACGCCCCCATCCTGCACCGGCCACGGCTTGACGGTGACGGAATCCAGGTCGAAGTGTCTTCCGGCAAAGGTCACAGTTTCGCCTCTGCCCAGGCCCTTCACTATATGGGCCATTTCCTCCGTTCGGCTGGCCCGGCGACGCGCGGATACGCCGGCTGCCTTCCATTCGGCCTGCTGCTCATCGTTAAAGGCCCCGCCAACACCGGCGGCAATCATCAAACGGCCCTTGGAAATGAGGTCCACCGTGCCAAGGGATTGGGACAGGAGCACCGGGTGGCGCAGGGCCATAAGCAGGACGGCAGTCCCCAATCGCACACGGCTGGTACGAGCGGCAACGGCGGCCAGGGTGGTTAAAGGCTCCAGGCGGGGTTTGGCGGTCAGGCTGTCGCCAACCCACACCGAGTCCAGGCCCGCGTCTTCGGCCCGGCAAGCGAGATCCAGGATCCGGTCTGCGCTTTGGGGCCGTTCTTCGGCCAGGAGGAGGCCACGGGTGGGCAGCAGGAGGCCGAGCTTGGTTCCGGTGGGACCGTTGGTTTGGACTGAATCAGATTGCGGTTGGGTCACCTTCGCCTCTCAAATTGGGAAACTCGGTAGCGGCATTGGCGGGTTTATGGGGAGTGAGCCTGTCCAGCAGCCCCGGCTCTCTCTGCTGGAAAAATTCCAGGTCTTCAGTAATGTCCAGGTCAAAACCCAGCCCTTCGCTGTAGCAGATGGCCACGGAAATGCCCAGCTTCCCCGCCTGGCTCAAGTGCTTGGTAAAGCTGCGATTGCCCAGTTCAGGCTTGAAAGCCAGCTTGGGAGGTATCAGAATTCCATTGGTGCCGCTGTCCCGGCGGGCGGGCGCCAGGACAAGGTTACGCCCCTGTCCGGCGGAACGGAGCATGCTGGTGATGTCCGAGGGCTTAAGGAAAGGCAGGTCGCCGGGCAGGTACATCGACCCGTAACCACGCTCGGATGCCCGGTCAAAGGACTTGTCCAGCGTATCGTTAAGATTGCGGCCAAAATCCTCCATCCAGAGGCCATCGAAATTCCGGGTCAAGTTACGGATCCTCCAGTCCCCTCCGACCACCCAGAAAACCTCGATGGAGGCACCCTTGATGGCCATGATTACGCGCCGCAGCATGCCGATTACCAGGTCGCCCCGTTCCTCGGCGGTGAGCGTGCGCGACAAACGGGTCTTGCAGTCGGCAAGGGGTTTCATGGGAATTATGGGTACGATGCTGCTCTCATCCACCATTGAGAAAGCTGCCTCCCAGTTCAAGGATGAGTTTCGCCAGGGCTATCTTGTCCTCTTCGGTATGCATCAGGATGGGGGCAACTACGGGCTCTATCCCCAGTTCGGCGACTGCCGGCGCCCGGTCCCTGTCCACTTCATCCATCAGGAACAGGTCACAAATATCCCCGTACATTTTCGCGACGCCCAGGCAAGAAGCCTCATGGCCGAGTTCCGACATAATCTTGGCGGCAGGCCCTTTGACGGCCTCGCCACCGATGATGGGACTGACGGCAATTCGGCAACGCCCGGGGTTCTTCTCAGACAGGCGTTCCCGTATGCCGGGCAACGACAAGATGGGGCCTGTGCTGAGCAACGGGTTGGAAGGGCACAGGACTATCATCTCCGCGCCATCCAGGGAACGAGCAAATCCCCCGGACGGTGAAGATTCGGCCACTCCGCGATACTCCACGCAATTCACGACCGGCTCACTGCGACGCCCGACGAAATACTCCTGCATGGCCAGGTCGCCGTCGCCGGTTTTCAGATAAGTTCTGACCTGTTGATCGGACATAGGCACAATCGGATGCTCAATTCCCAGGCTCCTGCAAAGTTCCGACGTTACTTCGGACAGGGAAGCGCCCTCGCTGAGGCGTTGGGTGCGCCGGATATGGGTTGCCAGGTCCCGATCGCCAAGGTTGAACCAGGTATCGGCGCCATAACGACCCAGCATTCCCAGGGCATGGAAGGTTTCGCCGGCTATGCCCCAACCGGTTTCTCCGTTGGAAATGCCGGCTAGAGTATATAACATCGTGTCCAGGTCGGGAGATACGTGAAGGCCGTGGAAAGTTTCGTCGTCCCCGGTGTTGACCACAATGGTGAGACGCTCGGGAGGAAGGAGACGAGCAAAGCCAAGGGCCAGCTTGGCGCCTCCCACCCCTCCGGCCAGGGCCACAACCTTTCCGCCCAAGAGCGCCATGGGTGTGGGCTAGCCGTGACCGGAAGAAATCTGGGCGGCGGATTCGGCGGCGTGGCGGGGATGCTCGAAACGGTAAGTTTCCAGTTTCACCAGGCGATGGTAGGAACCGAAAATCTCCTCCACGTTGTCACCCACCAGGTCCAGGGGATCCACCTGCCCGTCGTCCCGGTCGAAGACACGGTTCAGTCCGTAGGTGGTAAATCGCTCTGCCGGAATGCGTCCCGCCTGCCGGATCATCTGCCGGAATTCCGACGGCCGCATCAACTGGCCGTGCTGGGCGCCGGCGGAGGTGGAGATACTCTCGTTAATCAGGGTGCCGCCCAGGTCGTTGACGCCGGTCGTCAACAACAACTGGGACATGCGGCTGCCTTCCTTTACCCACGATGCCTGGATATTGGGAATCCAGTTATTCAGCATGATGCGGGCAATGGCGTGTACCTTGATAACGTCCATCCCCGTGGGGCCGGAACGGACGTCATTCACCAGACCCTTAAGAAACATCGGCGCTTCCGAATTCACAAAACTGAGCGGTACAAACTCGGTAAAGCCGCCGGTGCTCTTTTGCATATCGCGAAGCAGGGCGATGTGCCGCGCTATCTGCTCGTTGGTTTCCACGTGCCCGAACATTACGGTGGAGGTGGTTGGAATGCCCAGTTCATGGGCGGTGGTTATGACCTCCTTCCATTGTTCGACGGTAATGCGGCCTGGTGAGATCCGGTCCCTCAGATCCTGGTCCAGCACCTCCGCCGAGGTGCCCGGAAGACTCCCCACGCCAGCATCACGCAGGCCTTCCAGGTACTCCCTGATGGAGCAACGGGAACGCACCGATCCGTAGAGCACCTCCTCGGGAGAAAAGCCGTGGACGTGCATGTCCGGCAACTCTTCCTTGATGGCTTCGCAGAGCCTGATATAGAGGTCGCCTTCCATCTGCGGAGGGAGACCGGCCTGGACGCACACCTCGGTGGCGCCGTAATCCCACGCTTCCCTGGCGCGGCGCACTATTTCGTTTATCGGAAGGAAGTAGCCCTCTTCCTCGCGAAAGTCTCGACTGAAGGCGCAGAAGCCACACCGCTTGATGCAGACGTTGGTGAAGTTAATGTTGCGGTTTACCACGTAGGTCACCAGGTCGCCAACGGTCCTGCGGCGCAATTCGTCGGCCACCATGCCCAGGGCCGCAAACTCGGCGCCGGTGGTATCGAACAGGACCACCGCGTCATCCACGGAGACATCATCGCCTTCCAGCGCGCTGTTGAGAATCCTTGCCACCGGCGGCGCCAGCTGCGAGACGATAGCGTCAAGGCTGCTGGCTGCGGTCACTTCGGCGGTGTTTCCGTTAGTCTCTTCCGGCATACCGCTCCATTCCTCCTCTAACGTATCCTTCGTGGTCGGCCAGCGAAAGGGCCTTGTCGCGAAGGGAGCCGGGCAGCCAGGATTGGGCGCCCTTGAAATATTCAGGATAAACCGGGAGTCGCGGCCTAAGTGTAAATCCCTTTTCCTCGGTGTGTCGTTGCAGGTCGCCCAGACCCGGCCAGGGAGCCTCGGGGTTTACGAAATCAATGGTCAAGGGCGAAACCCCTCCCCAGTCGTTTATTCCGGCGGCCAGGTAGGTGGGATAGTCGTCGGCGCTCAGGTTGGGCGGTACTTGCAGGTTAACATCCGGTCCCAGCAGGATTCTGGCTACCGCTACGGTCCACAGCAACTCTTCGGAGGGGGCATGACCGGTGTCTTCCATGGGAGTTGCCGGCTTGGCCCTGAAGTTCTGGACGATCACTTCCTGGATGTGCCCATAAGCGCGGTGGAGTTGGCGAATCTCCAGGATGGCGTCAATTCTTTCCCGCCTGGTTTCTCCAATGCCCACCAGTATTCCGGTGGTGAAGGGTATGCCCAGTTCGCCGGCCAGTTCCACCGTCCGAAGCCGCACCCGGGGGCGTTTGCTGGGAGCAAACTCATGCGGACCTCCGGGCTCATACAGGCGGGGGCTGGCGCTTTCCAGCATGAGCCCCATGGATGGGTTGAAGGGCTGCAGGGCTGCCAATTCCCGTCGGCTCATGGTGCCCGGGTTGGCGTGGGGCATGAGTGTGGTCTCTTCCATGACCAGCCGGCACATGGCAGTAAGGTATTCCAGGGTAGTGGAATACCCCTTGTCTTCCAGCCAACTACGAGCTTCGGGATAGCGCTGCTCGGGCCTTTCTCCCAGGGTGAACAGGGCTTCAGTGCAACCCAGGCGCTCTCCGGCCCGGGCAACAGCCAATACCTCCTCTGGGGTCATGTAGAGTTGGGCGGCGGTCTGGGGACTGTGCCTGAAGGTGCAATAGCCACAAAAATCGCGGCATAGGTGGGTCAAGGGAATGAACACCTTGGGCGAAAAAGTGACGACCTTTCCCTTGCCCAGGTCCCTGAGGGCCGATGCCGCACGGCAGAGTTGCTCGGTGGGCGGGCATCCGTCGCCGTCGAGGAAGTAAGCCTGTTCGTCGGTCAGCCCGCCATCCGCGAAGGCCCCTTCAAGGAGCTTGTCTCCCTGAAGCTCATGGGTTGCCGCTCCGAGGCTACTACCACTGGAGGCGCCGGACCTGGTACTGTTGTCCGCCACTATGGGATTCAAAAGAGCCAATTCCTGCTAAGTCCGATTTGATTACCCTGACTCGAAGGGAATGTTCATTGTAGCGTTTGCCTCGTAGCCAATCAACCAATGGTGAGCAGGGGATGGCTTCCCTCAGCGGAAAGGCGGAAATCAGGCAGAAAAGAAAGAAAAACCGGGGCAACCACAAGGGCTGCCCCGGAGAAAGCAGCTAATGAAATCACGATGGAAAAACCCAGCCGGTTTTCCATTGATGCTGGTGTACCCTGTAATGCTTGCCGGAGAGTCTCGGCTCTCTCCCGTTGGGTTTCCCGATCTGAAGGAATGCGGGAAAAACCGGACCGCCTGGCCTGCTACTGCATGGGTGAATAATCGGTGGGCCGCAGGATCATGTTTCTCACCAGGGCATTGATGGGGCCGTCCTTTTCCGACTCTGCCCTGACCTGGTGCCAGCCCGGGTCTGCCTGGAAGGCGCTCCACTTGGTCTCCCGGTCAGCCAGGCTGTCGTAGCCCAGCATATAAACCAGGCGGTTGCTGGTACCGATGTCCTCAGTCCAGAATCCGACAACGTGGATGTTGTGCTTCTTGAAGAACCCCAGGGTGTGGTTGGCAAACCGTTCGTTAAGGGCCGGCAGTCGGCCGGGGACCGTGTCATATATGCGCAGTTCGTAGATCATTCTTCCTCCAATTTTCTTTCGTGAGCCCTTGTAAAGAGCGCCGGCAGGTGAATCGCTATGGGGGGTTAGAAACCCGTCAGCCTGCCCTGGTCCGTGGGGTCAACTTCCCCGGGTGCGGGCCGCCCCAGGTGTTCGTAGGCGCGCCTGGTGGTTACCCGGCCCCGGGGCGTTCGCTCCAGGAACCCCAACTGCATCAGGTAGGGTTCCCAAACTTCCATAACCGTGTCCGAATCCTCGCTCAGCGAGGCGGCCAGGGTCTCAAGGCCAACGGGCCCGCCGCTGAACTTGTCAATAATGCTTGTCAGCAGCCGGTGGTCCGTCTCGTCAAGGCCCAGGCCATCCACTCGCAGGCGGTCCAGGGCTTGCCGGGCTACTTCACCGGTAATTTCCTCGTCGGCAACCACCAGGGCAAAGTCCCTGGTGCGTTTCAGCAGCCGGTTAGCTATCCTCGGAGTTCCCCGGGAGCGGGCGGCTACCTCGGCAACGCCCTCATCATCAGTTGTCACCGCGAGTATATCCGCGGACCGCTTGACCACAACTTCCATGTCCTGCTGCTCGTAATAGTCCAGTCGAAACACGGAGCCGAAGCGGTCCCGCAGGGGGGCGCTGATGAGGGAAAAACGGGTGGTGGCGCCGATAAGGGTGAAAGGGTTTATTCGCAGGTTGATGTTTCTTGCCGCCAGACCCTTTCCCACCATCCAGGAAAGGAAGAAGTCCTCCATGGCCGAATACAAGACCTCTTCAACGGCGCGATGTAGCCGGTGTATCTCGTCAATGAAGAGAATGTCATTAGCCTGCAGCGAGGTGAGGATGGCAGCCATGTCGCCGGCCCGTTCGATGGCCGGCCCGGAGGTCACCTTGATATTGACGCCCATTTCGTTGGCGATTATGTGGGCCAGGGTGGTCTTGCCCAGGCCGGGAGGGCCGTACAGGATAATGTGGTCCAGCGGTTCGCTGCGTATCTTGGCGGCCTGGATGCCGATGGCGAGATTTTCCTTGACCGGAGCCTGCCCCACAAACTCGCTTAGACGACGGGGACGCAACGAAAGGTCCGTATGCTCGTCGTCACCCTGGGAAACGCCGGACACTATACGTTCGTAGGAAGCCTCAAGCCGGTCGGAGTTGGTGCTGGGTTCCGTCACGATTCCTGCCTGGGACCGGAAAGTGGGAGAGGGAACAGTTTACCGGAAAGACTCTTTTCACCCTTGGGGGATTGCCGGTCGTTGATGCCGGCTAATTCTAGGCCAGGGCCGGTATAGCGTCAAGGAAGGTTAATTGACGCTCTTGAAGCGCTTTCCGCGTAGCTTATGCCTGGGTAATTTGAGGGGATGCCGGAGTGAATCCAGGTTACAGCCTTTTCCGTGTTTGCTCTCCATGTGCAGAGGGAAAGCCGGCAAATTACTGGAAAGCCGATTTTAGACCGATGACCTTGCTGCGCTGGAAAACTGCGAAAGCAAGTTATGATGGCAAGCCGTGATCTATTCCGGTTGAAAATGGCATGCATGCCGATATAATGAACCAATAAATTCCCGCTAATTCGGAATACCGAATAATCCCGATTACTGGCTAATCCAGGTTCGAGTACATTTATGACAGCGCTTAGTGGAGACAGTCTTGCCGCAGCCTTAACCGCGGGGTTCCATTGCTTGCAGCGTTACAGGGACCCGCTCAATGCCCTGAACGTTTACCCCGTTCCCGATGGCGATACCGGGACCAACATGCTGCTGACCATGCGGGCCGGCGTGGAGAAATTGTCCCAACTGAACGGAGCCACCGCCGGAGAGGTCGCCGCCCAGGTGGCCGACGGGGCCTTCTGGGAGGCTCGGGGCAACAGCGGAGTAATCCTTTCCCAGTTTTTCAAGGGAATTGCCCTGGGGCTGGACGGCAAGGAAGTCTGTGCGGGAGAGGATTTGGCCCAGGCGTTTCGTTCGGCCACCGATGCCGCCTATCGGTCGGTGGGCAACCCGGTTGAGGGTACCATGCTGACCGTGATCCGGTGGGTAGCCGAGGCCCTGGAGGCCGCCGTGGAGGCGAATTCAGGCAATGGCGCCGGAGATTTGCTGGCACTTTGGGAGACGGGCTACAGCGCTTCAAAGGCGGCCCTGGAGGCCACGCCCACCATGCTTCCCAAGCTTAGAGAGGCGGGCGTGGTGGATGCCGGGGGAATGGGCATTGTCGTAATTCTCGGCGGCGCCTTACTGCACCTTACGGGTGGGGACGCAGCCACCGCCGACCTAGGCCTGGCCACGGCTGCCGGCCAGATTGACCCCTCCCAGCTGGCCTCAATATCGGTGGAAAGCGATTTTCTCGACTCTTCGGTGGAGTCGGAGTGGGGGTATTGCACCCAGTTCCTCATCCAGGGGGAAAACCTGGATATCGAAAAGGTCAGGAGCGACCTGGCGGCAACCTCCGAATCCCTGGTTATCGTGGGGGATGACCGCTTCATACGGGTGCACGTTCACATGCAGGATCCGGGGGTCGCCTTGACCTACGCCGTTTCCCTGGGCGAACTGGACCAGATAAAGATAGACAACATGAGCCTCCAGAACCAGGACTGGGCCTCCGGTCACCAGGAAAGGGGCGCCCCCAAGGATGGAATCACCCTGGTGGCGGTGGCCCCCGGGGAGGGACTGGCCCAACTGTTCCGGGACACGGCGGGGGCATCCATCGTAAGCGGTGGCCAGACCATGAACCCCAGCGTTGCCCAGCTCATCAATGCGGCCGAGGAGTCCGGCGGGCAGGACGTTATTCTTCTTCCCAACAATAAGAACGTCTCCATAACGGCTGTCCAGGCGGCGGAAAGGGAGAACGAGAGCCAGAACCTGCACGTGGTGGAGACTTCCACGGTTCCCCAGGGCATTGCCGCCGCTCTGGCCTTCAACTCCCAGGCTGAAACCGGGCAGAACCTGCAGGCCATGAGGGAGGCCGTTGAAGCCGTTGTGTCCATCGAGGTCACCCGCTCGGTGAGAGATACGGTTCTCGAGGGCAAGGCGGTGAATGAGGGTGATTACATGGGGTTGGTGGAGGGCGGTCTGGCCGTTGTGGAGACTTCCGCCGAAGCGGCCCTGATGGCGGCCCTGGATGGCGTGGGCCTGGAGGAAGACCACATAGTAACGATTTACTGGGGAGCCGACACCGACCAGGCAACGGTCGAGGGGGTTTCCGAGAACCTGGAAGCGCAGATTCCCGGCATTCAGGTTGACCTCGTCTTTGGAGGCCAGCCACATTACCCCTATTTTGCAGCGGTGGAGTAACAGTTTCCCGAGGAGTAGCCCAGATGGCAGTTCGCATAGTCGCAGACAGCACTTCAGATTTGCCCCCGGCCGTGGTGGAAGAATTGGGCATAACCATTGTTCCGGCCAACGTGGTCATAGACGACGTAAATTACCGGGACGGAGTAGACCTTACCCCCGATGACTTCTACAGCCGGCTCGTTTCCGGTACAGCCTTGCCAACTACTTCTCAACCCTCCGTTGGCGCCTTCCAGACCGCCTACCAGGAACTGCTGGACCAGGGGCACGAGCTTGTATCCATTCATGTTTCCGGCAAGCTCAGCGGCACGGTTAACTCCGCTACCCAGGCCAGGGCTTCCCTGGGGGAAGACCCTCCCATTGAAATCATTGACTCGCAAGCAGCGTCAATAGCGGTAGCGCTGGTAGCGATTGAGGCGGCCGAATTGGCGCGCCAGTCAATGTCCCGCGAAGAAATCGCCGAACGGGTCCGAGGTACCCTCTCCCGCACTTTTGCGGCCTTTGCCGTCGACACCCTGGAGTACCTGCAGAAGGGCGGGCGCATTGGCAAGGCCCAGGCCTTCGTGGGCTCTTTGCTGAGCGTAAAGCCAATTCTCACCCTGATGGACGGGGAGGTTCACCCGCTGGAAAGGCCCCGCAATCACCAGCGGGCCATGAGGCGGCTGGTGGAACTGGTAAGCGAAAAGGCTCCGGCCTCGCGCCTGGGCGTAATTTACAGTACCGAGCAGGAGTGGGCCGCAGAATTGTGCGATAGCTTGAGCGACCTGCTGCCCCGGGAGCAGATTGTAACTGCCAGGTTCGGGCCCGCCCTGGGAACCTACGTTGGGCCGAGGGCGGTGGGCGTTGCCATAGTATCCGAGGGCTGACCAGAGCGTCGGGCTGTGCCCCACGGCCAGCTTCCCTGCCATAGGCCCCGAGCCCGGCCGCTGTCCCGATATCCTGGCTGACATATGCCCGGGGACTAAGTGCTACGCCCGAACCACTCACCTATCTTTGCGGCCAAAGTTGCGCAGATGACTTCCCCTTCCAAAGACACGCCCCAGTGGGTTCGCTCCTTCCGGAACATTCTGGCACTGGAGAACGCCAACGGGTTCAGCGACAAGGCCGTTATCGGCGGCATGGACGGATTCGTGCGTCAGTGGGCCCAGGACATGGCGGCGCGGGTAAAGTCCCTGCCTGAGTCCCGCAGCCTGATAAGGCCCGGCTACTCCGGCATGAGCGTTGCGGAGCGGCGGGAGTGGGTTGGCCGGTGGCAATCATTGCTCAACGGAGACGATGCACCTGCATTGCCGGAGACTGAGCGCCAGGAAGCCACGGAAAAAAGGAAGACCCCGAACAGGTTAAAGTCAGGCGCCGCCCGGCCCAGGGCTCCTTCAGTTTCTCGGCCAACCGTTGTAGAACTGGACTCCCCCGTAACCGATCTCCCCAGGGTCAGCGCCAGGCAGACTAGCCAGCTATCCAACCTCGGTATTGCGACGGTCCGCGACCTGCTCTATCACTTCCCACATCGTTACGACGATTTTTCCAGGCAAGCCCAGATTGCCGAGCTTTGGCCCGGGATGAACGTGACTGTCACCGGGCAGATTACGCAGGCGGAGGAAATTCCCTTGGGGCGAAGTCGCAAGAAGGCCACCGTAGCCACGCTGTCTGACGAAACGGGACAGGTCCGCATCACCTGGTTCGGGCAGGGTTTCCTGGCGAAAACCCTGAAAGCCGGCGCCAGCGTGGCGGTCAGCGGCCGCGTTGACGCTTTTCAGAACAGGCCCGTTTTCGAGTCGCCGGAATATGACCTTCTTCGCGGCGGCCAACCGGCTCTCAACACAGGCAGGCTGGTACCGGTATATCCCCTGACTTCCGGGTTGGTTGGGCGCACTCTCAGGAGTCACACCTGGCAAGGCCTGAAGGCGGCGCTTGAGACGCTTCCGGAGCTTCTTCCCGAGGAGGTTAGGAAGCGGAACAATCTGATGCCTCTGAGGGATGCCGTGCGGCAGGCCCATTACCCCGATAGTCATGGTCACTCCGACCGGGCTCGCCGCCGCCTGGCCTTTGATGAGTTGCTCATCCTGCTATTGTCGGTTCTGTCCCGTCGCCAGAGGGAGAACCGCGCAGTGGAGGGTCCGTCAGTAGCTGCCGACTCTGAACTGCTTCATGATCTGATTCCCAGGCTTCCCTTTGAGCTTACCGGCGCGCAGCTTCGGAGCCTGGAGGAAATCCTGGCGGACCTGCGGCAGGGAACGCCGCCTATGAACCGGCTGTTGCAGGGCGAGGTTGGCAGCGGCAAGACGGTCGTGGTATTGCTGGCGCTTCTGGCCGTCATATCCAGTGGATACCAGGGCGCAATAATGGTGCCAACTGAAGTTCTGGCGGAACAGCATTTTCAGACCGTTACACGGCTCCTGGGCGGAATGGCTGACACCACCCAGGCGGAAAATCAGCTAACCGTTTACCTGGAATCGCTGGGACGGCCCATGACCGTTGGACTGCTCACGGGAAGCACCCGGGCCAGGCACAGGGAAAGGCTGAAGGGTCTTGCCGCCGAAGGAACCCTGGACCTGCTTATCGGGACCCACGCCCTCATTCAGGACGGGGTGGAAATGCCCCGCCTGGCCCTGGCGGTAATGGATGAACAGCACCGCTTCGGCGTCAACCAGAGGTCGGCGCTGCGGCTAAAAAGCGAAGAGAATCCGCACATCCTGGTAATGTCGGCTACGCCCATTCCTCGCACGCTGCAATTGACCTTCTTTGGCGACCTGGAGATTTCCACCATAGACGAGCTTCCCCCAGGGCGGCAGGAGATAGCCACCCGCTGGGCCGAGCCTGACAAGCGGGAAGCCGTCTATCACTTTGTCCGGCAGCAGGTGGGCGACGGTCGCCAGGCATTCATCGTTTGCCCCCTGATAGACGAGTCCGAGGCAATAGTGGCCAAGGCAGCCGCCGATGAGCACCAGCGGCTGGCCAGGGAGATTTTCCCGGACCTGAAGCTGGACCTCCTGCATGGCCGAATGTCATCGGCGGACAAGGACAAGGTGATGCGAAGGTTCAGGGACGGCGAATCGCACATACTGGTTACCACCGCAGTGGTTGAAGTAGGCATTGACGTGCCCAACGCAACAGTAATGCTGATAGAGGGCGCCGACCGCTTCGGGTTGTCCCAGTTGCACCAGTTCCGTGGGAGGGTTGGCCGGGGAGAGCACCGGAGCTATTGTATCCTGATGTCGGACGACCCTTCGGAATCGGCCAGGGAAAGACTCAAGGCCCTGGAAAACAACCGCGACGGGTTTCAACTGGCGGAAATAGACCTGGAATTGAGGGGGCCGGGAGACTTCTTCGGTACCCGGCAAAGCGGACTGCCCAACTTGAGGATGGCCCGCCTCTCTGACCGGGACCTGTTGGAAATCGCCAGGAGAGAAGCGGCAGCGATCATCGAATCCGACCCGGAACTTGCGAGGGATGAACACGCCGCCCTGTCAGCGCAGGTAGCCAGATTCCTGGAAGGGGTGAGTAGTGAGTTCAGCTGAACAACGGCGATTGTTCCAGTAGGCCAATCCGCCAGAGGCGGATTTTGACGATTGAAGCTGGAGTCCGTTCGTGGTGAGCTTGTCGAATCCGCCTGAGGCGGACGGCCCTTCGACAAGCTCAGGACGAGCGGAATATAACCCATTATTTCAATGTTGTTTACCTGCTAATTCGGCGACTTGAAACGATAGCCAACGTTCCAGATGGTC
Source organism: Chloroflexota bacterium (assembly GCA_009840135.1). Taxonomy (GTDB): domain Bacteria; phylum Chloroflexota; class Dehalococcoidia; order Lucifugimonadales; family UBA3495; genus Bin22. The sequence continues at coordinate 20,779 of VXOH01000009.1, read as the reverse complement.
TCGATGAAAGAGTGGTCCGGGTCTTCAATCTTCGACCTTAGCCTTCTTACGTGTACGTCCACCGTTCGGGTGCCGCCGAGGTAGTCGTAACCCCACACCTGGCTGAGGAGCACGTCCCGCGAATACACCCGTCCGGGATTGGAGGCCAGCATCACCAGCAGCTGAAACTCCTTGTAGGTCAGGGATACCCGTTTGCCAGCCATCATCACGTCGTACTTTTCCAGGTCAATAACCAGGTCTCCCATCTTGAGGAGTTCGGCTCCCGATGGTCCGCTGACCCGGTAAATCGCCTGCTTGATTCGTACGACCAGCTCATCCTGGTGCATGGGACTGAGTATGAACTCGTCGGGATTTATGGACGGGTCATATTCCTGCAACGACTCGTTTGGTACAACTGCCAGCACGGGCACTTTCAGGTCGCGACAGCCGGCAATGATGTTCTGGCATTCCGTCTGTGGGAACGAAGCCACATCCAGCATAACGGCATCCATGTGACTCTGATCGGACCCCGCTGCGTCGGCAACCTGGGAGAATTCAGACCCGAACAGGCAGGAGAGACCGGCTCGGCTCATGGTTTCCAGCAGGCCGTGCAGCCCGTTGCCGTGGGTTGCGATGAGGAATACGGTGTACAAAGCTTTGCCTTTGGGCTATACCTGGCGGAAGGATGGCTTAGTATATTATTTTTTTGACCTTATACCAAATACGCCCACCGGCTGGATTAAGCATCTACCGGCGGAGGAAAATCGAAGAAGACTCTCATTGACTGTAAAGAAACCGGGGTAATAGTATTGGACAATTGAGCCAATACCCGAATTACGCTCGGGATAAGGACGATATCGGCGATAACATTGAGCCATGCCGTACTGGAGGTTATATGGCCACTCAAACCCTTCCCAATTCCCCCAGGGAGGCCTGGGAACAGATTCGCAGCGGCCACTGGCGGGGTGTGACCTCCGGCGTGGCCCCGGGCTTTGTTCAGGCCAACCTGGCAATTCTGCCCAAGGACCTGGCCTTTGATTTCCTGCTTTTCTGCCAGCGAAATCCCCGACCATGCCCGTTGCTGGAAGTCATTGAAGCAGGCGAGGTAGAACCCCGCCTCACTGCTCCGGGCGCCGATATTCGGACCGACATTCCCTATTACCGAGTTTACGAGAACGGCGAGCTTACCCAGGAGGTGGAATCGCTGTCCGCAATCTGGCGGGATGACCTGGTTTCTTTCCTGCTGGGCTGCAGTTTCTCCTTTGAAACCGCCATGTCCGAAGCCGGCATACCCCTGCGCCACCAGGAAATGCAATGCAACGTCCCCATGTACGTCACCAGCATGGCAACCAATCCGGCCGGCGTGTTTTCGGGACCCATGGTAGTCAGCATGAGACCGGTGGAGCATGACAAGATAGTGCGCGCCGTGCAGGTTACCTCGCGCTTTCCCGCCACCCACGGAGCTCCGGTGCATATTGGCGACCCCTCAGTTATCGGTATCAACGACATTGCCCGTCCTGACTTTGGAGACGCCGTTGAAATCCGACCGGGCGAGGAACCCGTTTTCTGGGCCTGTGGCGTCACGCCTCAGGCTGTGGCATTGAACTGCAAGCCGCCCCTTATGATTACCCACGCTCCCGGTCACATGTTCGTAACCTCCCAGCGCGATGCTGACTACGCCGTGTTATAGGCTTCGCGGGTCAATTCATGGGGCTGACCGGGCCGACATTCAAACACCGAGGTACTCTTAATGAATTTCGAGGGCGAAACTATCGAGGACATCATCCTGTCGGAGGACAAGCGAGGTGTGTCCGAGTTGCGGCACTTATTGCCTGGAGATTTCTGTGAGAGGGCAGCCCAATACATTCTCGATCATCCGGGCAAGGTGGCTATTATCACCGGCTTTTACATTTTGACCGCCGGAAAACACGAGACCGACGGTCCGCCTGGTGCGATTGCCATAGGGAACGCCCTCCAGTCATTGGGAAGAGAGGTTACCTACGTTACAGACCGGCACACCTCGCCGATGATGCGGGAATGGCTGGGAGAGTCCGCCAGGGTGGTGGAGTTTCCCATAGCGAACGAGGCGGAAAGCAGGCTTGAGGCCCAGCGACTGATAGAAGAGCTGAATCCTGACCTGCTCATCACCATTGAAAGATGCGGGCGCAACGCTGGTGACGTTTATCTCAATATGCTGTCCAGGGACATAACCGAATACACCGCCCGTCTGGACTATCTTTTTGAATTGGGGGTGCCCTCGGTGGGCATCGGCGATGGCGGCAACGAAATAGGCATGGGGAACCTGGCGGATCACATCCCGCCGGTGGACCGCCTGCCCGACGAGCCGGCTATTACCGAGGTAGACCGCCTGGTGATTGCCAGCGTATCCAACTGGGGCGGCTACGGACTGGTGGCCGCAATGTCGCGAATGGTTGGCCGAAACCTGCTGCCCCCGGTGGAAGAGGAGGCCCGGCTGATAACGCAAATGGTGGATGACGGCGCCGTGGATGGCGGGTCGGGCATCAACCGCTACTACGTGGACAACTTCACCCTGGAAGAAAACGGGGAACTGCTGGAACTGCTGCATAAGGTGGTGGAAGGGGCGACGTAATAGACTAAAGCCGCTAGGAGAGGAACCATATGGTTACGCGAGAAGAACTGCACAACATCATTGATTTTCTGCCGGATTCCGTTCTGGCCGCGGGTGGACAGGTATTCTTGGACTTTCTGAAAAAAGAAGACCCCGTATTGTTCGCACTTTTGACCGCCCCTCAAGATGATGAGCCGGAAACGGAGGAGGAGAGGGCGGCTGTGGAGGAAGCCTATGAGTCAATAGCCAGAGGTGAAAGAATGATACCTGATGCTGAGTTGGCGAAAGAACTAGGGCTATAAACTTGGAAGTGGAGTGGACCCCGCCTGCGACAAGGGATATGAGGCGAATGGATCAAGAGCAAGCCCGCCGGGTACGTCAAGCCGTAATGTTATTTGCTTCCACTGGTCACGGTGATTTCAGGAAACTGCGGGGTGTCGAGTCTGAGTGGAGGTTGCGGGTAGGAGCCTGGCGAGTCAGGGTTACCTTTGTTGACGGTGGCAAAACCCTGCTGGTTCTGCGTATACTTCCTCGGTCGGAGGCTTATCGTTAATCTTGGGATCTGAGATTCAGATATCGCTGCAAGGCTTCAGTACTCACCAGATTCCGGACTACCAGGGAACCTCTGGCTACTCCCATCGCCGCTTCGTAGTTCATCTCAAATGGTTCCATCAAGGCGGAGCGTAAGTTATCCAAAAATTCTTCCCGGGTAACACCTTGAGAGTTAACCCCAGGCACATCTTAGATCCAACCTATCCACCATGAATCATTCTCTTGTATTAAAGCAGTAAACTGAGATTTCGTGCGATTACCTCTGGGTAATGCTCAAACCGCGTGAAAACTAACACCAGCAAAATGAACAGGGTTTGCCAACGTTCAGTCCCTCCTACCCCGCAAAGGTCTTCTCCTCTGCTGCCAGCACCCGCCGCAACTCGTAAATCTCATCCCTCACGTGGGCGGCCTTTTCAAACTCCAGATTCCTGGCCGCCTCCTTCATTTGCAATTCCAGGTCTTTGATTACCCGGAACATGTCCTCCCGGGACATTTCCTGCCGGATTACCCGGTAGCTTGCCCGGTTTTCGCCAATGCCCTTGATGCTCTCTGTAATGTCGTGGACCGCTTTCTGGATGCTCTGGGGCTCGATACCGTTCTCCCGGTTGTAAACGTCCTGGATGCCCCGGCGGCGGTAAGTCTCGTCAATGGAGTATTTCATGGAGTCGGTCACCCGGTCGGCGTACATTATCACGTGTCCGTCCGCATGCCGGGCCGCCCGTCCGATGGTCTGGATCAGGGAGGTGGTGGAGCGCAGATAACCCTCCTTGTCGGCATCCAGGATGGCCACGAGGCTGACCTCGGGCAGGTCCAGGCCCTCCCGCAGCAGGTTTATTCCCACCACGACGTCATAAACCCCCATGCGAAGATCGCGCAGAATTTCGACCCGTTCCAGGGTGTGAATGTCTGAGTGGAGGTAATGATTGCGAATGCCCATTTCGGACAGAAAGTCGGCCAGTTCCTCAGCCATTCGCTTGGTCAGCGTGGTGACGAGGCAGCGTTGCCGTTGCTCAACTCGCAGCTTGATCTGCTGCATCAGGTCGTCTATCTGGCCTGCGGAAGGCTTCACTTCAATGGTGGGGTCCAGCAGGCCGGTGGGCCGGATGACCTGCTCAACTACGGTGGCGCTGTGCTCCATTTCGTAGGGACCGGGGGTCGCGGAGACGAAAACTACCTGGTTGACGTGCCGTTCAAACTCGCCGAAATTCAGGGGACGGTTGTCCAGGGCCGAAGGCAACCGGAATCCAAAGTCCACCAGGGTCTGCTTGCGGGATATGTCGCCGTGATACATGCCGCGCACCTGGGGCAGCGTCATGTGCGATTCGTCCACCAGCAGAAGGTAGTCTTCCGGGAAATAGTCCAGCAGGGTGTGGGGCGGGGTGCCCGGTCCTCTCCGAGACAGGTGCCGCGCGTAATTCTCTACGCCGGCGCAAAAGCCGGTTTCCTGCAACATTTCCAGGTCGTAATGGGTACGGCTCTCCAGCCGGGCCGCTTCCAGCAGTTTTTCCTGCCGCTTTAGCTCCGCCAGTCGTTCTACCAGTTCGTCCCTGATATCGGTACAGGCCAGGGCCAGCTTCTCCTTGCTGGTCACGAAGTGCTTGGCGGGGTAGATGGCCGCCTCCTGCTGCTGTCCCAGGACTTCACCGGTCAGGGGGTCAAGGGTGACTATGCGCTCTACCTCGTCGCCAAAAAACTGGATACGCATGGCAACATCTTCATAGGCCGGCACCAACTCAAGGGTGTCGCCCCGGACCCGGAACTTTCCCCTGGTCAGGTCCATATCGTTGCGCTCGTACTGCATTTCTATCAACTGGCGCAGCAGTCGGGTGCGTTCGCGAATGTCGCCCACCCGGATTTGGGCTACCAGGTTGAAGTAGTCCTGCGGGTCGCCCAAACCGTAAATGCAGGACACGGATGCTACTATCAGGACATCCCGGCGGGTCAGCAGCGAGGTTGTGGCGGAGAGACGTAGCTTGTCCAGTTCCTCGTTAACGCTGGCGTCTTTCTCCACGTAGGTGTCGGTACGCGGAACGTATGCTTCCGGCTGGTAATAGTCGTAGTAGGAAACGAAGTACTCGACGGCATTGTTGGGGAAGAACTCCTTGAACTCGGTTGCCAGCTGGGCGGCCAGGGTCTTGTTGTGGGCTATAACCAGGGTGGGGCGCTGAACTTCCTGGATGATGTTGGCCATGGTGAAGGTCTTGCCGCTGCCGGTCACGCCCATGAGGGTCTGGTGGACGAGGCCTTCGTTCACGCCCTCCACCAGGCGTTCGACCGCCCGGGGCTGGTCGCCGGTCATTCTGAAGTCGGAAGCCAGTTCAAAATCAGGCATTTATTCACCTTATTCGAAGATTTTCAGCATTCTTCGAGTCTCAAACTGCGGTTAAACCTGCGGCTAACCCCTCTCACCCGGGAGGAACCACTCGTACCCCGTTCAAGAAAGCGCCGGGTCAGAAATGAGTCATCCGGCGCCGGATTCTACAAGACTGGTCCCTCTCATGCCCGGGGAGCCTACCACCCCCCAATCTGTTGCAACGCCTGGCGCAGATAATCTTCAATGGTCAGGTCGGGTGAGCGATCAAGGCTGGCCAGCGCCCGGCGAATTTCGGCATTCGTATAGCCCATGGAAGTCAGGACCTCTATCAGTTCGCCGTCGCCTGAAGCGGAACCGGAGACGGAATCGGCGTCCGCCACTTCCACGGAGTCCATCTTGCCCTTGAGTTCCAGGATAATGCGTTCGGCGGTGCGGCGGCCCACGCCGGAAACTCCACTCAGCTTGGCCGAGTCTCCCAGTGCTATGGCCTGTTGCAGGCCTGTGGCCCCCAGACCGGAAAGCAGGGCTAGTCCAAGGCGGGGACCCACTCCCGAAACACCCTGAGTCACCTGGAAGAGCTCCAGCGCCGCCTGGCTGGTGAAACCGTAAAGAATCGGATGCTCGTCTCGGATTCGCAAATGCGTAAACAGGTGGACCTGGCTGCCTTCCGGTCCCAGGGTCATGATCTCGGAGACCGGAACAAAGGCCTGCAACGTGACGCCGCCCACGGTCAGTTGCACCCAGTCTTCTCCCACCGCCTTCAGAAGGCCGGACACACCAACTATCACGGTTTACCTTTCCGAGCCAGGGGTAATTTCACGGGCCAGGGCAGATCTCTCGCCGGTCTTGATAAGGTGGCAGAGGCCCACGGAAAGAGCGTCGGCGGCATCCGAATCGGGCAGGGTGTCCAGCCGCAGGGTGGCGGCCAGGGCCCGTTGCATCTGGTCCTTGGTGGCAGCGCCGTAGTCGGCCACGGCCCGTTTCACCTCTGCGGGACTGTAGCGGAACACCTCGACGCCGGCGCTGGCGGCCCCAATCAACACCACGGCCTGGGCCTGCCCCACTGCGATGGCCGGACCTATGAACTGGCGTTCCCCCCTTCCGATGAAGGGTTCCTCGACGGCGACGGCATCGGGCTGGAAAATGCTGATCATGTTTCTGACGTGGGTAAACAGCTGGAACAGTCGTTCGCCAATGTCCGTATATCGGGACAAGGTCACAACGCCATAATCAACAACTTCCGTTTCGGAGTCATTGGTCAGGAAGCCATAGCCCATCTTGATGGTGCCGGGGTCTATTGCCAACACTCGCATGTCCGGTTCCTGTCCGGTTCCTGTCTTGGGAGTTCGTAAACCGAAATGGCTGACGGGTTAAGCCCCCACGCAGGGAGAACCAGATCAACCATACATTGACGGGGATTGATTCAGGAAGCCGCCCCGTACTGCTCCAGCACCTCGGGGGGGAAGTCGGCGTTGGTGTAAGCCTTCTGAATATCGGTCAGGTCTTCCAGCAGGTCCAGCAACCGCAAGGTCTGTTCCGCCGCCCTGGCGTCCAGCGCCACGGTGGCCTTGGGGACCAGAGAGATGTCCGAGGAGGAGAAGGACACGCCTTCGTCTTCCAGGGCTTTCTGGGTAGCCTGCAAGCCATCCGGCGCCGTGTGGATTTCTACCATGCCGTCTTCGATTTTTACGTCCTCGGCTCCGGCGTCAATGGCTACCAGCCCAAGTTCCTCGGCCTTCTCTTCGTCTTCCATTTCTATGGTGATGACGCCCTTGTTCTCGAAGTTCCATGCCACGCAGCCCGACTCTCCCAGGCTTCCCCCGCCCTTGTTAAAGGCCGAGCGGACTTCAGCGGCGGTACGGTTTCGATTGTCGGTTACGGCCTGCAACAGGATAGCGCCGCCGCCGGGCCCGTAGCCTTCATAGGTGATTTCCACCAGGCTTTCCGGCCCCTCTCCCGATTCACCGGTGCCCCGCTTTATGGCCCGGGAGATACTGTCCATGGGCATATTGTTGGCCTTGGCCTTGTCTATGGCCAGGCGCAGGCGGAAGTTCATGTCGGGGTCGCCGCCGCCGCCCTGGGAAGTGGCCAGGGCTATGTCTCTGGCCAGCTTGGTGAAAAGCGCGCCCCGCTTGGCATCGGCTGCTCCCTTCGCTCTCTTGATGGTTGACCATTTTGAATGTCCGGACATACTGCCACCTCTTCACGCCTTAATCTGAAGGTGAAAAGCTATTCGGAGACTTGGAACGGCGATTCGCTCCCGGAGACTGACGCGCTCTTGTTGGATAAGACTAACGTCGCCTCTGGATTTTAGCATTGCCCCAAAGAAGGGTCAAAGCAGTTTTGACAGTGAAACATGTAACTCCCTGGCGCCGCGGGACTGTGGCTCAGGCCCCGGGGAAACTGGCAATAAAGTGACGGATGCAAAGAGGATGATTGGGGAACAACGGCAAGCGGATAGAGTAGTCAGCCGGGCAGCAGGTAAAGTCGTCGACCGGAGAGCGTCAGCGGAGACCGTCCATCAGGCGTACCACCATGGTCCCAGCTTCCAGATTGACCTGCAGCACAACCTGGGACAACGCGGGCAACAGGATTTCACCGTCGGGACCCGAAACCACGTAAACGTCATTGCTGCCGGTAATAATTATTTCGGCAATTCGACCCAGCGGCTCGCCCTCTTCGGTAATTACCTGGAGTCCCATCAATTGGTAGTGGAAGTATTCGTTCTCGGGGAGAGCTGGCGCCGAGTCGGCCCTGCAGGACAGCTCTTGCCCGACCACATCCCTGGCAGCGCCCGGAGTGTCAATGCCCTGGAGCTTGAGGATTAGGTTGTCAGACCTACCCTTGGAGCTGGAGAGGATTCGAAAGGGTTGCGAGGCCAGGTAAAGTGTCTCTCCCTGGTCGAACCTGTGAGGAACATCACTCAATACGCGAATCCGCAATTCGCCGTAAACGCCGTGAGAACCCAGAATAATTCCCACAACGACCAACGAGTCCGGGGATTCCGGGTTGTTCGTTTGAAGTTCGGACAAAGGCTGGTTTAAGTAAAATCCGTAGGAATGCGGCGCCTGAGAATTCATGCTCCGAAATTAGAGAACTGTGGAGCGAGTTCCTAAACGATCTCCACCATCGCCCTGGTACCTTCTTTGATTGCTGCGACCCGTACCAGAACGCGGATAGCCTGAGCTACCCTTCCCTGTCTGCCAATTACTTTGCCTTTATCTTCGGGGGCTACTTCGAGCCGGAGAATTACTTGCCCGTCCTCGATAGTTTCGGTGACCGTGACCGCATCGGGATTGGAGGCCAGGGAGCGGGCAATGTATTCGACCAATTCTTTCATTCAGATTGCTCTTCCGCTGGGACCAGTTCTTCGGATGGCGAACTGAGCTTGGCGTAGATTCCGTCTCTGTCGAAGATTCGCTTTACCGCGTCGGAAGGCTGAGCGCCCTTGCTGAGCCATGCTATGGCCCGGTCCTGCTTGACAACGGCTTCAGGGGGGTCGGCCATCGGATCATACTGGCCGATCCACTCTACGTAGGCGCCGTCCCTGGGGGCGGCGGAATCCGCGACAACTATCCTGTAGTAAGGCCTTCCTTTTTTCCCTACTCTCCTGAGCCGAATGCGCAGCATTGTTTCTCCAGTAATGCCGGCCAATCTGGCCGGCTATAAATTCGCCACGTCATTCTAAGAGCAGGGTATCCAATTGTCAATTGCTCGTACATCGCAACACGATGTAAGGCAGCCGGCTTTAGGGCCGGTTTGCGCTGTTTGTTGCTCAGGTGACAGCACGATCCTGCGGCAAGTAAGAGAAGTGGTGCGGCCGCAACGCAGTGGTAAAAAGGGTTCGGGCCCAGCCAATCTGGATTAGGCACCGCCCTAAGATAATCAGAATCTCGGGGGCGATGGTAGACATTGGCCTGGGCCCGACTGACGGGTCAGAGTTTATAGAGACCTTTAGGTCAGGCTCACCCCGTCGTGTCCAGACTGATGCCTACCATCGCCCCCGCAAACTAAACTATGTTCCATGCCATATCACCTCCTTTTTTCAGATTCCCGCCAAGCGGTTGCATTATTGTTAGCATATTGAATATTGCTTGTCAAGAAGAAAAATTGCGGTTTCAGTAAGATTGCTTAGCAGGAATTAACCGGTAATAACAGTAATGGCATTTTCTCTGTCGATATTCCTGCGCGTTGGACCTTCCGGCCTTTCCCTTGCCGCAATCGCCCAGGCGGGTACGCGCCGCCTGGTTTGCCGGAGTCGCAACTGCCGGTTCCGGCAAAATCCGCAATTGCAAACCACGATATCGACCTGAGGTACGAGTGGTTGCCGGGCAGGGGGTACAGTAGAATATTGGGGAGTCCCTGCCAATATACTGGCCGTCAAATGAAATACCCGGCGTCTGCCAGGGTTTCTGTGGTGGTTGCGGGAATTGGTGCGGAATCAGGATGCCGGTAGATTCTGCCGTAGAATCCGTACAGGTCGCTAACCCGCGACTTGTAGCAGGGTAAAGGTACTTCGAAATGCGCGTCGTCTTTATGGGTACCCCGTCCTACGCCGTTCCCGTGCTGGAAATTCTCCAACTCTCGGCCGACCTGGACGTTGTAGCAGTTGTCACTCCGCCGGACCGTCCCAGGGGCAGGGGACAGTCAATGGAGGCCACCCCCGTAAAGGTAGCGGCACAGAAGGCGGACATCCCCGTTTTCCAACCCGCATCACTTCGCCCATCTCACGTCCAGGAGGAACTGGCCAGCCTGAATGCCGACGTTTCGGTAGTTGCGGCTTACGGCAAGCTTCTTCCCGCCAATGTCCTTGACCTGCCCAGGCACGGTTGCCTGAACATCCATCCTTCGTTGTTGCCCCGCTATCGGGGGCCCTCCCCGGTGGTAACCGCGCTGTTGGAGGGACTGGAAACCACCGGCGTGACGTTGATGCTGCTGGATGAAGGGATGGACACGGGTCCCATTCTGGTTCAGGAGGAATATCGGCTTCGAGGAGACGAAACGGCCGGCAGTTTAACCGAGGAGTTGTTCCGGGTCGGGGGCCGGCTGCTGGTTGAGAACCTGGGCCCCTGGGCTGGGGGGCAGCTTGAAGCAACGAAACAGGATGAATCCCAGGCCACACTCACCAGGAAGGTAGAGCGGACGGACGGGCGGGCAGACTGGAACCTTGCTGCCGCTGAACTGGAACGGCGGCAACGCGCATTTACCCCCTGGCCGGGGCTCTTTACCCAGTGGCAGGGCAAGATTGTCCGGCTATTGGATGTGAAGGCTATGGACCCACCTGGTGATGGACTGGAATACGAACCTGGGCAAATCGGGTTGGTGCAAGGGCTGGGTCTCACGGAGGTTCCGCTGGGGGTGGGTACGGCCAATGGAATTCTTGGCATCAAGACTCTACAACTGGAGGGGCGCAGGGCCGCCACTGCGGAGGAGTTCATGCGGGGTTATCCGCATTTTCCGGGTAGCTATCTATAACCGACTCCGTCCCGGTCGGTTTTTCTTCTTCGTGTCTCCTGCGCGAACGCTCCCAGGCCAACATTGCGGCCCAAATACCAACACCCAGCAAGAGGGCCGCGCCGGCAATCCACATCAATGACGTCAATCTGGACGTAATGAGCGAAATCACAATGTCCATGACCAGCTCAACTATTCCTTTCACCTCAACTTCCTGGTTCATCGACAAGCCGCCGACTATGCGATCAAACGCGTTGGGCAGAGCGAAATAAGCTATAGTCAGCAACGCCAACGATGCCCCACCGCTGGATATCAGCACTCTGTAGAGCCATCGCATTGAGTTCCCTGGCTTTCCCCAATTGATAGCCGTAAGGAGCGAAAAGGAGATTGCCAAAGCAACGAGGGCGATGGTTAATGTACGGGTCAACAGGCTATCCAGTCGTTGCCTCCAGCTGTCGGCTTTGGCCTGGAATTGCGCCTCTTCAATCCCCAGGACTTCATTGGCCAGTATAGGAACCAGCGCCAGCCGTCCCTGTTCGTCCAGGCGCGTTTTGAAGTCTTCCAGGGCAATTTCCAGGGGTGGGGCAACAGCCGTCCTGGTGGCTTTCTTGAGCAAGTCTCTGGTGTTGCCTGATTTGAAAGCCTGGCGAAGCTCGGGCCGGGCTTCCTCGAGCGCATCGCGAAACCTCTGGTCAACGGAAGGTTCGGCCAGGACCGTTGCTACCGCCTGGTCGAAGATTGCCAGAACCTCTTCTTCACTCGAGCCGGTAAGATCTGTGATTGACGATAGGGCGTAGCTAGCCGACATTAGTGACTTTAACGATAGAGCAATATCCTCAGAATAATCGGCCTCAATGGCTTGGGCTGCCTCACTCTGGATTTGTTGGGAGAATAATACCGGTGTTTCATCGATACGAACCTCTATCAGATCAACAAGGGAGGTTACCGTCCGGTCCAGGGGCCCAGCCATTTCCACGTAAAGCTCCAGGTCTTCTGATTCTCCAGCGGCAAACGAGGAAAGCAATGCCAGATTCTCCTCCGCCTGTGCCTGCAAATATTCAGGCGGCGCTACCGTCTGCAGAAGGTCTCGTAGCTCCTCGGATGTCAGAATTCTCGCGTCTCCCGATACTTCTTGCCAGATTTGTTGCATGTTTTCCGGCGTAAGCACGTCGGTATAGAACCGCTGGTACACGTCCTGTTCCGCCAGGCTTTCGGCGTAAAACTCGTCGTTAAGCATTGCTCTCAAGCTGAAGTGAAAGAGGAGGAGGGCAATGGCTACGTAGAAGCCAAAGGTTAGCAGAATAGAAGCAATGGCCCGGAGAATCCAATTGAACATAACCCTCCCGGACGATTACATCGTAGGCCAGCCAGGGGATTGTAGCACCTGATGCGCTTCAGGCGGCTCAGTTGGAAGCCATTGCAAAATTCCTTCCCCCTTGATGGTGGCGAAATCCGCCTCCGGCGGACCTGTGCCGGTAGGGTGAGGGTGAGGGGAAAAGGTCCTCCGCAAGATATCCACCCCCATTCTGACCTTCCCCCGGTCAAGGGCTGACGGGGGCAGGTATTCCCGCCTTGCAATGAAGAAAAGCGGAAGTAAATGTCATCCTGGGCGCGGTGAAGGATCTAGAACCGCAAACAAGGATGACTTTGGCACTCCGAAAGTCGTCAAAAGGTTGTCATATTAGATTCTTCACTCCGTCCAGAATGACATACAAACCAGGTAAAGTCTCTGGCATATACATACCCCTGTTCGCCCCTCAAGGGGCGAGGGAGTTGTTCAGAGGATTCCTGGAAAGCTGCCGACAAGCATATTGACGCAAGTGTTTCTTGGACCAGGACCGTTGGATTCTGTATCCCTCGGCGAATAGGGTGAGGGTGAGTGGAATTTTACTTGGACAGTAGAATAATCGCGTCGTAATTTCACTCCTTTTTGACCTGACCAATACCGAGGGCAAAGGACATGCCGGAAAACCGAATCGCCCCGTCCTTACACCCGTTTCAATTGACACTTCAAGGCCGTTGGTGATACATTTCACAAGGTTTTTACGTAGCTAATTTTCGTTTGAGGAACCGAAATGCCAGCCAAGATAGCCGTACTGGCCAAGCAGGTCATAGACCCCGAAATGCCTATTGCCGCTTTTCAAATTGATGCCAATTCCAAGCGTGTCGTTACTCCACCCAACATACCTCCGGTTGTTAACGGTTTCGACGAAAATGCAGTTGAAGCAGCGCTCCAGATAAAGGACTCTCAAGACGCCAGCGTGACTGTCATTTCCGCTGGCTCTTCCTTTGCACTTGATGTTATGAAGAAGCCTCTTTCCATGGGGGCCGACGAGCTGGTCCTGCTCCAGGATGACGCTTTCGAAAACACGGTTGACAGCTTCCAGACCGCCCAGCTATTGACGGCAGCCATCCGGAAGCTCGGCGGCTTTGACCTGATAATTTGCGGCCGCCAGGCTTCGGACTGGGACAACGCCCAGGTGCCCCTGGGAGTGGCCGAATTGCTCGGCGTTTCCTGCGTTGCCCTGGGCAAGAAGGTGGACCTGCAGGATGACAAGGTAGTCGTTGAACGCCTGATTCCTGACGGTTACGAGGTGGTGGAAGCGTCCCTGCCTGCCCTGGTTACCGTCAGTAACGAACTGGGCCAGCCCCGATATCCCACATTGCGTGGGATAATGGCCGCCACCAGGAAGCGTCCCACTATCTGGAGTGTCTCCGACCTGGAGCTGGACGGTGGGCAGGTTGAGCCTCGCCTTACACTGCATGACCTGTTCGTTCCCGTAAGCAATACCGAGTGCGAAATAATTGAAGGCGACGACGAGGCCGAGGCCGGGCGCAACCTGGCTTTGCGCCTTCGAGAAGAGAAATTCTTCTAGCCAACCCTATTGCAATCAAAGGTAGAGGCGACGGTTTTGAGCTCCTCTGCCTGGACAGAGAGTCTTATGGAGGCCCCAATGGCTGAGGGAAACGGAGTTCTGGTAATTGGTGAATCCCAGGGAGATGAGCTGGCCCTGGCGACCCAGGAGATACTGGCGGCCGGGCGCAAGGTCGCCGACGACCTGGGCCAGGAACTGGCCATCGGCCTGTTCGGCTCTTCCGTGGAAGCGCCGGCGCAGGCGGCCATTTCCCAGGGCGCCGACCGGGTTTATTCGGTTACCAGCCCCCTGCTGGCCGATTTCCAGGTTGAGCTGTACCTGGCGGCGGCAGAAACGCTGTGCAAGGAAGTTTCTCCGGCCATCGTGTTGATTGCCCGCACCAACCAGGGGCGGGAAGTTGCTCCCAGGCTGGCCTTCCGCCTGGGCGTGGGCCTTGCCCAGGACTGCTTGGAAGTCTCCGCCGATCCAGGGGCCGGCAAGCTCCTGGCCAACCGCCCGGTTTATGGCGGTAACGCTGTCGCCGTCATCAGCTGCAACCAGACTCCCCAGGTGGCCGCGATTCGTCCCAAGGTCTATGTCCCGCTGGAAGCCGACGCTTCCCGCCAGGGCGACGTGGTTTCTTTCCCGGTGGACCTGGACGCCTCCATGGTGCGCAGCCGGGTATTAGAAGTGGTTAAGGAGGAAGCCGAGGGCATCAAGCTGGAAGACGCCAGCATTGTTGTGTCCGGTGGTCGCGGCCTGGGTGGACCCGAGCCCTTCTCTCAGCTGGAGGAACTGGCCAAGCTGCTGGGCGGCGCCGTGGGCGCATCCAGGGCGGCGGTGGACTCGGGCTGGGTTCCCGCCAGCTACCAGGTTGGTTTGACCGGCAAGACCATTACCCCCGACCTCTACATCACTATCGCCATTTCCGGCGCCAGCCAGCACATGGCCGGCTGTTCCGGCTCCAAGGCCATCGTTGCCATCAACAAGGATGCCGAGGCCAACATCTTCAAGGAGGCCCGCTACGGCGTGGTGGGCGACTGGGAAAAGGTCCTGGCCGCCATGACGGAAACCGTACGGGAACTGGTGCAGGAGTAGTCCGGCCCGAGTTTCGGCCTGAATACTCCGGTTTCTTCAAAAGGCATCCACAGCGGCGTGGTGCTTTATGGACAGGACAACAATAGTCATCGTTGGCGCCATCGGCGGGGCCGTGGTCCTATCAGTGGGCATTGTCATCGTATCGGCCTTCCGTCCACTTTCCACCCTTGAGACCGCCCTGTGGCAGCTGATTACCCTGGCAGCGGGATTGTACGGCTCCTATTTGCTGGGGCAAAAGGCGGCCCGGGAATCGGCCACGGACCTGCTGCGACTTCACGCCCGCTCCGCCGTGCGTCGTCTCCTGGCCATACGGGGCAGTTGGCACCGGCTGTCCCACCGGATAGAAGAGTTTCAGGTTGAGGAGAGAGACCCAAGGCTGGATGTGATCCAGGCCATCGTCGAGGAGCGCTCGACCATAGCCGACTCGGCCATAGAGGACTGGCGGGATATTGCGGCGGACGAGGTTGACGAGGTTATCACGCTGTATGAGAGAAGCAGCCGGTCTCACCATGCAGAAGGAGAAGGATAATCCAGCCCGATCCCAGGGTTGAACGGCAAATGCCAGAAAGCTGGTTGCTTCAGGATACTGTCAAGCACTGCCAATTAGCACATTGTCAATCAATCTTGTCTGCCCCAGCCGCACCGCCGTGGAAACCATCGCCGGCCCTGCAACCTGCTCCAGTTCTTCCAGTGTCCCAGCATCGGCCACGCTGACGTAGTCTATGCCCCCAAGCAACGGTTCCGACTTCAGAACTTCGAGGACGGCTGCCCGCAGCCTTCCAGCCCCGGTTTCTCCGTCCAGCCACAGGCGTTGCGCCTCCGACAATGCCCGGTAAATCACCGGCGCGGCTTGCCGCTGCTCCGGTGTCAGATAGGCGTTGCGGCTGCTCAGGGCCAGCCCGTCGGCATCTCGCACCGTGGGCACGGCCACAATCTCCGGCCCCATGTTCAGGTCCCTCACCATCTGGCGTATCACCGCCAACTGCTGCCCGTCCTTCTGCCCGAAATAGGCCCGGTCCGGCCTGACCACGTTGAACAGCTTGGCAACCACGGTAGCCACCCCGCGAAAATGCCCCGGCCGCGCCGCGCCCTCCAACCGTTCCGCCAGGGCCCCCGGCTCAATCCAGGTATCAAAACCCGGCGGGTAAACTTCCTCTGGCGTCGGCGCATAAACCAGGTCCACCCCCTCCGCCTCCAGCAAGCCCAAATCCCGCTCCATGTCCCGTGGGTAGGTAGCCAAATCCTCGTTGGCCCCAAACTGGGTAGGATTAACAAAAATGGACGCCGCCACCGTGGCGCACTCCGCCCGCGCCCGCCTAACTAACGCCAAATGCCCCTCATGCAGCGCGCCCATGGTGGGTACGAGGCCCAGGGGGCGGGGGCAGGTAGTAGTGGCTTGGGTTGTGGTGGTGTTGGAGTTTAGTGTTTGCATGGCTAGTTGGCCCGATTCTTTTGGCTTGGTATCGCAACTTGAAAGTGGTCTAAATTGCGTAAAGTATTCGTGCCCATTCGTGTCTATTCGTGGATAAATGAGGGTCACCCAAACAACTCCCCAATCTCCCGCTCCAGCCTTTCCTCTCTTGTCTCCCCAGGCACGGCCTCCGTGGTTGCCGGCCTTACGCCCGTTGTAAGCTGCGCGTAGGACTCGGCGCTGCCGTAGTCGCGGGTGTGGACCACCACCGGCATGGGGACGGCGTGGCCGAAAATCAGGGCCTGCTGCCGGGCTTCCAGGCGCGCCAGGACGCCCCGCAGTTGCCGGCTGCCCGAGGTTCCCGACAGCACCGCGTCTATGTCTCGCTCGTTGTCCAGCAGGCAGGTGAGGCGGGTGCCCAGCTGGCTCATCACCTCCGAGTCTATGCCGCCCGGCCGCTGGTCTATCACCATCAACGTCACGTTGTACTTGCGCAGCTCCCGGGCGATGGTCCCGAAGGTCGTCTGCTGGGCCACGCCGGGGTCCAGAAACTTGTGGGCTTCTTCGATGACTATGACCAGTGGACGGGGTTCGGGGCCCCGCCCGCCGATGGCCAGTTCCTTTAACTCTACATAGCGGTCGTGGATGCGGCGGGTCAACAAGTTGCTGACCAGGACGTAGGCAGTCAGGTTGTCGCCGTAGCGGCCGAATTCCAGTACCACGTGCTGGCCCCGTTCCAGGTGCTCGATGATGCGGGCGGCGGTATTGTGGCGGTTGCCCTCCTCCAGGAAGCCAAACCGGGTCAACCCGTCCAGGCGGCGGTGCAGTGCGGCCAGGGCAGAACCGTTGATGTTCAGTTCCTGGGCCAGGGTGTTGATATCGTCGTAATTCAGGAAATCGGAGAGCCAGCTCTTGCCAAACCTGCGCTCCAGGTTGTAGGCCGCCGCCGCCGCCACTTCCGACAGGGAGAGGGTGTCCCGCAGCGCCTCTATGTCCTCAGGCTCGATTTCCCCGTAGCCGATCTTCACCACTTCATCCGGGGTGGAACCTCGGTTGCGGGAGCTCTCCTCGTCCAGGGTGAAGGTGGAAACCTGGGAGGGGAATAGCTGCTTCAACCCCTTTACCTGGGTTTTGTGGTCAGTGTCCTGGCCGCTCCAGCCGTATTCGCTGTGCATATCGAAGACCAGCGACGACGCAGTGCCCCCCTGCAATATTCCCACCAGCAGCAGGCGGGTCAGGAAGGTCTTGCCCGTGCCGCTCTTGCCAAACACGCCGATTGAACGTTTGACCAGTTCGTCCAAGTCCAGGCATACGCGGGTGTCCATGTCCAGTGGATTGCCAATCCAGAAGTGCTGCTCGTCGTCCTGTCCGAACACCAATTGCACGTCTTCCGCCGAGGCGGGGAAGGCCTGGGAAAAGTGGGAGGGTACGGTCTTGGCGGCCGCCGGTGAATCATGGCTTCCCGCCAGCAGGGGCATGGTCAGGCTGGGCAAAACCGATACGACGCCGTAGGCCATGGTGCCGGAAATGGCTTCCGAAAGCACCGGGTCGTCCGTGCCCGGTGGGCTGTGCCGGAGGCGTGCGTCGGAACTGTTGAGTTCCAGGTCGGTAACCACGCCGAAGAATCGGTAGCGCCGGCCGTGAATCGTGACGAAGGTGCCTACCTTGACGTCCTCGATAAGGGTCTCTCCCGACGAATGGAGTCGTACCTCAACCCCCTGCGTCAGGGAGCCGCCCACAACCACGCCCATGGAATCCCGCGGTGCCGGGTCGCCGCTGTAATGGTTGCTGTCGTTGTTCCCCTGATGTGGCAGCCCGTTGGTCATAGCCTGATCCTCCGCAGCAGCGCAGTCAGTCTCGCCGATTCCCCCACCAGTTCCGTCGCCAGGGCCCGGCCGGCCCTGACTATGAACTCCTCCCGGTCCGGTTGGCCTTTGGCTGCCTCTCTCAGGCAGGCCACCACCACCTCGTCGGCCAGGGGCGGCCCGGCATTCACCAGGAATCGGAGAAAGTCCAGGCCCTCCGTGAATTTCCGGACGTCGCCAGGCGATGAGACAACCACAAAGGAGTGTATTGGAGGCGGGCTGGGTGGCAGCAATTGGCTGATACCTTCGCCGCCCTCATGCCCCACCACCAGCGCGTCGAAACGGGTTGTGAGCAGCCGCTCGATTTGAGGGTTGTCGCGGTAGATCTGCTCCAGCGACAGGGCATGCCGCCCCCTGGCGAGCACCGGCCGTCCGGGGTCCACCGGCTCGGTTCGGATTCCCTGGACCACGGCAAAGGCCCTGGGTTGTCCTGCCTCCACCAGGGCCCCCAAGGGCGGCGCCTGGTACAGTTCGTAGCACTGGGCTGTGATGGTTCGGGAATCGGCAGCCGTTACCTCGCCGATTCTCGCTTGTTCGTTAGAATCCGGGATTGCCAATATTCCTCTTCAAATACCTTGCTGAGTTGGTCGGAGTCAATTATAACCGTATCGGGCGCTTGTCGAACTGGCTGGCGGAAAATGACAAGGCGTCGGTGCCTTGCAGGCCCAGATTACTTGGGTCCGCTGCCTGGGGAAGCAACTAAACCCCTGGTTGTCAGCTCCGAATCGGGTCTCCAACCGCGACTGGCCTTGAGGAATCCGGGCCATTCGACAGGTTCAATGCGGCGTTACCTGCCTTTATGCCCATTGGACGAGTTCTTAACCAATTGCGTGGCCTACTGTTGGCTCGTTTATTAACATAAACAGCCCCATGCTATAATTTTTCGGCAAATAACCTACCCAGGGAGTATCAATCAATGGAATTCAGCACCGTAGCCATTCTGAGCCCCGGCGATATGGGGCATGCCGTAGGGCAGCGCCTGCGGGAAAACGAACTGGACGTCGTCACCTGCCTGGCCGGCCGCAGCGAACGCACGCGGGCCCTGGCCGATAAGGCCGGAATCCGGGACGTGGCGACCATGGAGGAGTTGGTAGAGCAATCTGATTTGGTAATGTCCATGACCGTTTCTGCGGCAGTGCCCAGCCTGTGCCGGGAGGTTGCCGACGCCGTCCGCGCCACCGGCGCCGACCTGCTTTTTGCCGAGTGCAACGCCATCGCGCCGCAGCTGACCCGAGAACTGGAGCCGGTCATTGTTGAAGCCGGCGGCAGGTTTGTGGACGTGTCAATTATCGGCGGCCCTCCCCGGCCGGGCTATAGCCCCCACTTCTATACCTCCGGCGAGCAGGCCGACGAATTTGCCCAGCTTAACGACTTTGGGCTGGAGGTCATCAAGCTGGATGGCGATACGGGTCAGGCTTCGGGAATAAAGATGTGCTACGCCGCCATGACCAAGGGAACGTCGGCGCTTTACAGCGAGCTGTTGATTGCCGCGGAGCTGATGGGCTTGACCGATGCGTTGCTGACTGAGTTTCAATCAGGACAGTCTGCGGTTCTGCAGCGGATGGAAAAGAACCTACCCACCGTGCCCCCGCGTTCCCGCAGGTGGGTCAGCGAAATGGAAGAGATCCGGGACACGTTCGCTCACCTGGGGTTGACGCCTCATTTGTTCGAGGGGGTGGCGGACATGTACCGCTTAATCGGCAGCACACCCCTGGGCGAAGAATTCCCCGAGTCCAGGGACCGGGAGCGTACCTTCGCCGAGACCATCCGGCTCCTGGCGGAAAGCGTCAACGTCAACAGCGGTCCAGACGCAGGATAGGCCTGTTTTCCGGGCATGGTTCGGGCCCGCAGGATAGAAAAGGCCCCGGCGTCTTAGGACGCCGGGGCCAAAATTTCTCATCATCTTAAACCGGGTATTACGCTTCGGTCTGTTCCGTCTGGCTGCCCTTGACGGTTACGGTGATGTGGGCCATGGCGGTGTCGCCAGGGGCTCCGTGCCAGTGGTTCTCTCCGGCGGGAATAATCACCACGTCGCCTACCGTGATTTCGACCTCTTCGTCGTCGCTGGCCACGGTCCCCGTGCCCTCGGTCACGATGAGAATCTGGTCGCCGCTGTGCTTGTGGAACTTGTTGCGGGAACCGGCGCTGAAGCTCACCACGCCGAAGTTAAAGTTGTTGCTGTCGTCCGCGGTAAACGGGGCCTGGCGGGTGACCACGTTTCCGGTGAAAAGCGCGCTGGTGGCCTCTTCCGTGGGTACGGTACTGAGCTTGACAATCTTCATGGGGTTCCTCCTAATCTTCGCTGGCAATTTAATCGGGGACACTGTCGGCCAGGACGCGTCCCAAGTCTCTCCTGGTGACCGGTAGTCCGGTTCAACCTAATATACCTGTTGCGTAATGGCAAGTCCATAGCGATCTGCTGGTTCTGGGTCGGGACATGGCCACCCGCCAACTGTCTGCCGGCCTTTAGCCGGCAGACCTGAACAAGAGGCCGACCTCCCTCTTTCGGAACGCTCATTTATTGGCCTGCCTCAAGTTTAGGTGGGGCTTTCCTGTTACCTCATCTTTCTGTTTTGGAGTATTTTAGTCAAAATTCTGAAAGCAAAGAAGGAAAATGAAAATCAGCCGGAATATTTGGTCGGGTTGCGTCATTCCCTACGC
>VXOH01000046.1 GCA_009840135.1 Chloroflexota bacterium | reverse complement strand
CTCCGCCCACCTACAGTTCAATATACAAGGATGGGGGTGGAGTCTGCGTCGTTCTTAGCAACACCCCCCTCACCCTAACCCTCTCCAGCCCCAGAGGCGAGGGGCCTTTTCCATAATCCTGCAATGAAGGGTAAGGTAATGGCATGAAGGGTTTGGAAAGACACAGTCGTTCCTTTTGTTCGCGGGTTCCACCTTCACTGGCTCCGGCAGCTGGGTCCGGATGGTTGACGCCGTGTCGGGATTCGTTGGAATCCTGCCTACTCTGGGGAGTACTGGTTCCGGCTGCATGAATAGACCCAAGGCAACCCAGGCGCCTTTCTTTACTGCCCACACATCCTGACGGTGGCTGCCGTGGTAACGGCGCTGCTATGGGGATGCATCTACGCCCTCATCGGCCTGCCGGTCCACGGGGTATCCAAAGTGTTGGGGACTTCTTCGATTTCCTTTCCCGCGCCGCCAGATTTGCCCTCAACGTGCAGCCTGGAAGATAAGGGCCAAAAGAAAACTGGCCGTCACGAGGACGGCCAGTCTGCAACTTTCACCGGAAAGGCATTTTCTTGCCGGTAAGGTCTCGGGTCTAATGGAAGCAGCCCCCGCCGCAACAGCCGCCACCCCGTACAGGGGGAGGTGGAGCCTGGGCGAAGTCTTCGCTGCTGGAAGAACCGCCGGCGGTGATGGAAGCAAATACCGACAATGCTCGCTTGGCCGGCTGTTCGCACCGAGGACAGTCCGCCCCGGTTGAGTTCATGGGCTGCAACTTTTCAAACCTGTTGCTGCATGTGGGGCAGTGGTATTCGTAGATAGGCATATCCGGGCCCTCCTCTTCCCGCGAGTTCTTTAACCTCGCCTGCTGAAAATGTAACCGACCCGACGGCGATAGTCAAGAAGCCGCCGGCGCTTGTCAGGGTGACTGTCAAGGTGGATTGAAACCCAAAATTACGGGGCAAAGACCAATTTTCTCCCCTGGCCCCATGCGCGAACCCAAGTGAAACAGACTCGGCTCCGGCCCGCTCACGGACCTTCGGCCTTTTGGAAATTCCCCTCATCATCGCCTCTGCCGCGCCCCCGTTTCTTCATGGAAAAAACATAACCTCCCCCTGCCGCTGCAATAAGCAGGGCTCCGGCAATGGTGGTCAATGCCACCCGCATTGTGGCGTCAAACCAGAATCCCTGGGGAAACATTATCAGCAGGTAGTCCGTTCTGGGGTCGAGCTGCCAAAGGTCATTGGAGAAACTCATTTGGTGAAAGAGCAGAAACAGGGAATCAAACCCCACCAGGGCGAACAAACCCACGGCGGCGACGATTCCCAGGGTCAGGCCGCCTCCCCATATTAAGAGGCGGGCCATTCTAGCGGCAAAACCTGCGCGACACAGCACGTACGCCGCTGCCGTCAACCCGAGCAAGTAGAAACCGGAAATTGCGGCAACAAAGTAAGTTCCCCGCACCAGAACTTTTACGTCCCGCATGTGCTCAACTTCCCGATGGTTGTACAGCTCCCGCTCCAAGCCGTAAACCGGGGCGATAACCCTCAATGGCTCCTCTCCCGAATTGAAGTATCGCCGCAGTTCCCCGCCCACCCGGGTCAGGTCAGCCTCAGTTATCCCCGAACGAGCGGCAATGTCATACTTCTCGAATCCCCGGCGGTACAGACCGGAGTCGTTAACAGCCCACGTTACACTCGCCGCAATCAAGAACAAGGGTACGGCCACTACGAAGATGATGCAGGCCGCCTGGTAAATTGGTCGTGGGATGACTAAGCGGTAATTGGCCAACGAACAGCTCCGGTACTGCTAAGGAAATAATGCCGGGGCGCCCATCCGCCGGATTCTGCCTTCCTTACGGCGGATTTGGCGCCCTTCTTATTCCAGCCTAGCATTCCTGCATTTGGTTGAGCAAACGACACCGGCCCTCTATAATCCCCGCATGAGTGGAGAAACGGATTCGACCAACATCCTGCCCGAAGGCGAACTGGGCGAATTTCAGACTCTCGTTAACATTGTGGAACGTCTCCGGGCGCCGGGCGGCTGTCCCTGGGACCGGGAGCAAAGCCACGAGACTTTGAAGCGGCACCTGCTGGAAGAGTGCTATGAGGCGTTGGAGGCAATAGACCAGGGATCGCCTTCCCAGTTGGCCGAAGAGTTGGGGGACATACTGGTCCAGGTGGCCTTTCACGCCGATATCGGCAAGGAGTCGGGCGAATTTACCCTCTCGGACGTTTTGACGGCCATCAACGGAAAATTGGTGCGACGTCACCCCCACGTATTCGGCGACGCCAGTGTTTCCGACGCACGGGAAGTCGAACTGAACTGGGAGCAACTGAAGGCCAGGGAACGGGAGCAACAGGGAATACGAAAATCCCCGGTGGACGGCATCCCCAACGCCATGCCAGCCCTCAGCTATGCCCAGCTCATGCAGGACCGGGTGGCGAAAGCAGGCTTCGAGTGGGAAGACGTGGATGGCGTGCTGGACAAAATCACCGAGGAAATTGGCGAGTTTCGCAACGCTTCCTCCGAGCAGGAAAGAGTCCACGAGCTGGGGGACCTGTTCCTGGTGATGGTGAATCTGTGCCGCTGGCTCAACGTGCAGGCGGAGGACGCCCTGCGGCAGGCCAACGGGCGGTTCAGCAGCCGCTACCGGCAGATGGAGGAACTGGCTGAACAACGGGGTCTGGATTTCGAAAAACTGCCACTGGATGACAAGGAAACGCTATGGCAGGAGGCCAAGCGAATCGTGGAGTAATAATTGCCCGGGCCATAGCCACCCTGCGAGAGGCCCCGCCGTTGGATTAACCGATAAGGCCTTCTCGGACCGATTCAAAATCCAATCGCCCGTTGCCCCCTCCTTTGAACTGAAAGGACCCATTCAATAGACCAACTGACAGACCGAGCCGGTAGCCGCATGATTTGGCGGCAAGGCTTTTCAAGCAACCGGCGGTTATTCCCCCGCTCGCTGCTTTCGGAGGAAGAATGCAGTTAAAGGAGACTTCAACCGAAGCCTTTGTAAAGGACGCGATAGAGCTGGCGCCTTTCATCCATGCTGCCCGGGACGAAATGGATCGGGAGCGGCGCATACCCGCGGCATTGGCCGACAGGCTGGATGAGGCCGGCGTGTATCGCCTTTTTCTTCCGGCCAGCATGGGCGGGCCCCAACTCGACCCGATAACGGGCTATCGCGTAATTGAGGAACTTTCCCGTGCGGAGGCTTCCGTCGGATGGTGCGGGCTGCTGTCCAACGGCGGCGCACTGTTTACCGGCAACTTCACCGCTGCGGCAGGCCGGGACATGTTCGGCTACCCTCCCCGGTTCAGGACCGCCGGGTCCTTCCGTCCCTTGGGCGAGGCCCGCGCCGTGCCGGGCGGCTTCAGGGTTTCGGGTAGATGGGACTACGCCAGCGGAATCTACAATTCCAACTGGCTGTTCGTCAATTCAAGAGTGGTTGACCAGGGCGGGCCTTTGCTGAACGAAGCCGGGCGGCCCGAAACGGTGATGCTCTTTACTCCCGTGGAGTCCGCTCAGGTGTTTGACACCTGGCAGGTGGTGGGACTGTGCGGCACGGGCAGCAACGATTTCGAGCTGGATGACGTTTTCGTCCCGACCGAAAGGTCTTTCCGCCTGTATGCGCCGCCCCTGGAATCGGGGTTCCTCTATCATCCCCGGACCATGCTTACGGCGATCTGGGTTCTTGTATCGGCGGTGGCCCTGGGCACTGCGCGGGGCGCGATGGACTCCTTCAGGGAGCTGGCGACGGAGTCGGGTACCACCATTTCCGCCACCCTGTTGAGGGACCGGCCCCAGGTGCAATCCAGGGTTGGTGAGGCAGAGGCCATAATCAGCGGCGCAAGGGCTCATGTCCTGGACGCCGTGGGCCGGGCGTTCGATAACTTCTGCGAGGACATGCCCCTGCCCAGCCCCGAAATCTCCCAGGCCAGGCTGGCCATCACCCATTCCATTAACGAAGCGGCCAAGGCCGTGGACCTGCTCTTCCACGCCGCCGGCACCAACGCCATCCACCGCAGGAACGGGCTGGAACGCCGTTGGCGCGACGTTCATGTGGTGGTCCAGCACGGAGCCGGCCTGCTGTCCAATTACGAGTTCGGCGGTCAGGCCCTGATGGGACTGCGACCGTCGGACGCCGGCTGGTAACGGTACGGCCGTACCCGGAATCAGGCGTTAGTCGTAACCGTTCCCCAGGATGGAGGAAGGTTCCAGGTAATAGAGGCCGCCGGACATCAGCCGGTTAAGTTCTGGACCCATTAGCGCCAGTCCCGAACCCGAGGTGGCGGGTCGCCCGGTCAGTCGTTCGGACATGGTGCGGCGGGGCCGCAGCCACCTGGGACGGGCCTTGTTCTTTTCTATTCCCGCCAGTTGGGCGGCCCACTCCAGCGATTGCTCGAAGTCCAGCAGTTCGTCAACCAGGCCCATCTCCTTGGCCTGGCGCGCGGTAAAGAGTTCTCCCGTGGCCAATTCCCGAACCCTTTCCTCTTCCATGGACCGCCCGGTGGCGACCACCGAAACGAAATTGTCATAAACCTCGGAGATCAAAGCCTGTAGCTTCTCCGATTCCTCGTCCGTAGGCCCTCTCCAGAATCCGCCCATATCCTTCAGCCGCCCGCCCTTGACCACCGAAAACTCGATGCCGGCCCTGCCCAGAAGTTGCTCAAGGATGGGCCTGAGGTAGATTACGCCAATGGACCCGACCAAGGTGGTAGGCAGCGCCGTAACCTGGTTGGCGGCACAAGCCAGGTAGTAGCCTCCGGAGGCCCCCAGGCTGCGTATATAGGCCACCACCGGTTTTTTGGCGCGCACCCGGAGGAGACTCTGGTACAGGAGCTCCGAGCCGGCGGCAGACCCGCCGGGCGACTGTATATCCAGCAGCAACGCGCGATACCTGTTGTTGGAGGCAACTTCGGCAAACAGCCGGGAGTAAGTGGATTCCCGGATGCGGGTGCCAATGGCGCCGTGAACCTCAATTACGGCGACTCCATTGTTTCGTTTGAGCCTGAAAAGCCGGGGCATGGCCTGGACCTCTTAGCAAATTAAGGTGGGATGGTAGCCAAGTGGAATGGTAACAAGGTGGAATGGTTACTCGGTTTCCCGCATTTGATGATAGCACATTGAGGAGAAACCCCCGATTCGATGTGGGGATCCGTTACTCTGCTGGAATACCCATCTTGAGGACCTGTCACGCCGGGGATGAAGGTTGCGCTAAGCCAAGACACCCTGTGGACGTATCGGCCGACTCTTGGAGTAACTGTTCAGGGTTGAGGTGAAACGTGGAGTTGACCGCACGCTGTGAGGGTTCCCGTACGGGGAGGGACCTGCTAAGGGAGGACTTTGTAGGCGATACATTCGACGATTTCGATGAGCAAGGGGGGTTCCGCCAGTCCGGTGGTGCCGATGACGGCTCGGCACGGCGGGTTGGGGATGAACTCAC
>VXOH01000098.1:20767-41399 GCA_009840135.1 Chloroflexota bacterium | reverse complement strand
CGTACCTCGCCGCTGCAAATCAACGCTTCTGCCCCGGACCGTAGGGGCGATTCGCGAATCGCCCCTACTTCGCATTCGGGGTTGGATACGCATCCCACCTTGGCTTTGGTTTAGAACGCCGCCCCATGACAACCCCGCCTTTTCCCCAACCACACCCCACGCTATAATTGCGTGGTTATGTCCACGCATGCGCCCGACATCCTCAAAGACTTAAACGACGCCCAGGCAGAAGCGGTACTGCACACCGAGGGCCCCTTGCTCATTGTGGCCGGCCCGGGCAGCGGAAAGACCCGGGTGGTAACCCATCGCATCGCCAACCTGGTCAGGGAGTGCGAGGTAAGCCCCTATCGGATCGCCGCCGTTACCTTCACCAACAAGGCCGCCAGGGAAATGCGGGAACGAATTGAAGGGCTGGAGGTTCCCAGCGCTGATGCCGTATTCGCGGGAACATTCCACGCGTTCTGCTCGAGATTGCTCCGCCGCCACGGCTATGGCGTCGGCCTGGATTCCAATTTCACCATCTACGACGCGGAGGACCAGTTGGGCCTGATCAAGCAGGCCATGGAGCTGGCCGACGTGGATGCCAAAAACAACAGCCCCCGGGCCATGCAGTCCATAATATCCGCCGCCAAGAGCGTTCTCATGGATTCCGTCAGCTTGACGCGACAGTCTCAGGCTGAGGGCAGCTACCCCAAGGAACTGGCCGCCCGGACATACCATCATTACGAGGAACTGCTGGGCCGCAGCAACGCCGTGGACTTTGACGACCTGTTAATGCGGGCAGTGCAATTGCTGGAAGGCTACGACGAAGTACGGGAGGAATACCAGCGACGGTACCAGTACCTGATGGTGGATGAATTCCAGGATACCAACATCGCCCAGTATCGCCTGGCCAAACTGCTCACCGGCCCCGACCAGAATATATGCGCCGTGGGAGACCCGGACCAGTCCATTTATTCCTGGCGCAATGCGGATATACGCAACATCCTCAGCTTTCAGAAGGACTTCCCCGACGCCCGGGTAATACCGCTGGAGCAAAACTACCGGTCCTCTAGAAACATTCTGGACGCCGCCAGTTCCCTGATTGCCAATAACGGGATGCGGGTGCCCAAGGACCTGCGAACGGATAAGGACTCCGGGGCCGATGTGGTGGTCCATGAGGCTTATACCCAGAACGAGGAAGCCGACTTCGTGGCCAGGCAGGTGCTGGACCTGGCCCGCCGCCAACGCATCAAGTCGGGCAATTGCGCGGTCATGTACCGCATAAACTCCCAGTCCCGGGCCCTGGAAGAGGCCTGCCTGAGGCTGGGGATCAAGTACCGCATTATCGGCGGAATCCAGTTCTACCGGCGCCGGGAAATCAAGGACCTGATGGCCTATCTCAGCGTTCTGCACAACCCCCAGGACGACATCAACCTGGCCAGGGCTGTCAATACTCCACCCCGGGGCATTGGAGAAAAGACCATCCAGCAGGTAACCCGGTGGTCCCTGGAGCAGCGCATTTCCGTTTATGACGCCTATAAGGCGGTGGCCCGGGCCAAAGCGGAGAATCTCCCCTGCCCGGCGCCCCTGGCCGCCCGCGCCTACACGACCGTGGCCAGATTCGGCGAACTGCTGGCCCGGCTGGAGGAGTTGAAAGCCAGGCTGCCCGTCTCCGATCTGATACGTCTGGTGGTCAATGAGGCAGGGCTGGAGGCCCATATCCGCAAGGTTGACACCAACCCCGAAGAACGCATGGAGAACATCCATGAGTTTATCTCGCTGGCCGCCGAGTACGAGTCCGAATCGCCGGAGGACAGCCTGGCCGCCCTGCTGGAACGGGCGTCCCTGGTCTCGGACGTGGACAACTACGAGGAATCGGAGGATACGCTTACGCTGATTACCCTTCACCAGGCCAAGGGTCTGGAGTTCCCCGTGGTGTTCATCGTGGGCATGGAAGAGGGTTTGCTGCCCCACAGTCGCTCCATGGACAGCAACGAGGAGTTGGAAGAGGAGCGGCGCCTGTGCTACGTGGGAATTACCCGCGCCAAGGAACAGCTTTACCTGGTACGCGCCTTCCAGCGAGCGATGTGGGGCTCCAGTTCGCCAACCCTTCCCTCCCGCTTCCTGGACGAAATCCCCCAGGACCTTATCGCCTACGCCCGTTCACCCGGGGCCGCAAGCGTTTCAACAACGTCATCGCGCACCGTATCCCGCTCCGTTGAACCACGTTCAACTACCGCTCGAACTTCTTCAATCAGCAGCCTTACCGCGTGGGACTCTCCGGGGGGAGCATCGGAAGTAGCTGCGCCGGAGTACGTACCGGAAGTTGGCGACACGGTGAAGCACGACCGGTTCGGCGAGGGGATTGTAATGAAGTGCGAGGAGTGGGGCAGCGACTTTGAGGTTTCCGTTTGCTTTGACGGCGGTGAACTGCGCCGTCTCCTCCTGAGCTTTGCCCGCCTGGAGAAAGTCTGAGCGAAACTTCAGGGTACCTCTTAAGGGCTTCAATAAGCCGGTGGGGAGAAGCTCAAGCAGCCATTCAGCCCAGGCCAGGGCCGCCGGAAGTTGCCATCCCGGCGGGTTGCCCCACAATAGCTGGCCGCAGGGTTCCCATTTTCAGTGCCTGCGTTATTGTTCAGGGCGCTTCAGACAGCTCCGCAAAAACCCGGTGCCATTCTTCATCGTCTCCCTCTCCCATCCCCTCTCGATAGGTAATCATCCCCTCGCTGTCGAAGGCAATCTTGGTAGATTGGATGGTGACACCCAGTTCGGCCATGACGCTGGACGGAGCGGTGGCAACCGGCCACGGGTGGTCCCGCTCCGACCGGTATGATTCGAGGGTGTTGATATCCTCAACTATACCCGGGTGAACTCCGATGGCATAAAAGTCCACATCCTGGGAGTAGAGCGGGTAGATGTCCTTCATCCGCCGCAACTCGGCGGTACACACCGGTCAAATTGTGGCCCAGAAAAAGAGGAACGTCGGCTTCCCCGAATTTACCAGTTCCCCGGAGGTGACATTTCTTCCATCAGCCAGCGTCAGGGTAAATTCGGGCACCTGGTAGCCAACCTTGTTCCCAACATTGGCAGCGGGAGTGGGGAAATCCTCGCTGGAGAGAACAAGCTCGGACTCCGGGGCTTTCGGCTCGTCCTCGGTGGCAAACAGTTCGAAGGAGGTCCCGTTGGAGGCCAGGTAGATGGAGGCAGCCATTCCCACCACAGGAACCAGCACTGCCAGCGCCAATAAGACCTTGCCTATCCAGCCGTTTTTGTTCATAGAAACTACAACCGTCCCGCAAATGCCAGCTCAGGAAGGAACCAGTCAACATTATTCAAGAAAGGTTCCTCAGCCACCGAAATCTTCACTGGGACGACAGGTCCGAAAATACCTGCTTCCAAACATCAACGTCGCCTCCGCCGAATCCGTCCCGGTAAACTATGACACCCCTGGAATCAAAGGCTATCTTGGTTGACTGGCTGGCCACGTTCAAATTGGCCAGAGCCTCGCGTTCATTGACGGGATTGGCCACCGGCCAGGGAAAACCGTTCTTCTGCCGGTGGGCTTCCAACCGGTCCACGTCCTCCACGGCCTTGATGAAAGTTCCTACCGCGTAGAAGCTGACCTGTTCCGCAAACTCGGGGTAAATGTCCTTCATCCGCCGCAACTCGGCGGTGCAGACCCCTCAAGTTGTGGCAGTAAAGAAAAGGAAGGTGGGTTTACCCTGTCCAACCAGGTCGGCCGTCGAGATGGTTGAGCCGCCAACCAGCTCCAGGGTTACGTCGGGTATGCGGTTGCCCACCTGGTGTCCAACGTCCGGCAACGGCTCCTGGACTACCGGAGCGGGAGGCTCGGTGGGCGCCGGCGCCGGTGTGGGTGGCGGATGGGTAGCGGCTGGCGCCGCCGTGGCGGGGGGAGGAGGCTGGACGGCAGGCGCGTCCGCCGGATTAGCTGGACTTGAACCTACCGGCGGCGCCTGGTGGGCTTGGGATGCCTGGGAATCCTGGGATTCCGCGGGCGGCGACGCCGGCGCGGGCTGGGCTACCACAGCAAGGGCCGGGGCTGGAGCCGCCGGCGCGGCGTCCTGGACGGCGGGTTCACCTCCCGTCGGCTGTTGTACCGCGGTGGCATTTTCCGTGCCCTGGCCGGGAGTTTTTTCCTGGGAAACGGGAGTGTCGCCGGCGGCCTGGACCTGGACGGGTTGAGCCTGGGTCGAAGACTCGACCGCCGCCGACGCGCCGGTTGCCGGCTGAGAGGGTTCCTGGGAAGCCTGTTGGCCCACCAGGGGCTTGGAAGAACCCTGGGAATCGGTACCGGCTTGTTCAGCCGGCGAAGGGTTGGCTGGCGGCTGCACCGGGTCCGGTTGACTTGACGAACCGCACGCCACGGTTGCCACGGTTGTAACTATTACCAACGCAAGCGCGCCGAGGCCTGCAGAGCGCCATATCCCTCGCAGCGCAATTGCCGGTGACTGGGGAAAAAGGGCCATCTAAAAGCTCCTGTCTGTCAGAGGATAGGCCCCGAGAATATCAGGCGCCTCATTCTAACATACGGATTAGCGGGCAGGATGGTTCTTTGGAGCGGGACCCAGGACGATTGCAAAGCAGCAGCATACCGTCCCGTCCGCTCATCCTGAGCTTGTCGAAGGACGACCCCAAAACGAGGGATGGTTCGACGAGTTCACCATGAGCGGCTCAATGAAAACTTTGCCATCACCCTGAAGCGGGACCTCCATGAACCTTCCTTGGGACGGCCCGGTTCAAAGAACCGGGCTGCTCATCACTCCTGGATAATTCTAGCGGCGGCTGTAGGGGCCAATGATATCGCGTACTATCGAGCCCGGCCTCCCTGGAGCCAGGCCCGGCCGTCGGTTGACATGAAGCGGTCGGCCTCGACCGGCCCCCAGCTTCCTTCAGAGTAGTAGTACGGCCGGGGCGCGTCGGGGCGGCCAAATCCGGCGATAATGGGGTCAACTATGCTCCAGGCCTGCTCAATCTCGTCAGCGCGGGTGAAGAGGGATGCATCGCCGTTTAGGGCGTCCAGAAGCAGACGCTCGTAGGCGTCGGGAATGGCCTGACCACTGAAGGCTTCGTGGTAGTGAAACTCCAGCTCGGCCTTCCGCATCTGCAGGCCGGCTTCGGGAGTCTTGGTCTGAAACTCCAGGTGGAAACCCTCATCGGGCTGAACGAAGATGGCCAGGGTGTTCGCCGGTATGTCCTCGTCCTCGTCCAGGGGAAAGAGCATGTGGGGCGGATTGCGGAACTGGATAATTATCTCGGTGGACTTGCTGCGCAGGGCCTTTCCCGAGCGCAGGTAGAAGGGGACTCCCTGCCAGCGCCAGTTATCCACATAGAGGCGTACGGCGGCGTAGGTTGCGGTGTCGGACTCGGGCGCCACTCCCCCTTCATCGCGGTAGGTCCGGTACTGGCCCGGAATGGCGTGGAGGGCGACGTCTTCCGGGTGTATTCGCCGGATGGCGCTTAACACCTTCACCTTTTCGTTTCGCAGGGCCTCCGCCTCAAAGGCATGGGGGGGTTCCATTGCCACCAGCGTAAGCAATTGAAGGAGATGGTTTTGAAACATGTCCCGCAACACGCCGGTCTGGTCGTAATATTCCCCGCGCTCGTCTATTTTCAGGGTTTCGGCCACCGTAATCTGCACGTGGTCTATGTAGTTGCGGTTCCAGATGGGCTCAAAGATGGCGTTGGCGAAACGGAAAACCAGGAGATTCTGCACCGTCTCCTTGCCCAGGTAGTGGTCTATCCGGAATACCTGGTCCTCGCGAAACACCGAGTGGGCAATTTCGTTCAACGAACGGGCGGACGCCAGGTCCGTGCCGAAGGGTTTTTCAACCACCAGCCGACGCCAACCCTCAGTGTCATCGGCCATACCCGTTTCACCCAGCACGGCTATGGCTGGCTGGTAAAGCGACGGGGCCAGGGAAAGATAATACAGCCGGTTTGTGGCCCGGTCTCCCGTCTCCATGTCCAACAGCTTGCTCCTGACCTGCAGGAGGTCGTCGGAGCTGGTTATGTCGCCGTGCAGGTAGTGGACCCGGGACGAAAAATCAGCCCATTGCTCCGGAGTAGGCCGCGCTATCTCCTCGTCCAGCGAATCCCTCAGCATGGCCCGGTATTGCTGGTCGTTCAGGTCGCTGCGGGCGACACCGAGAATGCCCAGATTCTCGGGAAGACTCCCCTTGCAAAAGAGGCTGCAGAGAGCGGGGACCAGTTTCCGCCGGGTGAGGTCGCCGCTGGCCCCGAATATGACCAGGGTATTGGACCCGTCGGACTCTATTGGCCAATCATCCGTCGCCATTGTTCGTCCTCCTGACCGGGTGCCCCCCGAACTGGTTGCGGAGGGCGGCCAGCAGCTTGGCCCCAAAGGGCTGGGCTTGCCTGGAGCGAAAACGTTGCAGCAATGACAGGGTAATCACCGGGGCCGGGACCGCCAGGTCAACCGACTCCTGCACGGTCCATCGGCCTTCCCCCGAGTCCTCCACGTAGGCCTCCAGGTCCGACAGGCTGGGGTCGTCCTCCAGGGCCGACACCACCAGGTCCAGGAGCCAGGAGCGGACCACGCTCCCGTGCCGCCAGGTGTTGGCGATGCTGGGCAGGTCCAGGTCAAACTCTTCCTTGGCCGCCAATATTTCAAAGCCCTCGGCGTAGGCTTCCATGAGGGCGTATTCAACCCCGTTGTGGACCATCTTGACGAAGTGCCCGGCGCCCACCGGTCCAATGTGGCTGTAACCCCGGTCCGCACCCGGGGCCAGGGACTGGAAAATGGGTTCCAGCCTTTGGAACACTTCCTTTCTGCCCCCCACCATCAGGGTGTAACCTTCGGCAAGCCCCCAGATTCCGCCGCTGGTTCCCACGTCCACCAGGTCTATTCCCTTCGAACCCAGTTCCCCGGCGCGGCGCAATGTGTCCTTGTAATTGGCGTTACCCCCGTCCAAAATGACGTCGCCTGAATTCAACAGGGGGGCCAACAACTGCATGGTGTCTTCCGTCGGTTGTCCCTGGGGGAGCATCAGCCATACCGGCCGCGGCGGGGCCAGCATACCCACCAGGTCCTGCAGCGAAGAGGCTCCCTGGGCGCCCATGGCCTGATAAGCGGTGACGGCGTCGGGGTTGGTATCATAGGCGACCACCCGGTGGCCGGCTTCCAGCAGGCGCTGCACCATGTTGCCGCCCATGCGACCCAGGCCGATCATTCCCAGTTCCACAGGTTAACCTCCGGCGTTCCAGTATTGCTCAAAAGTCTGCGGCTAATCTTTGAATACCATCTTCCACCGAACCGCCCAGGTGCGCCCGGACAAGGCGACGACCGAGAGCCTTCAGCGCCAGGTAGTCTCCCGTTGCCTGGGCATCTACCAACGTGTTGAAAGTATAGGGACGCCCGGATATGGGGATCTGCGCGTGATGGTCAGCGGTGAGTTGCAAATAGAGCCCGGAATTGGGGCCGCCCTTGTGCAACTGGCCCGTAGAGTGCAGGTAGCGCGGTCCGAATCCGGCGGTGGTGGGAACACCGAACTTGTCCGTAATCCTGTGACGCAGCAACCGCAGTTCGCGGTTTATCGAGGGCCGGTCAGGCAGATAGGAGAGAATCGCCAGGTAATCGCCCGGTTCAGCGCCGCTCAGAAGGTCGCGCAGGGAATTCTCGTTTTCCAGGAAAGGCAGGCTGCCCGTGGAAGCAAACTCCTCCAGGACCCGGTCGGTCATATCCTTGGCGCCCTGCACATCCGGCTGGTCAAAGGGGTGAACCCCCAGTATGTGCCCCGCAACGGCGGTGGCAAACTCCCAACGGTAGAACTCACCGCCCAGGTCATACTTCTCCCTCAGTTCCAGCCGGATTGCCGGGTGAGTTGCGGCCAGCTTTTCCACCAGCGTATCCGTCTCTGCGTTGTCCCCTCCATCGAGGCGAAGATAGACGAGCATGCGGTCGGAACTGTAACTGCCGGGGTCCAACAAGGGTTCCTGGGCAACCGGAATTATTCCCTTGCCAGATTTGCCCAGGCTCTCGGCCAGCATCTGCTCTACCCACAACCCGTAGCTGGCCAGGGAAGGCGACGTCACCAGGGTAAGCTTGTCCCTGCCTTCCAGAGCGAGGACCGCCATGGCCGCTCCCAGCCGCGCTCCCGGATTGTCACCCGCTTCCGGCGCAGCGCAGGCTTGGCGCATGCAATCGGCGCTGTCCAGTATTTTTTCCAGGTCCAGACCGATTAACGCCGCCGGCGCCATGCCGAAGAAGGACAATACGGAATAGCGCCCGCCAATTTCGGGCGGGTTGGGGAACACCCTGCGAAAACCCTCTTGCTCTCCCCGCGATTCCAGCGGCGTACCGGGGTCAGTTACGGCAATGAAATTGGCCCCGGCGCGCTCATCGCCAACCGCGTCCACCACCTTCTGGCGGTAGTAGGAATAAAGAGTACTAGGCTCGATGGTAGTACCCGACTTGGAGGAAACCAGGAAGAGCGTCCGGCCCGGGTCAATGGCGGAATCCACGGCTTCAATCCAGGCGGGAAGGGTGGAGTCCAGCACCATCAGTTCGGGATATCCCTGGCCGCTGCCAAAGGTGCGGCGCAAAACCTCCGGGCCCAGGCTGCTGCCGCCCATGCCAAGCAGGACCACATGCAGGAAACCGTCTAATCGTACGGATTCTGAGAAACTGGACAGGCCTGATACCTCGCGGGCCATTGCCGCCGGCAGGTGGAGCCAGCCCAGGCGGTCGGAAATCTCGGTGGGGTCTTCCTTCCAGACCCGGTGATCACCGTTCCAGATACGAGCAACAATCTCGCCGGAATTCAGCCCCCCGAGGGCAGCCTCCAGGGCGGGCCTGTAGTTTCCAAGACTCTCTACCGTTGCGGCAACCGTGGCCATGAAACACGTCCGGTATTTCCTGGTTTGCAGGCTCCCGAAATCAGGGGAGTCCAGCTAAACGATACCATACCCCTTTCCTGCGGGCCAAGCGAACCCACGAACCCTTCGTGAAGAAATGATGCGACTCGCAGATCGTCACATTCGAAAGTATCGGGAGAGGGAACATGGCGGTGACAGGGCTGCCCCTGACCGGATGGAGACCGAGCCGCCGGATTCGGATGGACGACATGCTATAATCGCCGCATTCCGGGAGGGGAGTGTTCTCCCCGTCCCGCCTGAACGTGGAGGATATTCGTTGACTGGTTCGAACCAACCCCCCGTCGCACCCACGGAGGGCCAACTCAAGGTTGGTGACCTGGATGTCCACTACCTGGAATGGATGCCCACCGGGCGACCCATGCCCACCACCATAGTTGCCCTTCACGGTCTGGCATCCTCCGCCCACTGGTACGAGCGACTTTCTTCCCGACTGAGCCAGCGGTACCGGGTGGTGGCCCCCGACCAGCGCGGCCATGGCCGGACTACCCAGGCGCCGTCGGGTTACGATTGGCAAACCCTGGCCTCCGATGTAGTTGCGTTTATGCAGGCCCTTCAAATCAGCGATGCGGCAGTCCTGGGTCACTCCTGGGGCGGCAACGTGGCAATAAATGTGGCGGCCAGGTTTCCCCGGCACGTCAGCAAACTGGTGATGATTGACGGGGGCTTCCTGGACGGACACCTGCTGCCCGATGCATCGTGGGAACTCTTCAGTAATCGCTTTGCGCCCCGCAACGTTTCCGGCACCCGTCGGGACTTCCTGGAACGCCTCAGCGACCAGTTGGCCGATTGCTGGGACGAGGACCTGGCACGTATCGTGCAAACCATGGTTTACGAAGACGAGGACGGGCAGATTCAGGATATCTTGCGGCCCTCCAACCACGCCCAGGTACTGGAAGCCATGTGGGGAGAACCGCCGTCGGTTACTCTGCCCCAAATAGAATGTCCCACCTTGATCGTGCCGGCCGGCCCCAGGCCGGAAAGGGCCGGCGGGGAGTTCAGCCGCACCAAGGAAACCATGGTGGCGGCAGCGGCCCGCGCAGTGCCCAACAACCGGGTACACTGGATACCCGAGACCGTCCACGACATCGGCTACCACAAACCCGATGAACTGGCCGCTGCTATTGCGGAATTCCTGGAAGAATCATGACGCGCCCGACACCTGGGCAGTGGAAGTTTGCCCAATGAGACGTTGCCGACCCGGATTCTGAAGGCCGGGACGGGTAGGTTGATTCTGGAAGCCTTCGACAATCGAAGCGTGAGGTTGGCTGGCGACCTTCCGGGATTACCCAGAAATCAGCCGGGGCGGGTTTTGAACCCGCCCCGGCGTTTTTTCCCCCAGGTTGACGTGTTAAAAGGAAGGTTCTAGTCGTTATCCGCCGGGGCAGGGACAAGGCCCCCTCCGGCCGGCTCTGCGCCATTGTCGTGGGCCAGACCGTAGTTGATGGCATACAGCCTGGAGTACACGCCATTCCTCTGGAGCAATTCCTCGTGGCGGCCCACCTCGGCGATACGTCCCCGGTCCAGCACCACAATTTTGTCCGCGTTTCGAATGGTTGACAGGCGGTGGGCAATTACTATGGAGGTGCGGCCCTCGAGCACGTGGCTCAAGGCTTCCTGAATCAGGATTTCCGTGTGGGTGTCAATGTTGGCGGTGGCCTCATCCAGCACAATTATCCTGGGATCGCCCACGATGGCCCGCGCGAAGCTGATGAGCTGCCGCTGGCCCACGCTGAGGTTGACGCCCCGCTCAGCCAGAACAGTGTCGTACCCGTCCTCCAGAGACATGATGAACTCGTGGGCGCCTACTGCCCGGGCCGCCGCGACGACGTCGTCATCAGAGGCGTCTTCGTAACAATAGCGGATATTGTCCCTGACATTGCCCGAGAAAAGGTAGGGCTCCTGCAGCACCATGCTCATCTGGCCCACCATGGATTCCCGTTTTACGTCCCTCAAGTCGTAGCCGTCAATAGTTATCCTGCCCTTGGTCACGTCGGCAAAGCGATGGACAATGGTCACGAGGGTGCTCTTGCCGGCTCCGGTAGAGCCGACGAGGGCCACGTTTTCGCCAGGGTTAATCTGGAGGTTGATATCCTGGAGGACTTCCACGCCCTCCACGTAGTGGAAGTTAACGTCTTCGAACCGTATCTCTCCGCGGATAGGCGGCATGTCAATGGCGTCGGACTTATCCTTGACTTCGGGCTCGAGGTCCATAAGCTCGAAGATGCGCACGCCCGCGGCCATGGAGCGCTGGAATACGCCATACTGCATTGTAAGGTGGCGGATGGGCTCAAAGAAACGCTGAATCCAGAAGGCGAAGGCCACCAGCACACCCCATTCCAGGTTGCCGCCCTTGACCAGAAGGCCGCCCACGAGGATGACGCCAAAACCCATGCCCACGCCGATGAGGAACTCCACCATGGGCTGGAGCCCGCCCGAGAATCGGCTGGCCTGCAGGTTGGCGTCCAGGTGCTCTTGGTTCAACCCTTCAAAGTGACGCAGGTTTTCGTCCTGCCGATTGAGGCTTTGCACCACGCGAACGCCGGTTATGTTCTGGTTATACTCGCCATTGACCATGGCTATGGCCCGGCGAATGCGCATGAAGGACCTGCGAGCAAAGCGCTGCCAGTACCCGAGGATAAAGAACAGGACGGGAACGATGCTCAGGCTTACCAGGGCCAGCTGCCAGTCCACTATCAGCATATAAATGATGATGAAGGCCAGGGTGAGGACGTCGGCCAGGGCCAGCACCAGCATTTCGAAGGTTTCCTGCAACTGCAGAACGTCGCTCTGGCTGCGGGACATAATCCTGCCCACCGCCGTCCGGTGATAGAAGGAAGGGGACATGTTTTGCAGATGGCTGAACATCTGCGTTCGCAGGGAGTAAAGAATGCTCTGCCCGACGCGGGCCATGAAAACAAACTGCAGGTAGTTGGCGCCGAAGTGGACCATGGTAACCACCAGGAAACCAAGGCCTATCAGGTGCAGCGGGTGCATGCTCCAGAAGGTTCCGCCCCCGCCGCCTTCAGTAATGCTGTTGATTCCCAGCAGGATAAGCATGGGAATGCTGGCATTGGAAATGGTATAGGTCAGTACCGCAATGAGGCTCTTGATTACGTCGGACTTGTACGGGCCCATGTACGATACAAGTCGAAGAACAACTTTGTTGTTGTAAACCGAGCCAATGGCGTTGTCATCGCTCAGGTTGTCCAGGGTCGGGGAGTTTATGCCGCCGGACTGCAGGCCGCGCATACCCCCCATCATGCCGCCGAAGCCGCCTCCCATTCCGCGCATTAGTTGTCACCTCCGTCGCCGCCGGCTATGGAAGCGTCCAGCAGGACCTCTTCTTGGGGCCGCAGTTGCAGTTCGTAAATGTCCCGATAGATGCCGCGACTGGTCATTAATTCGGTGTGGTTTCCCTGTTCAACTATGTTGCCGTCTCGTAGCACCAGGATCTGGTCCGCCTCCCGCACGGTGCTGAGGCGGTGGGCGATTACAAAGGTTGTCCGCCCCTTCATCACGTTGACCATGGCCTGGTGTATCTGCCGCTCCGTCTCCACGTCAACGCTGGAAGTGGAGTCGTCCAGGATCAGGATTGGCGGGTTCACGAGAATGGTGCGAGCTATGGAAAGACGCTGCCGCTGCCCTCCGGAAAGGGTACTGCCTCGTTCACCTACCCAGGTGTCGTAGCCGTAGGCGAAGGACATTATCTGTTCGTGGAGCTGGGCGATCTTCGCCGCGTTGATAATGTCCTCTTCCGTGGCGTTGGAGACACCGTAGGCAATGTTGTCGCGAATGGTGGCGTCAAACAGGAAAATGTCCTGCTGAACTATGCCCACGTTGCGCCGCAGGGACTCCAGCGTAAAGTCCCTTATATCGTCGCCGTCTATGGTGACCTTGCCGTCGGTAACGTCGTAGAAACGGGGCAGCAGATTGACCACGGTGCTTTTGCCGCTGCCCGGCGCTCCCAGAATGGCAGTGACCTTGCCGGGCTCGGCGTCAATGTTGACCCGGTCCAGGGTAGCGGCCCTGGCCTCGTAAGCGAAGGAAGCGTTCTCGAAACGGACGTGACCATTGGCCCTGCCCATTTCGCGGGCGCCAGGTTTCTCTTCCACCGGCGAACTGGTATCCAACACGTCGAAGATGCGCCGACCGGAGGAGATGGCACGCGAGAAGCTGTTAATAATCTGCGCCGAAGCCCGGATGGGGAAAGTCAACTGGTTCAAATACAGGACGAACTTGGCCAGGTCTCCGGCGCTGAGGTCGCCCCGGATTATTTCCCAGCCGCCGTACCAGACGATGAGGCACAGCGCGAAGGTGAAGTAGAGGCTCATCCAGGCGCTGTTGGTGCCCTGGAGCCTTTCAGACTCGTAATACTCCCCCCGGAGTTCCTGAGCCTTCTTGTCGTATTTGCGCCGCTCGAAGTTTTCGGAACCGAAGGCCTTGACGACGTGGATTCCCACCAGGTTTTCCTGGAGCACGGTTACCAGCTCGCCGTTAACCTCCTGCACGTGGAGCCACATGCGCCGCAGCTTCCCGATTACGAAGGTTGAACGCATTACGAGGAAGGGGACGAACACCAGGCTGATGAGGGCCAATTCCCAATTGAGAAAGATAAGGACGCTGGTAACGCCGATGGTGCGGACCACAACCTCCAGCGACCGCACCAGGCCCATGTTTACGAACCGGCGAATTGCCTCCACGTCGGCGGTGGCCTTGGACATGAGGTTGCCGGTGTGTTCCTTGTCGTGGTAGGCAAAGCTGACGTGTTGCAGCTTGTCGTATATCTGATTGCGAAAGTCGTAGCTTACCAACTGGGAAAGGGAGTCGGTTGTGTAGGTGCGGGCAAAGTCGCAGAATCCCCGCAACAGGCTGGCGCCAAGCAGCAGGCTGGCCAGCAAGAAAAGCACTCCCGCCGTCAGGTCGGGATTGGCGATGAACCGTCCGCCGTCCTCCAGGACTCCTTCCACCACCACAATCTGGTCAATAGCTTCGCCGAACAGCCAGGGAACCAGCAAGGAGAAACCGATGGCGGCGAAAAATGAGACGTAAGCCAGAATCAACCGGGTACGATAGCGATAGGCCATCCGGGTGATTCTCATCAAAATGCTCATGAAACCAATCCTGTGGGACGCTGGATGGGAATACGGAAATATAGGAGCAGTCCCGACCCTGACCTCCCCAAAGTCGAAAATGCGTCGCGACTGCTCAGTTGATCAGCCTGAAAGTGTTCACAAAAAGGAGAAAAGACGGGGGAAGATTAGCGAGGGAGCCTCCGTTAGCCGGTAATTGACGTGGACATAATACTCACTGCAATCTAATAATTCAAGCGGGTTTGAATTGAAGTTTGCAATAATTTAATACGGAGGAGCCCCTCCTCACTGTTCACCGGTTTGCCCGAGGGCTCAGGCGGGCCTGCGGGAAGGCCGAATTGGCGGATGCTACGAAGGTCCTTGAAAGAGAATTGAGAGGGAGACTGGGTTAGAAAATAGAAAGGGCGCCGGTAAATTCCGGCGCCCACATGCTTTTCGCCAGAGCGATTACATGCGCTCGGGGGCATTCATGCCCATCAACTCCAGGCTGCGCCGAAAGACGATCTGGGCCGACTCCACCAGCTTCAGGCGGGCCAGGGTAACTTCGTTGTCTTCGGGATTGGCCGAAATCACCCGGCAATTCTCGTAGAACCAGTGGAAGGCCGTGGCCAGCTCCATCGCATAGTGGGGCAGGTGATGGGGTTCCAGGCTTCGGGCCATCTGGTCCACAAGCTCAGGCAGCCGGATCATGGTGCGGATCAGATTAAGCTCGTTGGGATCATTGAGGAGGGAAACGTCGCCGACGCTCCAGTCTATGTTCCGGCTGCGGGCCAGATTAAGGATGCTGAAATTCCGGGCATGGGCATACTGGATGTAATAGACCGGGTTTTCGGAAGACTCCTTTTTTGCCAGCTCCAGGTCAAACTCCATCTGGGTTGAAGGCGACCTGGCCAGGAAAAAGTAGCGGCAGGCGTCGGACCCCACTTCCTCAGCCAGTTCCTTCAAGGTAACGAAATCGCCGGTCCGCTTGGAGGCCCGAACTACTTCGGCGCCCCGCTTCAGCGTCACCATCTGGGAGATCAGCACCGTCAGTCCATCCGGCGCGATGCCCAGCGCTTCCACGGCGGCCTTCATGCGGGGCACATGG
This sequence comes from Chloroflexota bacterium, assembly GCA_009840135.1. Classification (GTDB taxonomy): domain Bacteria; phylum Chloroflexota; class Dehalococcoidia; order Lucifugimonadales; family UBA3495; genus Bin22. Next base: position 26,324 of record VXOH01000098.1, on the reverse strand, counting down.
CCCTGGTGGTCGGCTCCCCAGATGTCTATGACCTGCTGAAATTCCCGCTTGACGAACTTGTTGTAGTGATAGGCAATGTCGGAGGCAAAATAGGTGGGCTCCCCCGAGGAACGCACCACCACGTTGTCCTTGTCGTCCCCCAGCATGGAGGAGTTGAACCACAATGCGTTGTCGCGCTCGGAGAGGTAACTCTTCTCCCGCAACAGGTCCATGGCTTGCTCATATTCCCGGTTCATGTACAGCGACCTCTCGCTGAACCAGTTGTCGAAGGAAACACCGATTTCCTCCAGGTCCTCCCGTATCAGGGCCACCATCTTTTCCCGCCCGATGTCCCCGATTTCCTTGACGGCCTGGCCCTCCTCCATATCCAGGAATCGAGGACCCTCGGCCTCAGCTATCTCGCCGCCCAGGTCGGTAATGTAGTCCCCGGCATAACCGTTGGAGGGGAAATCGGCCTCGCGGCCCAGGGCTTCGCGGTAGCGCGCGTAGATGGAGCGGTAGAAGGCCTCCATCTGGGTGCCGGCATCGTTGACGTAATATTCCCTGGTCACGGAATAACCGGCGGCGTCAAGGGTGTTGGCCAGGGCGCTGCCCAGCACGGCCCCCCGGGTGTGGCCCACGTGGACCGGGCCGGTGGGGTTGACGCTGACGAACTCCACCATGACCGGCTGGCCCTGGCCGGCAGAAACGTTCCCATACTCGTCGCCGGCCTCGCGAACCGCCTCGACCTGGCTTTGAATCCAGGAGTCGTTGAGGTAAAAGTTGATGAATCCGGGATGAGCGGCTTCAACTTTCTCCACCTCATCCACCTGGGGAATCAACTCGACCAGGGTTTCCGCCAGCTTCAGGGGATTTATCCTGGTAGCCCGGGCCAGGCGGAGGGGAAGGCTGGTGGCAAAGTCACCGTGGTCGGGGTTGCCGGGCCTCTCCACCAATATTTCCGGCATGGACTCCAGCTGAATGGTTCCTTCGGTGCGAGCACGTTCAATGGCCGCCGCCACTACTTCCTGAATCCTGTCTCGAATCAACGCCGTTGCCATGATTACTGACCCTTACCTGTTTCTCGAAATCGTTGCAAGCGATTAGCTTGCGGGTCTCAGCCCGGAACGTAAACTGCCAAAAGAAAACCGGGGCATCGCTCGCCACTCATCGGTAAGCGGTGAATGCCCGTTGTTAATACTAGCATATACGGGCTCGCGCATAAACGAAGCCCCTCGCGGTTTATGTCCACTTCGGCGGCTGGCTGAAGACGAAGCTTCCGAGGGTATCGGGGGGCATTCATTCTGCTAGAATGGGCCGATAATCCGCGGTTGTCCGGATGGAGGAGGAGCCATGGCGGGAATAATTGCACTGGTTGGCGGCGACGAATTTCGCCGATATTGCGGAGACATGGACCGGGAGATCATTGCCGCCACCGGGAAGGAATCTCCCAGGATGGTGGTGCTGCCAACCGCCACGGCTAACTCGGGGCCGGTGAAGGCGGCCCACGATGGGGTAACCCACTTCAATGCCCTGGGAGGGTCCGCCCACCCCCTGATGATTCTCGACCGGGAACAGGCAGACAGCCAGGAGATGGTTGACCGACTTTCCGGCGCCGATATCATCTATTTCACTGGCGGCAATCCCAATTACCTGCTGGAGACGTTGCGGGGCTCGATTTTGCTGACTTCGGTAACCGATGCCGTGTCACGGGGAGCTATCCTGGCCGGCTCCAGCGCGGGGGCCATGGTTATGGGATCGCAGATGCGGAGGCCGCGTGGGGAAGAATGGGTGACGGGTTTGGGAATTGCCGAGGGGATTTGCGTATTCCCCCACCACGAGCGGAGCAAGCCCGAGGAAGTGGCCGATCAACTGGAGGACAGGCTTGCCGGCGGCCTGACAATCTTGGGAATTGACGGTCAAACGGCCTGCCTGGGGGGGCCCGGAGGGTGGCGGGTTGCCGGTTACGGCAAGGTTACCACCTACCGCCGGGACGGCTGGAGAGTATATCAACCGGGAGAAACCATCGAAAGCGCTTAGTAGGCGGCCGTAGCAGGAATGTTGGCTGTTTGGGAATTTCGTCATTCCTGCGAAGGCAGGAATCTCGCACCCAATCATCAAAGGTTCCTGCCTTCGCAGGAACGACGGTTAAACCCCAACCCACTAATGCAATTGAGTTGGACTACTAGCCAGGGCTAATACCCTAACCTCTCCGTTCCCGCAGGGCGTCCCACACTTCCTGGGGGCGGGAACCGCTGGCGGCCAAAAGGACCAGCGTGTGGTAAAGAAGGTCTGCGATCTCGCCCGGCAAAGCTTCCCGGTCGTCGGTGGCGGCGGCCAGGGCGCTTTCTCCGGCTTCCTCGATTACTTTCTGGCCAATCCGGGCTATCCCCTCCTGCAAGAGACGGACCGTGTAGCTGTCTTCCGGCTGTTCATTTTGCCGGTCACGGATGAGGGCAAACAGTTCATCCAGGATACCCGAACCGGACTCGACAACCTCGTACTCCTCGGGAAGCCCTTCTATGCGGTTGTGGAAACAGGTAACGTCTCCGGTATGGCAGGCCGGGCCATCGGGCTGTACCTTTAGCAGGATGGTATCGGCATCGCAGTCCAGGTAAGCCTCCCTTAGATTCAGGTAATTGCCGGATACCTCTCCTTTATGCCACAGGTCTTCCCGGCTGCGGCTGTAAAACCACACCTGCTCCCCTTCCACCGTGCGCTTCAGGGAGCCGGGGTTCATGTAACCCAGCATCAGCACCTCTCCGGTATTGATGTCCTGGGCGATGGCCGGAATCAGGCCCTTCTCATTCAGCTTTACCTTCATCTTTGATTCCTCAATCCTGGATTGTGCCTTGATCGGGGCTGGGAGTGTCGCAAGCCCGAACCGGATTTCCAACTCTAATCATCGAAGAGCGACCCCAGCTCCATCAAGCTGGAGATGCAAAAGTCGGGCGCCGGCAGGCTTGGGTCCGGGTCCGTTCCCGTCCGGTTAATCCAGACGGTGCCCATGCCCGCCAGGCCGGCGCCCATAACGTCTTCATACTGACGGTCTCCCACATACACGGTTTCCTCCGGCTTCAGGTGCAGCCGGTCCAAGAGGGCGTGGAACAACCGGGGATTGGGCTTATAGCTTTGCGCTCCCTCGGAGGACAGCGAAGCGGCGAAGGGGAAATCGAGCCTTTCCAGCACCGGGTCCAGGAAGCAATCATCCGCATTGGACAGAACCACCACCCGGTACTTGCTGGACACCAATTCCAACGCCTCCCGGGTTTCGGGATATGGGTCGCGGTGGCCCATGTCGTTGATCCAGTACTCTGCGGCGGCGGCGGCATCGCCCTCCAGACCCAGCGACCGGAAGGCCTCGCCAAAGGCGTCGCGCCATGCGGCAGTATAGGACTGGAAGGGATGGTCGGAGTCGCTGCGGGTTTCCCTGAAACCGCCGCAAGCCTCCAGCCAGGCCTCGTTAAGCGTTTCTACCGATACGTCGAATCCCTGCTGCTCAATAATATTGCCCATGGCCGTGTTCCAGTGGTCGGGAGAGTCCTGGAACAGGGTGCCGAAAGCATCAAAAACCACTGTGGTTATGTTGGACATGAAAGCCGTATTTTCCTCACTTTTCCAGTTTCTATATCCGCCAGCCCTTTGAAAGGGGCATGCGAGCCCTATGCCAGGGTGGGCCTGACCGGAACTCCCCGGGCGCCCAGATATTCCTTGGCCTCGGCAATGCTGTATGCGCCGTAGTGAAAAATGGACGCAGCCAGGACCGCATCGGCCCGACCCCGGTCCAGGGCATCGTAGAGGTGCTCCAGGTTGCCGGCTCCACCACTGGCTATGACGGGAACGGGCACCGCGCCGGAAATGGCGGCGGTGAGCTCCAGGTCGTACCCGGCAAGTTGCCCGTCGGCATCCATGCTGGTGAGCAGAATCTCACCGGAACCGCGCGCCACTGCCTGTACCGCCCATTTTACCGCGTCAATCCCGGTGGGATTGCGGCCGCCGTGGGTATAAACCTCCCAGCCCGAGTCGTCATCCAGAGCCAGGGAAGGATCGGCGGCTGTTGGAATATATTCGTCCTTGCCGGAATTCCGATTCACCCGCTTGGCGTCAATGGCGACGACTATGCACTGGCTGCCGAACTGGGCCGCGCCTTCGCCGATAATGTCCGAATTGTTGATGGCAGCGGTGTTGATGGAGACCTTGTCGGCCCCGGCGTTCAGCATTCGGCGCATATCCTCCAGCGTGCGAATCCCGCCGCCCACAGTGAGGGGAATGAAGACCTGCTCAGACACCCGCTGCACCACGTCAACCATGGTATTGCGGGAGTCGGCGCTGGCGGTTATGTCGAGGAAAACCAGCTCATCCCCGCCTTCCCGGTCGTAAAAGGCCGCCAGTTCCGCCGGGTCACCGGCGTCACGCAGGTTCACGAAACTGGTGCCCTTGACCACCCGGCCGGCGTCCACGTCCAGGCAGGGGATGATACGCTTGGTCAACATTGGCCTATTCTGCTCCGACGCCTTCTTTACTATGCCTGAAAAAGTATAGCACCAAACGACGTGGAGACGAGCCGATTTCGACGTCGGGCAGTGTAAGTTTTTGCTGAAGGGCAGACCCAGTCACAACTTTTCCTCAATGGCCGGGGAGCGACGATCCCCACAAGCCAGGCACGGATTCCGCGCGCCTCTGCGGCTCTCAGCAGGAACCGGGTGGCCGAGTGAAGCGCTTGCCTAACCTGCAAATATCATTCCAGGGCCCCGCCGCCGGGCGGAGTTCGGTTGGCAGCCAGGCGATTATGGGGCTACAATGGGCCATCTTTAACCAAGAGGTGCAACATGGCAATTACCCTTGACGAGGCCAACCGGATAATTGCGGGGGCGTTGGCCCACGCGGCGGAACTGAACATCAAGATAAGCGCGGCTGTAGTTGACAACGGCGGACGCCTGATCGCCATGAACCGCATGGACGGGGCTATCTGGGCCAGCGCCTACGGCTGCCAGGGAAAGGCGGTGGCCTCGGCGGCGTTCGGCCGGGCCAGCGGCGAAATGCAGGAAAGGGCCACCCAGCCGACGCCGGCAGGTATCAACGCAGCCTCAGGCGGAGAGATGATCATGGGCCAGGGCGCCGTACCCATCATCCGCAATGGAGTCATTGAGGGCGCCTGTGGTGTGGGCGGTGGCACCAGCCAGCAGGACGAAGACTGCGCCAGCGCGGGTGTCGGCAAGCTGTAGAGGTAATTGCCGGCTGAGATTCAGTCCCCCTTTCCCTTTACCCGTCCATATGGGTGTGCCGGTCAGCGCCCCAGGGCGTCAAACGGCCGGAGGTTCCAATATGGACGGGCGCTGCTGGGCGCCGTTTGACCCATACCGGGCCAGCCCCATGGCTCGTATAGTAGAGGGCCAGGGGACAACCCAAAAACTGGAACTCCAGATAGGGTACCTTTCCAGGCAATCGCTTTACTCGTAGGGGCGGTTCGCGAACCGCCCCAGGCTCTTGCCTTAACTTGGGTTGAGACGGCAGTCCACATGAGCTTTGTCTTATTCAAATATGACACTGACGCCGAGCTTAAGAGTGTAGATATCGG
>VXOH01000098.1:0-20757 GCA_009840135.1 Chloroflexota bacterium | reverse complement strand
CCCCCCGGGCTCTTAATTTGCCGGGCGCTGGCAAAACCCAAAACCTGGACCCCCGTATATGCTACATTTCCCCGGCGACAGTTGGCGCGGGGGGGTGCCCCCCCCCCCCCCCCTGGCTCTTGCCTTAACTTGGGTTCAGACGGCAGTCCACTTCAGCCGGAATCTAACCTACTCAAAGTTGCTCCCCATCCCTGTTTTGTCAGAATAACCAATCCCCGCTCTACGGGAGAAACGCCAGTACCGACGCCGGCGACCCCGACCCTCCCTTGAGTCGTAGAATACCGACTACCAGGACCGCTCCCAACGGGGGCAGCTTGTCCAGGTTGCTGAGGTTTTCCAGCACCAGCCGGGGCTGCTCCAGGACCCTCCGGTTGATGGAGAATGCCGTATCCTGGCCGCCATCAACGCCGTGGGTGTCAATGCCCAAGCCGGCAACGCCCCGCTGGGTAAGCAGCATCCCGGTGGACTGGGCATCGAAGCCGGGGAAGTGCATGGCGCCGTCATCGGACTTGCCCAGGTAGTCGTCCGGCGAATCCCACTTGTCCTGCCAACCCGTATAGAGCAGGGTCAGGGTACGCGGCGGCACCGGGCCATGCTCCCTTTCCCAGGCCAGGAGCTTGTCCACCCGGAGCAGATAATTCGGGTTATCCCGTGCTTCCGCAGTGACATCAATGACGATGGCAGGCGCCACCAGAGAACCGGCGGGATATTCATCAATTCCCGCCCCCTGCTCCAGAAAGGCCGCCGGGGCGTTTACGTGGGTACCCGTATGCTCACCCATGGAGAAGCGGCGCAGGAAGAAACCATTCTCCTGGAGGTTTGCCACGGGCTCCAGCTCCAGCCTGGGGTCGCCGGGCCACTGCGGCATTGCCGGGGTCAGGGCATGGCTCAATTCCACGACCTGGCGATTCAAGGGGAAATCGTTCATCCTACCGGGACCTTGTTCAGTCAGATAACGGTGGCGATCAAGGCGGGCGGGGGATACAGCCAGCTATTCGGCCTCTTCGTCGGAGGCGCCGAAGCGGCCCAGGAACACATCGGTTAGTATGTTAGTGTCCTGCACCGTCTGGGGAGTGCCGGCGTGGACCACCCTCCCCTTGTCCAATACGTAGGCCCTGGTGGCAATGTCCAGGACGCCCTTGATGTTGTGTTCGACAACGAAGGTAGTGGTCCGCAGGCGCTGGTTAATTTCGTGGACCTTGTCGAACACTTCCTTAACCACGATGGGCGCCAAACCCAGGGTCGGCTCATCCAGTAACAAAACCTCGGGGGCAGCCATCAGCCCGCGTCCCAGGGCCAGCATCTGCTGCTGACCGCCGGACATCTGGCTGGCCATGTCCCTCCGTTTCTCGTAAAGCACGGGGAACAACTCCAGCACCGAGTCCAGTCTTCTTGCCTGTTCCGCCTTGTCGTTCAGGTACAGGCAACCTATTTCCAGGTTTTCCGCAACCGACAGGTGGGTAAAGACCCGACGGCCCTGGGGCACGAAGGATATCCCCTGCTTGACGATTTCATGGGTGGGCAAGGACAGGCGTCCGCCCCTCCAGAAGACCTCGCCCCCGGTGACCGGCGCCAGGCCCATTATGGCCTTCAGGACTGTGGACTTCCCTGCGCCGTTGGGCCCCATGACGGCAGCCAGTTCACCCCGCTTCACACCCAGGGTAGCCTGGTTCAACGCCACCACTGCGCCGAATTGCACCGTGACGTCCCGAAGCTCGAGAACCAGGGCTTCGTCGTCGGAGGATCTATTGTCGAGCACCGTAGTTGTACTGATGTCGCTCATAACTTACCAGGTGTTGTAAGCCCGGAAGAAAGTAATGCGGCCCAAGGCCGGGCCCCAAAATTCAGGCGCCGGGCACAGGTACCAGACTCAGGTACCAGACTCAGGTACCCAGGTAGGCCGCTATCACTTGGGGCTGATTGAGTACATTCTCAACCTCGCCGGAAAGGAGAAACTTGCCGTCCTCCAGGACAATCAGGTGGTCGGCCATCTCCCGGACTATGTCCATGTTGTGGGAAACGAAAATGATGGTCTTACCCTCATCCCGCATGTCCTTGAGGATATCCTTCACTCTCTCCAGCATCTGAGGGAAGAGACCGGCGAAGGGCTCGTCAAGGAGGTATATGTTGACGTTCAACGCCATGGCCCGCCCAATTTCCAGCAACTTTCGCTGGCCGTAGGAAAGGTCCATCGCCAGGGAGTCCCGCTTCTCCCACATGCCCACTTTCTCAAGAATTTCCTGGGCCTGCTCCCGGTGCCGGCGCTTGGACCGCTCGAACAGGGAGGGCCAGAACCCGCGGGTGGTCAGCACCACCAGGATATTGTCCATTACGCTGATCTGATTAAAGAGGCGCACTTCCTGGAAGGTGCGGGTGATGCTGTGGTCGGGCGTCTCATGAGCATGCACTACCCTGAGTCCCAATCCGTCTATGATCACCATTCCTTCGTCCAGAGGCAGGATCCCGCTGAGCAGATTTATAAGGGTGGACTTGCCCGAGCCGTTGGGCCCCACGATACTGGTAACCCCTTTTCTGGGAATGGCAATGCTGAGTCCGTCCACGGCCGCTACGGCGCCGAAGTACTTGGAAACTTCAACGGTCTGGAGGATGTAGTCTTCCCGATTTGCCGAGTTCGAGGCGTTCATAATCTGAACCTCCCCAGGAGGCCCTGGGGCCGAAATAGCATCAGGAGAACCAGGGCTACGCCCAGCACGACCTGCCTGGCCTGGCCAACGTATTCCTGCGGCAGACCCGGCAGGAACCTCATTCCCTCTTCCAAAAGAACAAAGGCCAGCGCTCCCAGCAGTGACCCCCAGATGGTCGCCAGTCCACCGAGAATAACGATGGAAACCAGCAACACCGACTCCAGCAGGATGAATGAATTGGGGTCAATGAAGGTGGTCCAGCTGGCGAACATACCTCCAGCCAGTCCGGCCATCATCGCCGATATTACCCAGACGGCCAGCTTATAGTGGGTAACGTGGTACCCAAACACCTCCGCCACCTGCTCGTCCTCCCGGATAGCGGTCAACACTCTGCCGAAGGACGAAGAGACTATAAACCACGAAATTCCCACCACGATGGCCAACAGTACGAGGGCCAGCAGCATCAACTCCAACTCCGAATCCAGCACCCAGCTGCCAATCTGCGGCCTGGCCACGTCGTGAATGCCAAAGGCTCCGCGGGTGACCGGCCGTAAATTCAGGAAGACGTTGAATGCGATGATGGCAAACCCGAAGGAGACGAGCACGTAGATGTCGTCACGGAAACGGTTGAATGCGATTCCCACCACCAGCGCGACCAGGCCGGCCACCACCACAGCCACGGGTAGGGCGGCAAAAAAGGGCCAGCCGAAGGTGGGGATAGAGCCGGTGCGGAGCTGTTCGTAAGAGGTGGTGGACGTCAGGATGGCCACGGAATATGCTCCGAGGCCAAAAAACCCGATATGACCGATGGACAGCAAGCCGCTGAACCCGACCACCAGGTTCAGGCTGACGGTCAGCATGGCCCAGATGGCGAAAACGGTGCCCAGCGTTACGGCAAAGGTGGCCCCCTTGACCAGCATGAATACGGCAGCGGCGGCCAGGATCACTATATTGGCCCACAGTTCGATGTTGCCCCGCGAGGGCGACACTGCTCCCCGAGGATTACGAAACAATTCCAGAATCTGCCGCAGGCCGGGTGGTTTACTCAGCACGCAACTACTTCCTTGGAATCAGGCCCTGGGGCCAGAATGACAGAAATATAATCAGCAGAACGAACGCCACCACGTCCTTCCATTCGCCGGCCAGGTCCCAGATGGCGAATTGTTCTATCACACCCAGGACAAATCCCCCCAGCAACGCGCCGTAGAGGTTGCCAATACCTCCCACCACCGAGGCAATCCAGCCTTTGAGCAGGAGCAGCAGCCCCATTCTTGGCTGTATGGCGGTATCGTGGCCGCTGAGGATTCCGGCGAAAGCGGCAAACATGGCGCCTATGAAAAACACGGCGGCTATGATGACCGTCGTGTTGATGCCCACAACCTTGGATACCTCTTCGTCGTCGCCAATGGCTCTTACCGCCCGGCCAAAGGAAGTCCACTTCAGGAGTATCAGGAGAGACACGAACCCGGCCAGGGCAGCTGCTATGGCAAATAGGTTGAACCCCTTGATATGGGCCTCCCAGATGGTCCAGGGAACGGTGCCGAAGGGGTCAGGCAAGGGTCTGGGAGCGCTGGCGAATATGATGGAAATGCAAGCGGACAGGGCCAGCAGGATGCCGAGGGAAGCCACCAGCATTATCAATGGCGACCGCGAACGCTGCCTCATGTAAACGTACAGCCCGCGATACAAAGCCAGCCCCACCGAGCCGGCCAGCAAACATGAGAAGGCCCAGGTCAAGTACAACTTACTGCCCGGCGAAAGGGCTATCAAGACTGCGGCGCCTGCGGCCAGGCCCGCGAAGACGACACCGGCGACAATCAGGAAAGCGACCCTCCCACGCTGGCCCAGGAGCCTATGGTACAGGGAGCCCGCCAGCCAGACCAGCGCGAGGCCGGCCGCTGCCGCTAGCAATGGGCCAAAAGTCAAGTGAATTTGCGTGGGGAACACCAGAACCGCCGCCGCATACACGCCGGCCCCAAGGGCAACAATTCCTCCGACAACCCGGAGAATCCCGGGGGAAAACCGCCTCTGGAGGCGACTGTACAGCAGGGTATGGAAGGCCCAGGCCACCACGCCCGCTACAACCAGGGCAAACAGCAGGTTAACTACGGGCGAGTTTACATCGTACTGGCCGCCCAGATGCTCCTGGGACCTGAGGTAGAATACTCCATAGGCTCCCAGGGCCGCCGCCGCCCCATAGTAAAGGTCAAAGAACCAGACGGTGCTGTAAACCAGGGTAAAGCCCATGGCCATAAGCGCATACACTGCTCCCACCGACAAGCCATTAAAACCAAACTGCATGGCCTGCTCGGGCGAGGTAATGGCCCTCCACGCAATGTATGCCAGGATGGCAACGACCAACGCCGTAGCAATGATTCGGTCAGTCCTGGAGAAATAGCCTAGCAATCGACACCCTGCGGCAGGTTCAGGCTGCAGCCGTAACAGGTCCTGGGTCCCTTTGGGTCTAATGTTAGCGTAATCATAGCTGTTTGTTTAGCCTGTTTCCGCAATCAAATGCGGAAGGGGCTTTTCACTTGGTGCGGCAATCCATGGGCTGCAAGGATCGTAGTACACGACTGGCTTCATTCCGCTAATTTAAGCACTTACCTGCGCACTGCTACACTTGCGGCTCCCGGCATCACCCGGGCCTAATGTAAAAGGGTTGGCAGACAATTGCCAGGCCAACCCTTTTCGGAATTAAACAGTCCTGGGAGTGATCAGGGCAGCGGAGCGGGGCCAAGCACCTTGTAACCGTTATTCTCCGGTGTCCTTTCACTCAGGGGCAGCACCTCGATTACGGCATTAGCCAACCCTACAACTTCACCTTTTTCGTCGAAGCTGTAACCATCGCCAATTGCTCCATTCCACGATATGTCGTAGAGACAATCCCTGAATCCGTCGGCATCCTGATCATCTCCCGTTTGCCTGAGACACTCGGCGGTGATATGGACGTCGTCGTAAGCTGAACCAATGAACCAGGGCAGAGTTACATAGCCATATCGCTGCCGGAAGTTAGCCAGGAAGTCCTTGCCCCTTTGCGTTTCAAGGTCGGGACTGGGAATAATGGCCTTTACACCGGTGGCAGATTCGCCGGCTATTTCCAGAGCCGTCGTACCCGTGGGCACAACCTCAGTGTAAAAGGTCCCGTCAAATCCAAGCTCCCTGGCCTGCTTTATAACGGTTCCGCCACTGAACTCTGACTGGGCCGCCAACAGGATGGCATCAGGGTCATTCGCCAGCAGCTTGGTCAACTGGGTCCTGAAATCGGTGGAGTCGGAACCATACTTCTCGACGGCGACTACGGTTCCGCCAAGTTCCTCAAATCGCTCCACCGTGGTCCTTTGAACACCTTCAGCGTAGTCAGTATTCTCGTTAATAGTTGCCAGGTTGCGAACGCCATCAACCCAAATGGTGTTTCCTGCGTCAACGCCCAACTTGGCGTCATTTATGGCAGTTCGGAAGATGTAGTCGCCGGCTTCCTCAAGGTCGGGGCTGGTGGCCGACGCAGAGAACAATATTACACCGTCCTCCTCGGCCAATGGGGCAGCTCCTAACATGGCGCCGCTGCACGTGGTGCCCAGTATGATCTTTACCCCATCTACATCCGTAAGTTTCTTGTAAGCGGTTATCGCATCCTGACCATTGCATTTTGAGTCTTCAATGATCAGCTCCAGCATATGGCCGTCGATTCCTCCGGCGGCGTTTACATCATCCACTGCCATTTGCTTGGCCTGCACGATAACCGTACCGTAACTCTCGCCGATGCCGGTCACAGCGTCCATCGCCCCAATTACATAGGGTTCCTTGGGGCCCATTATCGGTGAAGGGGTAGGGGTAGAAACTACCTGTACCTCCTGGATAACCGCAACTTCCCTGGGTACTTCTACCTCCTTGATGACTTCTACGGGAGTTTCCCGGACCACCTCAACCTCTTTCACTACCTCCACTTCAACCGGGGTCTCCCTCACGACCTCGACTTCCTTGACAACCTCTACGGGCACTTCCCTGACAACTTCCCGTTCCTCGATCACCGTAATCGGTTCCGGGCTGGCGCACGCCATCATGCCTACAGCGATAACGCCAACGAGAACCATCAAAATCTGCCATTTGAACTGCCTAAAGAGCATGAAACCCTCCAACAAAACACTTCAATTATGGGACTACCAACGCCTGCAAATGGTCACAATGGACACATGCTCAGTGGACTATGGTACCTAGTGTGGCAGAGTATTGCAAATGTCAACGCACCGACCTGTCAGTGTGGTGATGCCAGTAAGAGAGGGGAAAGTGCCCCGAGAGGGCGGGCGATCCGGTGAACAGCGCGCCCAGCTCAGGCATCCTGCTTTTACGCGGCTATCGCTCCCCGGGCGAGAAGGAGCAACTCCTCAATGGTAACCTGGGTATCTCGAAGCTTTTCCTCAATGGCAATTCGCGAATCAACCCATTTCATCGCTTCCCTTGACGTACCGGCAGTGGCCAGTTCCACCCGGTCGGGACGGCGGTCGTAAATCGTATAGCAGACCGACGGCACATCTTCATGAATTACGTAGCCCCGATAGTACAGATTCATTCCTCTTGCCAATGCTTCAATCATTTCCTGGCTCCTTTTCCTTCTTGTAAATAATTGCCGGCTCGGTTTTCACCAAGCCGATCAAAAGTTGAACCAATGTTCTAATATGCTTGGCCAATAGTCAACAGGCAACTGTCAGTAGAATTCCTGCTCTTACAGAGAAAGAGAGTGGGTGGCCGCATTGAGCAAGCTATCTCGCCACTACCAGGAGTGGTTCCAGGTCTCCAGTTACGTTCAGGCCCTGAAATATGGCCTTGGTATGTCGGGGGGATCGCAAGGGAGCAAAACCGATTTCCGTTTCGCCCTGCCCACCAGATCCTCTTACCCTGAACGTAACGGTACACAGCACGAAGGGGGCGACCTGGGCAGCCCCGGTTGTCCCCGCCGCAAATCCGACCTGGCCCGAGGTTTGGCTGGACTCGTTCAGAAGCACGTATCTGAGACGGCTGCCGGCCTTCAGGGAAGCGAAATCGAGTTTCGTGTTGTCAAAGGCCAGGTAAACCTGCGCCGTATCCACCGGATTCGTCATGCCGGCATTGACCCTTACTTGAACATCGAACTCCTGGCCAGCTCCCACTTCACTTACCTCTGTGATCAGTTCAATGGAAACGGTGGCCATTGCCGCCGAAGTTGGCTCAGGAAGAGTAGTAATTCCCGGTGAAGGAGTCGGAGGCCTGGCCAGACTGGGCGCGGCGGTTGGGGGCATGTCCGGTTCCACCGGCGTGCCTTGAGACTCACTGCCCTGGGGAGCCGGCGATGGGTGCGGCATGGCAGGGGTCGGCAGAACTACCGTGGGGCCAAGTGTTGGAATTGGGGCAGCTGGCGTACGGGCCGGCAAAGGGGAAGGTCCTGGCAGATATTCTGAATTGTCTGCTGTGGGAGAAATTGGGTTCGGTTCTCGGGCAGCGCTTTCGGCCCCGCTGGCTCCGGCAACATCCGAAGCGGGAACCGATGGATGGGAAGGCCGGAGTGTTCGCGGAACAATCCGGTACACCTTCGCCGAGGCCATGGTGGGCGGCGCAGGGATTATTGCGGGGGCCGGTGAAGGCATGGGCAAAGATGCCGATTGGGGTGAGCGCGGAGGATCCAGTTCGAACGAAGTTCGAGGTAGGTGGGAGCCCTCTTCGCCCGCTGTCCCGGTCTCTCCCGACCAATTGCTGCAAGCCATCAGGAAACAGGCGACCAAAAACACGGACAAAAATACACGGACACTGCATTGCCACGGGCGACCAACAATACCACCGCTTGCAAGGGTGGAACAGGAGGGTTGCGGTACTGTGCGGGAACTATAAATGAAGCCGGAAGTTAGTAATCCGAGGCCAGCGACTGCAGAAACTCCGCCGTCGGAATGGTTTGCTGGGTGGAGGTTTCCATGTCACGGATTACGACCTCGCCCCTGCCTATTTCATCGTCTCCCAGGATTACGACGTAGGGAATTCCCAGGGCGTTGGCCTGGCGCATCTGGCCGCGCAGGGCGCGGGTACCGCTGCTGAGGATTGCCCCGGCTCCCGCCTGTCGAATGCGTGATGCCAGTTCCAGGGCCGGAAGCCTGGCGGCGTCTCCCACATTGGCCACCAAATAGGATGGAGCCGGCAGGTCGGGAACTTCTACGCCGCTCCGCTTCAAATTCAGGGTGAGTCGCTCCAGACCGGACCCAAAGCCGATGCCGGGCGTGGGGCGGCCACCCAACTGCTCCATCAGGCCGTCGTAGCGCCCCCCGCCGCAAATGGTGGACTGGGCGCCGGCTTCCTCCGGTTGAATTTCGAATACGGTCCTCGAGTAATAGTCCAGGCCCCTGACCAGGCGGTGGTCAACCTCGAAGGGAATCTGCATGGCAGAAAGGTAACTCTTGAGGCGCTCCCAGTGGTCCAGGCTATCCGGGTCCAGATGGTCCACCGACCTGGGCGCTTCCTCACCCATGGCTCGGCAACCCAAAACCTTACAATCCAGCAACCGCAGGGGATTTCGGTCCAGCCGGTTGCGGCAGTCTCCGCAGAGATTTTCGTAACGTTCCGAGTAATAGGACTTCAACTGTTGCACGTAAGCAGGCCTGCTTTCCTTGTCCCCAATGCTGTTGACGAACAGCCGAATGTCGGTAAGGCCTAGGGAGTGCATCAACCGCCACGCCAACTCAATCACCTCGGCATCTACGGCAGGATTAGGGTCTCCCAGAACCTCCACGCCGAACTGGTGATGCTGCCTGAACCGGCCAGCCTGGGGTCGTTCATAGCGGAATACGGGACAGAAATAGTACATTCGGACCGGCTGGGGAAGATTGTGCATACCGTGTTCGAGGTAGGCGCGGCAAACGGGAGCAGTGCCTTCGGGGCGCAGAGTTACCAGGTCGCCGCCCCGGTCCTCGAAGGTGTACATTTCTTTTTCGACGATATCGGTCCCTTCACCCACCGAACGGACAAAAAGCCCGGCGTCTTCAAAGACCGGGCTATCTATGCGGCCGTAGCCGTAGCTCTGGGCAAGCGCCACGGCCCTGGATTCTATGTACCGGCGGTACTTTTGCTCCTCGGGCAGGAGATCCGCGGTTCCTCGGGGGGCTTGAAACAAGGGAGACGCTCCGACTCACAGGCTGGATATCTGAATTGCGAATTGCGACTATTGCACGGACATTGTACCGAGCCAATTCGCATTACTCAACCCGTTTTCGTGCCCCGGTAATCTTCCCTCGGCGCCTGGAAGCCGCGTCAATTATCACTTGCAGGGCCTTTCGGTTGCTTTTGCGGCGCTTTTTCTCCAGGCGGCGGGTAAGCTTTTGAGTCCTTCTCTCGCCTTTTAGCATGACGCAACTATCCCAGTTCCTCAACAATGACTGGGCCATTGGCATAGTTGTCAATGGTGATTCTGTTTCGCCAGAGAATTCTCATACCCAAAAGAGGGTCGCCAGCAGATTCCAGAACGAGCACCGTTCTTACTCTGCTGTGCCACTCAGCCTGCCCTTCGTAGCCTGACAGTATCGCCTTTTGACCATCTGCGAGGGTTGTCACATATTCTTCAAAAAGCGGGAACCCTAGCCGTTGAATCATCTCACTCGGCAAGCAAATGTCTCCATCAAACCCTGTATCCACTATGAAATCAATAGTGTGCTTTTGCCCATCTGCACCGACAAGATCCAGTGGTACCACCGGTTCCAGCCGTGGAGTTACCCTCCCACTAAACATCATCGGGCCTTCGGGGAACCAAGCTGAATGGTGTTCTGTATCCAACTCGCTGACCCGTCAATACACCATTCGGCTTGCGAAGTCTCAATGTATGGATTGTTTCACCAATGTCCATACCAACCTCATAGTCCTCAGTGTCCACGTCTATAGCCACAAATTTGCCGATGTCTTCCTCAGACATCTGGGGCTTGATCTTCTTGATGTAAATGGCTCGACCCAGGTCGGCCGCTTCGCCTCGCTTGTAATCTCCTCTAGGCATTGCAATCCTCATCTTCATTGGTACAGGGCATACAACTACAAATGTGTCACCAATTATAGCCTGAAAGGTGAGGCCTGCATACTCTCTACACCACGCCTTGTTCCTGCAATTGCTCCAGTTCATCGGGAGTGACGCCACCAATGGCGCACAATATCTCTCGGTTGTGCTCGCCCAGCAGGGGAGGGGCGCTGTCCGCCGTGTCGGGAGACTCCGTTAGCCGTATGGGATTGTTGACGGTCTTAAAGGGGCCGCCCAGGGAATCTCCGCTCTCTACGAACATCTTCCGAGCTTCCAGGTGAGGGCACTGGTCCAGATCGGCCGCATCCTGGACGACACCCATGGAAAATCCCAGCTCAATCAGCTTCTGGGCAATTTCCAGCTTGGGTACGTGCTGTGACCATTCCTCGATAGCCGGAACGATGTGGTTGAAATAGAACTCGCCGCTGACACCTTCGCCCAGGTAGCGGCGGTCCTCGATGAGATCCTCGCGGCCAATCAGCGTCCATAATCCTTCCCACTTTCCTCCACCGCCACCGGAGCCAGCCAGCACGGCGTATCCGTCGGAGGCCTTCAGGGCCAGCTGGGCGGTTATCATGTTCTCCCTGGCCCGGGTGGTTACCTGGCCGCTGGCCTGGTAGAAGGGCATTATGCTGGTGGTATGGGCCACCATGCAGTCATACATGGCCATGTCCAGGTGCTGTCCGCGCCCCGTCTTGCGTCGGGTCTCCAGGGCCATCATTATCCCCAGGGCCGTCCAGACACCGGGCACCGAATCGCCGATGTTGTCCCCAACCATTTGGGGCGGCCCGTCCGGAGCGCCGGTAATCTCCATCCAGCCTCCCATACCCTGGACGCAGGGATTATTGGCGGGCCAGTCGGAATAGGGGCCGCGCAAGCCGTCGCTGTCCCCGTAGCCCGTAATGCTGGCGTAAATCAGCCGGGGATTGAGCTCCCGAAGGTGCTCGAATCCCAGGTTGAGGCGACGCAAGGCTCCAGGGCCCCAGTTGTCCAGCAGCACGTCGGATTCCCTGACCATGGACTCAAAGATTGCTTTTCCGCGGGGGTTCCGAAGGTCCAGGGTAACGCTCTTCTTGTTGCGGTTTATTGCCAGGAAACGGGCGCTGACCTTGCGACCGTCATCGCTGGCCACAAAGGGTTCATTCAGCCGGGCCCTTTCCCCTACCCGGGTACGTTCAATCTTGATAACTTCAGCGCCCATATCGGCCAGTATCATGGCACAGAAGGGACCGGCCACAATGTGGGTGGCATCCAGTACTCGTAATCCCTCGAGAGGACGGGGCGTGGTTTCTTGGTCAGTAGTCATTGAATCTCCTCAACTCCATCCGCTGCTGTTTCATAGGGGTAATATAATGCAGCAGGCGGAAGGGTGACAATTGCAGGGCATGAATGGCAGACTTCCCCCTCCCCTTTATTCACCACGGTCTTCCAACCATCTCCCAGCGATCCTGAACGCCAGGTGGCCAGCAACGGCGTCTTGACACGCCAACGGCAAAAGTCATAAACTCAATACACGGCGCAGGTATGCGCCGTAGTGATTGAGTGGCCCGGTGGTGTAGTTGGTTAACATACCGCCCTGTCAAGGCGGAGATCGGCGGTTCGAGTCCGCTCCGGGTCGCCAGCTTTCAGATTTGAAGACGCGATTGCCCGTGAAACGCTACTCACGGGCATTTTCCGTTAAGGGGCAAGCAAAAGGGGAGTGGCCGGACTGGCCACTCCCCTTTTTTAGCAGCAATTCAGGCTCACTGCTTGGCGTACTTGTCCACGCCCACGCCGTCGGGCACACCGACGTAAATGTCGCCGTTGGGGGCAATCCAGGAGCCATGGCCGCCCCGGATGATCCAGCGGGCCAGAAGGTCGCCATTGGCGTTCATCAGGCTGATGCGTGAGTCCGTTTCCTCGGTCCAACCCTGCCGCGCGTCCCGCCCGCCCTCGCTGATGCAGAAGACGCCGTTGTCGTCCTGGGAGATGTCCATGGGCCGCAGCACGTCCGTCCACATCCCCTGGTACTCGCCATCGGCGTTGAAAATCTGGATCCGGTTGTTCTCACGGTCGCAAACATACAGCAGGCCGTCGGCGCCCACCATCATGCTGTGGACCAGGTGAAACTCGTTGGGCGCGTCCTTTCCGGGTTCGCCCCAGGAGGACTTCAGGTCGCCGTTGGCGGCAAAGCGATGGACCCGGGCATTTCGGTAGCCATCGGCAACGTACATGTCGCCGCCGGCGCCTGGAACCAGTTCCGCCGGGTAGTTGAAGGGACCGGCCGAGCGGGGGCAGAGCTCCCCGGGGACCTCGCAGCCGGTGTCCGAGTGGACGCCTCGATCGCCGATTACCTGCAGGGGCTTGCCGTCCAGGGTATAGCGCAGGCACACCGAGTCCTCGCGGTCGGTAATATAGACGATGTCGTCCTTGATGAAGATGCCGTGGGGATTACTGATGGCGTTCAGGCCCCAGGAACCAATAAATTCGCCATCGGGATTGAAAATTACGATGGGCGGCTCTTTACGCTGGAAGGCATAGAGATTGCCCTCAGAGTCGGTAGCGCAGGCGCTGACCATGCCAAATTCCTCGCCCTCGGGTAGCTTGGCCCAACTCTCAATCAGTTCGTAAGTATATTCTCCGCTTCCTACAGTAGTCATAGGACGTTTACCTCCGAAAGGTTATTTTCTCGATGGGGCCAAGTATGGTTTACCGGGGGTGGTGCGTCAATAGGGGTTGGTTAAAGAGGCTTCAAGTTTTCAGGCATATTTCCCTTTGGAGTATAATACACCGCAAATTCTGGCAGCCTGGACTACAGCATGGGCTGTGGAGGCGCAGATGGCCGTAAATATAGCCAGTGTAGCTAAAGAGTTTTCGCTGACTGAGGAAGCAGTTTCCAGGGAAAGCATTCGCGCCTTTTTGCTGGAGCAGTTGCGCCTGTTTGACGCCGACCGGCGGGCGCGCTGCGCCAAGTTTGGTGTCAAGTCCCTGGCAGAAATGGACGGTCTGATCCAACGCGGCGAAGTTGAAGAGGACGATATTCTCGAAGACTTTCAGGAAGTTGATTACCTGTGTGGGCGAATTGAACGGGTAAAGGCAATGCTGGAGGACACCTAGACCCTCATACCCTGACTTATGACGATTCAATCCTTTGCTCCATTTTGAGGCAGACCCACATTCCAGCCACCCTTTTCTCTCCTCAACATGCCTGACACTATTTATTCCAGGAACAATATCCCAATTCGCCTCACCGACACTCAATGGTTTCACATAGTGGAAGGCCACGAAGAACTGATCGGCATGCGCGACGAAGTGCATGCGGCTGTTGGGGAAGCACAGATGATCCTGGAAGGCCACCGGGGTGCGCTATTGGCAGTCAAGGCGCAAGGAATAGGAAAATGGCTTGTGGTAGTATATAGAGAACTTGGCGTTAACGGCTTTATCATCACAGCGTTCTTAACCAGCAAGGAAAACTTTCTTCGACGAAGAAGAATACTATGGCCGTAGACAACCTCCACCACTACCTCGCTCTCATCCCGGCTCTACGTCAATGCCCGGGCAGCAGCCTCCGTTCGTCTTACGACGCGGAAGGTGACGTGCTGTATATCAGCTTTAAAGAGACAGGCCCAGCTACCGATAGTGAACTTACCGACGATGAGATCATCCTCCGTTACGACGGCGAAGACCTCATCGGCATCACCATCCTAAACGCCAGCCATAGATAACACACACCGAAAACGCCCTACCTCCCCCGCGCCGACTCATACTCCTTAACCGCCGGTATAACCTCTTGCCCCAGCAAATCAATACAGTGGGTGGCGGTTTCGTGGGACATGGGGCCTTCCCGACCCCACAGGACCATGTAGCTGGGGTCCACCACGTCAATCACGTGCTTCAGCTTTTTGACCACCGTGTCCGGATTGCCCGTGACTATCTGGTAGGTGGCGTGGGCCTCCTCATAGCTCAGGGGCGGCCCGCCCGGCGCCACCGGGCGGGTGTTGCCGTGGCTTTCCGCGTTGACGTACCGGGTTGTTGCCCGCCGCTGCTGCCGCTGCCCCTGGGTGGCCGCACGGCTGAGATACCCCGGCGGGGCCTGCCATTCCCTGGGCGCCACGCCGAAGGACGTTCCCAGCTGCCAGAAGAATTTCTTGCCCTCCTCGTAGGCCCGCTCGTCGCTGTCCGATACGTTGACCCGTATGGCGTAGCCCCGGTTGTCTGACGTAGCGGTGTAGCCCTCCTCCGCGGCGGTGCGGTCGTACAGGTCGTAAATCTCCTCCATCAGGTCCAGCGGCGGCGCCAGGGCGATATAGGGATAACGGTGGCGGGCGGCGAAAATCACCGACTCGGGGCTGGCTACTCCGGGTATCCAGATGGGCGGATGGGGTTTCTGCAGCGGCATGGCCCAGGGATTAATAGCCCGAAAGTGGTAGTGCTTTCCCTCCCAGCGGAAGGGTCCCGGCGTGGTCCAGGTCTTCACAATCAGGTCGTGAGCTTCCTCGAACCGCTCCCGGTTGTAGATGGGGTTGGTGTTGGTGGCCCAGCTTTCCTGCCCCAGACCGCGAACAAACCCGCACACCACGCGCCCGCCGGAAATGCAGTCAATCATGGCGATTTCTTCCGCCACTCTCAGCGGATTCTCGTGGATGGGCAGCACGTTGCCCAGGAAGACAATCTTGCCTTTGGTGGTCAGCTTGGACGGCACGGCGCCAATGACGTTTACCGAGGGCATCATGCACAGGGGATTGTTGTGGTGCTCGTTAATCATCACCCCGTCAAAGCCGTTCTCGGTGCAGTACTGCAGTTCCTCAAAATACATCCCGTACAGTTCCGAGGCCTTTTCGGGGACAAAGTTTTCGTTGGGGAACATCAGGTTGGTGTAGCCGCAGCTGGCGGCCACTTCCTGGGAGTAGGCGGTGTAACCCATTTCGGTGAAGAAATAGACCTCTTTGACCATGGTTTACCTCCTCGGCGGGTTCCCCAATGCGGCAGTATTCTGTTGGTGGCTATAAGTGGGCCTTCGTGGCGGAAAAAGAACCCCTGTTTGCAGGCCTCTCTTTGCCGACCGCTATTGGCACACCCCTATCCCCTGGGCGCTGATTTCCATGTGGTAGATGGTGGTGCGGCAGGCAAAGAAGATGGAACTCAGACTTTCTCCGCCCATGGTGAAGTTGTGGCACGGCTCCGGCGTCCGGATTAAGCCTAGGTGGTTGCCATCCGGGTCCAGCACCCATACGCCGCCGGGGCCCGTGCAGAATACATTGCCCTCGGTATCTACCTTGATCCCATCCGGGTGCCCCACGTCGGCGCCGTGCAGGTCGGCAAAGTGGCGGGGGTCGGCCAAGGTACCATCATCCTGCACATCGAAAACGCGAATATAGTGCTGGGTCGTGTCGTTCACGTACAGGAGAGATTCGTCGGGCGAGAAGCAAAGGCCGTTGGGGAATACCATGTCATCGTTGAGCAGGGTCAACTCCCCGGTGTCGGGATTCAACCGGTAAACGCCCTCATAGTCCAGGTACTTCTGCAGGTCCTCGCCCTGGTGGCCCACCAGGTGGCAGCCGTTGGAGGGGTCGGTGAAGTATATGTGGCCATCGGACTTGAAGACTATATCGTTCGGGGTGTTCAGCTTGGCCCCATTGAAGTGGGAAGCCAGGGTTGTAGCTGTCCCGTCCCGCTCGATGCGCCACACCGTACGCCCGCTCCAGCCGGCAATGACCAGCCGGCCCTCGCTGTCAAAGGTCATACCGTTGGCATGGGCCGATGGGGACATGACCACGCTTTTGCCCTCGCCGGGAACCCACTTCCAGATGGTGTCGCCGATTATGTCCACCCAGGCCAGGTACCCTTCCCGGTAGTTCCAGACCGGGCCCTCGGTAAATGTGAGTCCGGTCGCCACCTTGGAAAACACCGCGTCCTCCGGCACCAGTCGCCGAAATTCGGGTTTGAACGCCTGGGTTACCATGGGACAGCCTCCTCAAGTTCCGGCAGTTGCTGACAGTCTTACGCCGCCTTCGGATACAGCATCCAGCCCTGCCGGCCCGTGTTGCCCACTCGGAACAGGTGCCCCTCGGAGCTGGTTACGTACAGGTCGGAAAGGCCGGGGCCGCCAAAGGCGCAGTTGGTTGGCTCGGCGGGCACGGGGTGGGTTTCCAGCACCTGGCCCGCGGGGGAAAAGACGTAGATCATCGACCCAGGACCGCTCTGTGCCCAGCCGGCGCAGGCGATGATATTACCCTCGGTGTCCAGGCACATCCCGCTGATGCCCCGGTGAATGCCCCGGTAGTCGGCGCCGAAACTGTGCAAAACCTTGTAATCCCCCAGGTAGCCGTCGGCGTTTATGGGGTATGCCCGCAACTCCCGCCTGCCCTCAGGTTCCTCGCTGCTTTCCGCCACGTAGAGTACGTCCTCTTCCCTGGACAGGGCCACATCCAGGGGTGTCGTGGTGTCGAAGGTCATGCGGGTAAGAGGCGCATCCCGGTTGGGGGACTCAATCCGCAGAACCGCCCGATAGTCAATGGAATAGGGAGCCAGTTCATAGTCGCGCAGGCCGCCAACCACCGGCGGGCCCCAGACCGGATCTGCGAACCAGATGCGGCCCTTGCTGTCTATGGCCAGGTCCTTGGGCTGGTTGTGATACTTGCCGTCCACCTTGTAGGCCATTACCGAGGCGGACCCGTCCCCGTTGTAGCGGAGAATTCGCCGGGCGCCGCTCTGGCAGCCGTAAAGGGTACCGTCGGCGGCAAAGGTCAGGCCCACCACGCGATTGGTCCAGCGCCGGTAGTCGGAGACCTCTCCCGTCCCGGGATCG
This sequence comes from Chloroflexota bacterium, assembly GCA_009840135.1. Taxonomy (GTDB): domain Bacteria; phylum Chloroflexota; class Dehalococcoidia; order Lucifugimonadales; family UBA3495; genus Bin22. The sequence goes on along the minus strand of VXOH01000098.1, from coordinate 3,305 downwards.
TAACGGAGTATCTTGTTGTGGATGGTATTGGACGGTACGGATACCGTCGTAAAGAGCAGGGCCTCTCCATCCCAGGCTGGCCCATCGGCCCGATTGCCGTCCGGCCCCGCTACCAGTTCAAACTCCCAGGTCATTTGCCTCTCCTACAGGGAACATTAGTGACTCTTAGTGCCTTGTCATGGATAGCAGCTAGTCGCTGATACCGGGAATGGGATATGTGGGCAGACCCGGTATCTCCACCCGAATCCGGTAAATCGAACTTCGGGCGGTGAAGTAAATGGTCCGGTAATCGGGATCGCCGAAACCGAAGTTGGCGCAGTCCTCGGGCACCAGCAAACGGCCCAGGTGGTTGCCCTGCGGGTCCGTCACCCATACCCCGCCGGGTCCAGTGCAATAGACGTTGCCCTCCACGTCCACCTTCATGCCGTCCGGCGCGCCGTGGTCGTCGTGGAACAGTTCGGCGAACAGGCGTCCGTTGCCTATGGTACCGTCATCCAGCACATCGTAAACCCGGATGTCCCGCCGCGCCGTGTCGTTTATGTAGAGGAGGGACTCATCCGGCGAGAAGCACAGGCCGTTACAGTTAATGTAGTCGTCGGCCAGCAGGGTCAGGCTGCCGTCACTCAGGTCCAGCCGGTACACCGCCTCGTAGTCCACGTATTTCTGGACGTCCTCGCTCTCCATTCCCACGTTGCGAATGCCGTTGGACGGGTCAGTGAAATAGACAATGCCATCGGACTTCATGATGATGTCGTTGGGGGTATTGAGTTTCTTGCCGTCCACGTGGGAAGCCAGCACAGAGGTTGAACCGTCATGCTCCCAGCGCCAGACCGTCCGGCTGCTCCAGCCGGCCACCAGCAACCGCCCGTCGTGGTCGTAGCACATTCCGTCGGCCTTGCCCGAGGGGTGCATGATAATGCTGGTTCCCTGGCCGGGAATCCACTTCCATATCTTGTTGTCTATGATGTCGGTCCAGACCAGGAAGTTTTCCTTGTTATTCCAGACAGGACCCTCGGTAAATATATGGCCGCCGGAAATTTTCTCCAGGGTGGCATCCGGTTTGACGATGCGGCTGAACCCGGTAGAGAAAGACTCTGAGGACATGGAAAGCTCCTTTCAGCGGAGAGTGGGAAATTAGCGGGATTGTAGGAAGGGCACATTGGCTTGTCAAGAAACCGGACTCAGCCATTGATATTCAGACTGGAAAGTCCCGTCCGGTTACTTCCGCTGTCGTCAAATTGAAGGTGGAAGTCTCCCTGCCTCTCTTTTCGTCGTTCCCGCGCAGGCGGGAACCTCGCTGGCTGAAGTCAAGATTCTTGCTTGCACCGTAATGATGGAGTGATTTGACGACACTCCTTAGGACACGTTCGTTCAACGGAGCGGCCGATTGACAGTGTGGAAATCGTGCCTATAGACTGGCCCAACCAACGGGCAAAAGGAGACAGCCGATGGACAGAGGGATGTGGGCTACCTGGTACGACCTACCCGAGGATGGCAAGGAGGAATTTCTGGCCTGGCTCCACGAGGAGTACTTGCCGCGGACTTTGCAGCGCCCCGGCTACCTGTGGGCGTGCAACCAGCAAAACATCATGACTCCCGAGCGGGAGGCGTCGATTCACAGCCGACTGGTCCACGTTGACGACCCCGGCGTGGATAACCCCGGCGTCCCCGCCGGCAACCAATACCTGCTCCTCTTCGGCGCTGAGTCCCCCCATACCTTCGTGGACCCCAGCATTCCGGAACTGAGGGCGCGCGCCGATGCTCGGACCCTGGAGATGCAGGGCCTCCGCCAGAACGTCCGCTACTGCATCTTCCTGGAGGAGGAGAGGGTCAATGGGCCCGAGTACAAGTCTCGCAACCCTGGGTTAACTCCCGGCCCGGTAATCCAGTTCGGCAGTTTCAACATCAACGCACTGGAAAACGAGGACGAGATGGGCACCTGGTACTCCCGCTCCCGTTTGCCCCTGATGCGGCCCATGCCCGGGTGCGTCGGCGCCCGCAAGCTGGTGTCCATCGTGGGATGGGCCAAGCACGCCATCCTCTACGAGTTCCTTACCCTGGAAGACGTGGACAACCATTTCATTGACACCGACGAGGAATTCTCCCACCGGGTGGTGGCCAACTTGGTCCACGCCCCCCACTCTCCCAGCCTGGGCGCCCGAATCTGGCCAGCCTGACCTCCAGAAAATTGTAGGGGCGGCCCTTGTGGCCGCCCCATGATTCCACGGGAAACGCTTTCGCATCTTGGCAGGCCCGTCGTTTCCGCGAAGGCGGAAACCTCGAATTCTGGGCGGGCCAATTCAGGGTGTAGAAGTCGGACTTGCCTTGAGTCAATCTCAGGTGAGATTACTCGGTTCGGTCGTTACCCCTGCATCTCCAGGACTTCCAGGCAAACGCCGTCCGGCCCCTCAAAGAAGCACACCTTCCGGCCATTGCCCACCTGGGTCTCTTCCGTAATCTTCGCACCGCTGGCCTTCAGCGCAGCCACCGTCCCGTCAATGTCGTCGGTATCAATGGCGATGTGCTCGATGCCGTAAACCTGGTCGTGGGTCTGGGTGTCAATCTTGCCGGTGACGTTCAGGGGCAGGCCGTGCAGGTCCAGCCGGAACCCGCCGTTGCCCGTCTCCGCCACCACCGTAGCGCCGAGGCTGTTAACGTAAAAGTCAGCCGTATCCTTGGGACTGGGACTCTTCAAATGAACATGGTTAAGCTTGAATGCCATGGTTTTGCCTCCTGTAAATTTGTATGGTCGGTTCTGCCGTCAAAACCGGCGGCGGGCAGGCCGGCATTACATCAATAGCCTTGGTACCGCAACCAGTTGCTCGTTGGGCGAATCCACGCCCAGCATCAGCCCCTGCAATGAATAAGCTCCCAGCAAAGGTTCAACCTCTTCATCTCCGAACACGACAAAAGTGATGGCCGAATCGTCTCCCACCCGTATCCAGGTTTGCCCCACATCCCTTTGCACCTCTCGGCCATCGGCCAAGGCGAAGGTAAGCTGACGATGCGGTGTTACTCCCAGCCGTCTGAGCGCCGATGCCGGCACGGTAGTAATACTCGCTCCGGTGTCCACCAGTGCGTTAAAGGTCTCAAATGCAACCCCATCCGGACTGCCAATTTCAATATCTACGTTGAAGGTCCCCATAGTATCTCCCTGAAATATTGCTGCCACCGAGTGAACCAGGCTGGTTGCTTAGGGGCTGTCGTCAAATTGAAGGAGGAAGTCTCCCGGCCTCTCTTTTCGTCGTTCCCGCGCAGGCGGGAACCTCGCTGGCTGAAGTCAAGATTCATGCTTGCACCGTGAT
>VXOH01000144.1 GCA_009840135.1 Chloroflexota bacterium | reverse complement strand
ACGCCTCGTGGGCTCTGAGATGTTTTTAATATACATATTAGTACCCATTCAAGCTAGGAATGTCACCAAAAGCCCGCTCACCCTGAGCTTGTCGAAGGGCCGCCGCTGATGTGGTTCGACAAGCTCACCACGAGCGGTACATCCTTAACCCTTCATGCCTGCCTTGACCGAGTATTAGGCCCAGGCCCCCTACTCCATGTCCCCCCAGGTCTCACCCATTTTGGCTTCCACCTTCAGGGTTACGTCCAGGTCCATGGCTGCCGGCATTTCGTCGAATACCAGGTCCTGAAGCTCGTCCATTTCCTCCCGGGGAACCTCGAAAACCAGCTCGTCGTGGACTTGCAGCAGCATCCTGGCCCGCAGGTTCTCCCGGTTCAGGCGGTCCTGCACCCGGATCATGGCCAGCTTCATGATGTCCGCCGCCGTCCCCTGGATGGGCATGTTAATGGCCATGCGCTCTGCGGCGTGGCGAACGTTGAAGTTGGAGGCGTTCACATCCGGCATGTAGCGCCGCCTTCCGCAGAGGGTTTCTACAAATTGGGTTTCCCGGGTCGTCGCCTTTACCTCGTCCAGGTACCCCGCAATGGCCGGATACTTGTTGAAATAGGTCTCAATAAATCTGGCCCCTTCTTCCCTGGAAAATTCCGTCTGCTGGGATATGCCGTGGGCGGAAAGGCCATAGATGACGCCAAAGTTCAGCACCTTGGCAATGCGGCGCTGGTCCGAGGTAACCTCGTTGATGGGGACGTCGTTCATCAACGAAGCGGTGGCGGCGTGGATGTCCTCGCCCCGGCGGAAGGCTTCCAGCAGTTCCGGGTCCTGGGAAAGGTGGGCCAGTACCCGCAGTTCGATCTGGGAATAGTCCGCCGAGAAAAGCACCCAGTCCGGCGCATCCTCGGCTATAAATGCCCGGCGTACCTGCCTGCCCACCTCCGTGCGGATGGGGATGTTCTGCAGGTTGGGGTCGCTGCTGGACATGCGCCCCGTGGCCGAGCCCACCTGGTTGTAACTGGTATGTATCCTTCCCGTATCGGGATTAATCAGTTCCGGCAGGGTGTCCACGTAGGTTGACTTCAGTTTTGAAATCTGCCGGTAGTCCAGTATCTTGTCCACCACCGGATGGAGGCCCTTAAGATTTTCCAGGGAGTTGGCGTCCGTGGAATAACCGGTCTTGGTGCGCTTGGTCTTGGGCAGGCCGATCTCGTTGAATAGCAGGTCGCTCAACTGCTGCGGGGAGTTGATATTCACGGTATGGCCGATGGACTCGTACAATTCCATCTCGGTCTGGTGCATCTGCTCGTTAAGGTCCCGCGCCATCTCGTGGAGCATTCCCACGTCCACCTTGATGCCCTGCCGCTGCATCTGGACCAGTACCGGGGTCAACGGCATTTCAATGTCGTTCATCAGGGATGACAGGTTCCGCTGCTCAATCTGCGGCCCCAGCCGGCCCTGGAGCCGGGCCGTCATGTCGGCATCAGCGGCGGCATAGGGCGTCGCGTCCTCGATGGCAACCTGGTCAAAGGTCTTCTGGCGCGCGCCACGCCCGATCAGGTCGGTTATGGGCTGCATTTCTATGCCGAGCACATCCAGGGAGAGATTCTTCAGCCCAATCTGGTTTCGGCTCAGCAGGTGGGCGGCCACCATGGTGTCAAAGGAAACGTTCTGCACGTTGATGCCGTAGTTGGCCAGCACCATCATGTCGAAATTGGCGTTGTGGGCGCACTTGGCCAACGTCGGGTCTTCCATAAGGGACTTTACCTGGGACAGGACCTCCTCCAGCGGCAATTGGCTGCCTTCCCGGTGGCCTACCGGAACGTACCAGGCCCTCCCCGGATCGGTAGCGAAACTCAAGCCCACCAGTTCGGCCCGCATCTGCTCCAGGCTTGTTGTCTCGGTATCGAAGGAGAAACCTCCGGCTGACCGGAGTTCTGCCAGCATATCAGTGAACTGGGATTCCGTAATCACAGTTTCATAGTCAGCATCCGGGGCCGCCGCCGGGGCCGGCGACTCGGCGATGGTGGGCGCTGCTGCTCCCGGGTCCCACTTCGGCGCCGGAAGTCGCCCAATGACACTGTGAAACTCCATTTCTGTCAGTAACGAAACCACCTTCTGGCGGTCATATTCACCGGACTTGGAAGATTCCAGCGACAATTCCACCGGGGCATTGGTCGCAATCGTCATCAGCACGCGATTTTCGAAGGCCCGGTCCCGGAACTCGGTAAGTGATTGGCGGACGCTCGGTGGCTTGACTTCGTCCAGGTGCTCGTATATGCCTTCTAAATTCTGGAAGTCCGACAGCAAGGCTATGGCCCGTTTCTCCCCCACCTTGGGAACGCCGGGTATGTTGTCCGAGGAGTCTCCCAGGAGGGATTTGAAGTCAGGCTGCTGCGCTGCCGTCAACCCACCGTAGCGTCCCGCCAGTTCCGACTCGTCATACACCTTGCGGTCCTGGATGCTGTAGGAAAGGTCAACCTTCACCCGGGGTGAGATGAGCTGGAAGGTGTCCCGGTCCCCGGTGAGAATAACCGAGTCCATGCCTTGTTCTTCAGCCTGCCGGCACAAGGTGCCGATAACGTCATCGGCCTCGAACCCTTCAACCTCGTAGATGGGAACGCCGAAAGCGGCCATCAATTCCTTGACCCTACCGAACTGGGGTCGCAATTCGGGGGGAGAGGGCTCCCTTTGCGCCTTGTATGCCTCGAACCGCTCGTGCCGGAAAGTCGGCGCCGAAGTGTCAAAAGCGATGGCACAGTGCGTCGGTTTCCAGTCCTGCAGCGCCCTGAGAAATACGTTGGTAAACCCGTAAACCCCGGTAACGTCCTCTCCCGTGGAGGAGACCGTCAGGTGACGCTGCGTCGCGATGGCCCGGAACGACCGGTGTACCATGGCGTGACCGTCCATAATCATCAAGAGGGGCTGCTGTTCTGCGGTGTCGAAGAGGGGCATCGCGGCGGATTCCTGGGCCATGACAGGCACCTCAAATCTTGGCGTTGGGGTTCAATAGACAGGCCACAATACGGCCCGGTGCGTTGCTGGTCTGATTCCCTGCATTATACAACAGCGGCCTGGGCGGTAACGTACGCTGGCTATTCCATACTGCCCTATATCGCCCGCGTGCTACAATGGCAGAGGCCGTGACAAGGGCCCGGCAAAAGCCTGGGGAGGAAAAGCTAGCCAATGCCTATTTACGAGTACCGCTGCCAGGACTGCCAGCACCTGAACTCGGTCCTGGTTTATAGCTGGTCCGAGGACAAGGAGCGGACCTGCGCCCGCTGCAGCGGGAACAACCTGGACCGCCTGATTTCCCAGTTTTCCTTCAAGCCTTCCTGGGGAGACAGCCTGAACTGGGCCCCCAGCGGGGAAACCATGCGGGACGTTAACGAAGACGATCCCGGAAGCCTGAACCGCTATATGGGTCGAATCAAGCAGGAAATGGGAGGCCAGGTTACGTCGGATTTCAATGAGATGCGCCGCGAAATCAAGGAAGGTCCCCGCAGTTTTGACGCTCCGGGCGACCACGGCCACAGCCACTAGCCGGGATTCGGACAAGAGTCTGGTAACTTATGCCTATTTATGAATATCGCTGCGGAGCCTGCAACGGAATATCTTCCTTCCTGACCCGCTCCATAAACGCCGAGCTGGACCCCGTATGCTCCTACTGCCAAAGCAGGGACATGCAGCGTCGCATGTCCTCCTTTGCCATGGGCAAGACGGTGCAGTCGGTCCACGAGCAGTTCCCGGCCCTGGGCGGGAGCTCCGCGCTGGACTATTACAGCGACCCTCGAAACATTGGCAGAAACGTGGAAGAGAGTTTCCAGAGGCACGGAATGGACATGCCCGACTCGGTGCGGGATAACATTGCCGCTGCCCGCGAAGGCTCTTTGCCAAAGGACCTGAATATATGACGCAAAAGCTCCAACTGGCCGACACTTTGGCCGAAAACTTCCTGATTGGCGCCCACTCCCTGGCCGCCGGATGTCCTGTTGTTCCGGGTGTTGGGGAAAGCCTGGCCGCTCTGAGGGAAGTCCTCACAGACACCGGGGACGCTTTACCGGTGGACCAGATAAGCTTGACTATTCCGGAGGCCCTCACCCTGTGTGTAACTACACTGAATACCATGGTTACTGTGGCAATGATGTCCGACGAGGAAGACCTTCCCCCCGAATCTGCGGCAGTACTGGCAGAGATTGTCGGAGAAATGTCGTCTTGTCTCGGCGCGGCCCTGCGCCGTGAGAATGCGGACCGGATTCGCGGTCTCTATGTCATTATTGACCCGGAAGTTACCGGCGGGCGGGATCCTCTGGAAATTGCCCAGGCCGCCGTGCGTGGTGGAGCGAAAATGCTCCAGTTGCGGGACAAATTGCGAGACAAGGGCGAAATTCTTCCCCTTGCCGAGGCCTTGCAGACTCTGTGCGAAGACAATGACGCTCTGTTAATCGTCAATGACCACGTTGACCTGGCGGCGTCCATAGGCTCCGGCGGCGTCCACGTGGGGCAGACCGACCTGCCCGTGGCCCAGGCACGAATGATTCTTGGCCCGCAGCAGGTCCTGGGCCGCTCCAACCGGGAAATTGACCTGTTAATCGAATCCCAGGAGATGGGCGCAGACCATGTGGCCTTCGGCGCCATCTACCAGACAACTACCAAGCCCGGGGGACGCGGGCCCCAGGGACCGGAACGGCTCAAGGAAGCTCGATCAGTTACCAAAGTTCCCCTGGTGGCCATAGGTGGGATAACCGCTGACAACGTGGGTCCGGTAATCGAATACGGCGCCGATGCCGTCTGCGTTACCGCGGCCGTGGGGCTGGCGCCCGAACCCGAAGCGGCGGCGGCCCGGCTGGTTGAGGCCATCCGGCTGGCGGGAGGGAAAGTCTAATGCCCTCCGATTACAGCGACGTCCTCAACAATATCGCCACCGAAGCCATTGAAGCTCTGACCGTCCGGCACCAGGCGCGGGAACAGGCCCTTGCGGTGTCCCGGGAAGTCATCCGGTTCTCTGCCAATGCCATCCGGGCCGTTCATCGCGGCGATTTTGACGACGCCCGCCAGTTGATTGACCGCGCCCGGCAGCGCCTGCAGGAGACGCGGCCTATCCGCGACGATAACCCGGAGATTTACTACGCCGGCTTTCTTTCCGATGCCCGCAAGGAATATGCCGAAGCCAACATAACCCTGGCGGTAATTTCGGGAGCGGAGATTCCCAGCCCCGATGATATTGATGTTGACCCACCCGCCTACTTGAACGGCATGGCGGAGGTCATTGGCGAGCTGCGCCGCTACATCCTGGATGCCCTGCGCCGGGACTCCTTTGAACGCTGTGAAGACTTTATGGATGTTATGGACGAAATCTATGGCATCCTGGTGACCATTGACTTCCCGGAAGCTGTCACCGGGGGCCTCCGCCGCAGCACCGATGCCATGCGAGGCGTCCTGGAACGCACGCGGGGCGACCTGACAATTTCGCTGCAGCAACGCCGCCTGGAACGCCGGCTGGGTGATCTGGAGGGCGATTCTGCCGGCTAGATTGCTCCAATCCATTCGTAACAACCGGCAAACCCTTCATTGAAAAATGGAGGTAACTTTTGAACAATTCCCTTCCTCCTTGATGGGGGAAGGTTAGATACCGTGTTATGAGTCAAGGGTGGCTGGCAGGCA
>VXOH01000049.1 GCA_009840135.1 Chloroflexota bacterium | reverse complement strand
GCGGGGAACTGGGGGGCCGCCCGCGTTAATTCACCCCTGGAAACGTTCGGGGGGGGTTTAAACCCCGCCCTTACCCGCCAATTTCGCAAAATATGTAGGGGCGCCCCTGGTGGGCGCCCTTCTGCGTGGGTATGGTCTGCTGTTGAGGTAGGGGCAACCCTTGTGGTTGCCCCTACGGATTAGGTGAAGTCAATACCCTACCTTACAAACGCCTCCCTTACCCCGCCATCCACCGGAATCATCGCCCCGGTTGTCTTGGCCGAGCGGCTGGACGCCAGGAACAGCACCGTCTCCGCCACATCTTCGGCGAACACCCTGGCCTTGAGCAGGTTGCGCTGCCGGTAAAAGTCCTCCAGTCCCTCCACCGTTACCCCGTGGGCCGAAGCCCGTTCCTCCCTCAGTTCCTGCGACCACAGCTGGGAACCCTGGAAAATTGCGTCGGGATTGACCACGTTCACCCGGATGCCGTGCTGGCCGTTCTCCAGGGCCAAAACCCGTGCCAGTTGCACCTCGGCTGCCTTGGCCACGCTGTACGCCCCGAACTCCGCCCCCGGCGCTGGCACATTCTTGGTTCCAATAAACACCAGGCTGCCGCCGATGCCCTGTTCCTTCATCAGCTTCACCGCCTCGGCGGAAACCAGGAAATGACCGGTGGTGTTGATGTCCAGGGAACGCTGCCAGTCTTCCAGCGGAAGGTCGTCAATGGCCCCCACCGGCGCTATGCCGGCGTTGGATACCAGGATATCCAGACCTCCGTAGGTGCGCCGCAAGTTCCGGAATACGTCCGATACCTGCGCCGGGTCGGCCACGTTCATGGGATACGCGGCGGCCCGTTCGGCCCCATTTGCCTGGTTGATGCCCGTCGCCACGTCCTGCGCCCCTTCAGCGTCCAGGTCCGTGACCACGACATGGGCGCCCTCGCCGGCCAGCCTTTCCGCGATTACCTTGCCGATGCCGCTGGCCGCCCCGGTTACCAGCGCCACCTGTCGGGCCAGCTCCTTTTCGGGTGGCGCCAAGGTCAGCTTGTACAGCTCCAGCGGCCAGTACTCGGCATCATAGGCGTCCTTTGGCGTCAGCGATGTGTAGTCGCTTACCGACTGGGCGGTCCGCAGCACGTTGATTGTGTGGTGGTAAATATCGTTGGTAATCAGCGACGCTCGCGCGTCCCGTCCGGTGGTCCACATGCCTACCCCTGGAAGCAGTATGACGCGGGGGTAGGGGTCCAGCATGGAGTCCTCCCCGGTGGTGTGCTGCTGGTACCAGGCCGCGTATTCTTCCGAGTAAGCAGCCATCCCCCGCCGCAGTTCCTCCTTCACCGCCTCCACGTCCTCCGGGTCTTCCACATCCAGCCATAGCGGCTTGCGCTTGGTGTGTATCAGATGGTCGGGAGTGGCCGGACCGATGGCGCTCAGCCTCTGCCCTTCCTCCGAGCCGATGAACTCCAGCACGTCGTCTGCGTTGTCGTAGCGCAATACCGAACGGCGCTGCTCGCTGACCAGCCCCCGCAGCGTCGGCGCCACCGCGGCTGCCACCTCCCTCCGTCGCTCCGGCGACAGGGGGTTGCGCTGCCAGCCCCCAAACAGCCTGCCCTCGCCCGAGGCGGCAAACTCTTCCGCCTTCGTTACCAGGTCAATGTGCCGGTCGTAGGCTTCTCTGGCGTCGTTCCCCCAGGTAAACAGCCCGTGATTCACCAGCACCACGCCGTCCAGGTTAGGCGCCTCTTTTACGGCCAATCCCACCAGCCTGGACAGCTGGAAACCGGGACGGAGGTACTCAACGATCCCCATATTGTCGCCATAGACTCTCTTGAGGATGTCGTCAGCGTCCCGGTTGTTGGTCAGCCCCACCACCGCGTCCGCATGCGAATGGGCCACGCTGTGAAAGGGCAGAAACGCATGCAGCAGCGTCTCAATGGAAGGTCGGGGAGAATTGGGGTCCAGCACACAGCGGTCCAGGTAGTCCACCATGTCCTCGTCCGACATTTGCTCCCGCTCAAAGACCGGCAGCACCTTTTCCAGTTCCAGCCGGGGGAACTGCCATCGCTCCATGGACTTCAGGTCCGAGCCGGAGCCCTTGATTCGCATTACCTGCACGTCCCGCCCCAGGAAGTCCTGCTCGGTAATCTTGATGGAAGTATTGCCCCCTCCCCATACCACCAGCGACGGGTCCGCTCCAATCAGCCGGCTCATGTAAACCAGCTTGTCCAGTTCATCCAGGGATTGGGCTTCGCTTTCCGACCAAAGGTTTTTCATGGCTAATATCTCGTTTAGGATTTACTCAGTATAGGTCTCGAACATTCATTTGGGCTGGTATCATTTCTAGCCAGGCATAGCATCATTGGCCTTTCGGGTTGTCAGCGCTGCGGACGGATTTGGACAATGTTGTCTTCACCCTGTTGCGCTGTGTCTATGGCCCTCCTTATGAGGGAGATATTGGTCTGGATTGTGTCCCAGTCATTGGTGGTAATGGTAAGTACAGTAATTCGTTGCTGGATTAGGTTCTGCTGGAACCGGATGCTTTGGTCGCAGGTGATGATTATTTCATAACCGTCAAGGATGGCATTCTTGATCAGGTCACCATTCCGCAGGGTTTCCCAGCCGAGATACTCAGCGGTCTGAATGTCGTGGTCATCCAGTAGGTGTCTGAGTCCCTGCGGGGCGTTGTGGTCCAGCAGGATCTTCAAGGACCATCATCCCCTGCCAGTCGGTCCTCTTCCAGCATACGGGCTGCGTGTCCCAGTACGGCCTTGATCTGTTCCTCCGTGACGCTGAACTGCTGGGTTACCTCCTGGATGGTAGCGCCGCTGGCCAGGTTCTCAAAGACGGCGTACAGCGGCAAGCGGGTTTTGCCAAATGTCCAGGCGCCGGCCAGTCGCTCCGGGTCTCGCTCAACTCCGGCACAGTCGCCCCAGGATAAATTTTTCGCACCGTTAATCTTCTCCGTGGACATTTGAGTCACCTCAATACGGCAAGACCACCATGGGAAAGGATGACATCAAACCAGTCATGTGTTCCTGTGTGTATATTCTTCGATTAGTGCCTACCCCGTCGTCTCAATCCCCAGCAGCTTTTCCAGGTTCTTCCACAGGATCATGTCCTTTTCTTCCTGGGTTATGCTCTCCAAACCTTGCAGCCAGCCCGTGGGCGACGGGTCCCAGGGCACAAAGGGGTAGTCGCTGCCCAGCACCACCCGCTCAATGCCCACCTGGTCTATGAGGAACCGCAACGACCGCTCGCTCATCACCACGATGTCGTAGTAGATGCGGTTCATGTAATAGCTGGGCGGACGGCTGATGTTTACCCGCGCCTCCGAACGCACCTGCCAGCCTCGGTCCAGCCGTCCCATTCCGAAGCAGGCCGGCCCACCGCCGTGGGCCACGCAGACCTTGAGGTCCGGGCAGTTTTCCATGACGCCGCCGAATATCAGGGCGGCTACCAGCAGCGTATCCTCCACCGGCACCCCGACGCAGTTGCCCAGCGCGTGCTTATTCGTCCGTTCCAGCATCAGGTTGTGCTGAGGCTGGGGGTGAAAGAACAGGGTGGCCCCCATGGACTGGGCCGCCTTGAAGAAGGGCAGAAACTCCGGCTCATCCCAGGTCTTCCCGTTGACCACCGTATCCAGCTCCGCCCCCTTGAGACCCAGGGTGTTCACCGCCCGGTCCAGTTCCCGGATGGCCGCGTCCACGTCCTGCATGGGAAGGGTGGAAAGACCGGCGAACCTGGAGGGAGCTTCCTTCGCAAATGCGGCAATGTCGTCGTTCACTTCCTGGGCCTGGGCCAACCCGTCGGCGGGAGAGAGGTGGTATCCAAAAACTGGAGTGTGGATGGCCACCACTTGTACTTCGGTGCCCATCCGGTCCATATCCGCCACCCGTTCCTCGGGAGTGTAAACGCACTTGGGGTGAATCCCAACCACCTTGCCTTCCCGTACGAAGATACTGCGCTTGTCCTCGTCGTTGTACCTCATGCCGTACCAGTCATGGCCGGCGTCCAGTGTCCGCAGCATGGTGGGAGTAAAGGTGTGTGCGTGGATGTCTATGCTGCGCATCCGGTAACCTCCAACGGTTCTAGAACTCATTCCATATATCCCTTCCCCCTTGATGGGGGAAGGTCAGGATGGGGGTGATTGCTTTCACAGCTAATTCCTGCCGGATACTAGTCTCTGGCCGGCGATAACTCTGGTTCCAGAATGGCGAACGCTCTTCGTAGCCCTGGTAGCTCTTCTCGCTACAGGTCCAGCAGCCTTTCCAGGTTCTTCCAGAGGATGAGTTCCTTTTCCTCGTCGGTTATCTTGTCCAGGCTGAGTATCCAGGAAACAGGCCAGTCAAACTCCATGTCGTAGGGCCAGTCGGTGCCGAAGAGCACGCGTTCCGCCCCCACGCTGTCAATCAGGAAGCGCAGCGCGTCCTCGGTGTAAACAATGCAGTCGTAGTAAAACCGGTTCAGGTACTCGCTGGGCGGCAATTCGGCCTTGGTAGGGGATTCAGGCAGCCCCCGCCAGCCCCGGTCGATGCGGCCGATGTTGTAGCAGGTGTACCCGCCGCCGTGGGACAGGCAGATTTTCAGGTCGGGACAGGCATCCATCACCCCGCCCATGACCAGGGCGCAGAAGGTAATGGTGCGGTCCGCCAAATTGCCGATAGAGTTGGGCAGGTGGTAACGCTTGGTGCGAAAGTCCACCAGGGTATCATCTCCCTGGTGGAAGAGAATCAGGGCCCCCATTTGTTCGGCCGCCTTCCAGAAGGGTAGGAACTCCGGCTCGTCCAGCAGCTTTCCGTTGACCTTGTCGTCAATCATGGCCCCCTTGAAACCCATGGTGGTCATGATGCGTTCCAGTTCGGTGATGGCGGCGTCCACGTCCTGCATGGGCAGGGTTCCCAGTCCCGCGAACCGGTCCGGCCAGCTCTTCACCATCTCCGATATTTCGTTGTTCGAATCGCGGGAGCTGGCAATTGCCAGGTCGGCATCCAGCCCATAGTTGTAGAACCCTGAGAAAGGCGACAGGACGTGCATGTCAACGCCCAGCGAGTCCATATCGGTCATCCTCTGTTCCGGTGTCCAACTGGCTTTGGGCGGCAGGCCGCCGCGCCGGTCGCCGACAATGGCGATTTCCCTCCCCCGCTCGTCCTGCTCACGGCGTAGGCTGTGCCAGTTTCCGCCGTTCTCGGTTGCCCTCCAGAAACACTGGGGCGTTATGTGAGCGTGGATATCAATGCTGCGCATCGCTCGTTCTCCCACGAAGTTCTAGTTGGAGTGTACTAGGGGCTGTCGTCAAATTGAAGGTGGAAGTCTCCCGGCCTTTCTTTTCGTCGTTCCCGCGCAGGCGGGAACCTCGCTGGCTGAAGTCAAGATTCTTGCTTGCACCGTAATGATGGAGTGATTTGACGACACTCCTTAGTAAGCGGGCGAAAAATTCCCTGCCGTTGGGTGGCTGGGAACGGGCCAAACGTAGCATAGCTACCAAGGGGCTGTCAATTTGGATTCCTGGCAGGGAAGTGCTTCAAATTGGCTGCGCCGCCGGATGCCCAGGTAGGGGAGACCTGTGCGTCCGCCTGTGTCCATGGCAACACCATCTGAAACGCTACTGCGCTCAATTTGCGAAAGCCTTCCCCCGCAAATGGACGTGCTTCCCGTGGGGGGGGGGGGGGCGCCCCGCCCCCGCCCCGGCCGGCGGGGGTGAAAAGAATCGAACACACCGCGCCGA
>VXOH01000083.1 GCA_009840135.1 Chloroflexota bacterium | reverse complement strand
CAGGAGTGGCCCACCAGACACATTCGAGTAGTCAGGCGGCCAAAAGTCGCAACCGCGGCCTCTTCATTCAGCAGATACTCCCGCAGCGGCGCCCTCAGGCTGCCGTGGACGAGGGTGAATTCATCACATATTTCAACCTGAGGCAACCCTGAAAGGAAATCCCTTTCACCCGCCGAGAGCTGCTCAGCGGTCCACTGGGCAGAAAAAGCCGCGGCGTTATTGAAGTCTGCGCTATCCCTTAGGTCCAGCGCAGCACGGTCGTGGTTTCCGGCTACCGCTTTCAATGAATGACTTCGCAGCAAATCCATACAGGCACCCGGGTCGGGCCCGTACCCAACTATATCCCCCAGGCACCAGATTACGTCGAATCCGCCTCTCTCAACGGCGTCGGCCATCACCGCCTGGAGCGCCTCCAGGTTTGAGTGTATGTCTGAAACTATCAGAGCCCTCATATAACGAATCCCTTCTCCCAGAGTTGCCCTCAGGAGAGTACGGTAACGGACTTCCCGCTGACGTGCGACAAAACGGAAATATCAGCAATGGAAACGTCCCGCGTGCTGGTATTATAGCAAGGTCTTTTTTGTTTACTGGCAGCCGGAAACGTGAAAAAGGCTTCAAGGCCTGTCCGGTTTTCCTGGTTACCGAATTTCTTGGAAGTGGAGGGCTCATGGCCGCACAAATTCCCAGGATAGCCGTCGTAGCGACGGGTGGCAGCATTGCAGGTGTCGGACCGGACCGCATGGATTTTATTCTATACCCTGAGTTGGGAGAGCATATCACTATCCAGGAATCCCTGGCACGGATACCCGAAGTAGCCGACATTGCCCGAATTGAGGCGGAAGACCTGGTAAGTGTAGGGAGCACCGCCATTGGCCCCGCCGAATGGCTCAGCCTTACCAAACGTATAAATCAACTGGTTGACCGGGCCGACGTTGCGGGAGTTGTCGTAACCCACGGCACCGCCACCCTGGAGGAGACCGCCTATTTTCTGCACCTGACCATCAAGTCAAGCAAGGCTGTGGTTGTTACCGGGGCCATGCGGCCACCCACCGCCATAAGCACCGACGCCGACCTGAATCTGCTGGACGCCATACGAGTCGCTGCCGCCCCTGTGGCGGCGGGCAAGGGAGTGCTTACTATTCTGAATAACGAGATTCAGTGCGCGCGGGATGTGGTAAAGACCAACACATTCAGGGTCGAGACTTTCAAGCCCAACGAGCTAGGCTTCCTTGGCTATGCCGATTCCGACGGTGAGGTAGTGTTGTACCGGGCCCCGCTTCGGCGACACACCACGGTCACTGAATTCTCCGTGGACGACCGTGACTCCCTACCCAGGGTGGACATTGTCTATTGCTACGCCGGTTCCGACGAACTCCTCATTGATGCCGTGCGCGCCAACGGTTCCCAGGGACTGGTGCTGGCAGGATTTGGCGGCGGCAGTTTTCCTCCCCGGGCCATAGAGGCGGCGGCCCAAGCGGTTACCGATGGAATTCCCGTGGTGTTGGCTTCCCGTTCTCTGGCCGGACGAGTGGTTATGACACCCCGTAAGGAAGAGCAGAATTTCATCGTCTCAGACAACCTTCAACCCCAGAAGGCCAGGATTCTGCTGATGCTGGGACTGACGGTTACCCAGGAACGCCAGGAGCTTCAAAGAATGTTTGCTGAGTATTAGGCCTTGGAAGGCGGCTTTCCCTTGTGATCGAACGATAAATTGGGCCGCCCCAAATCGCCGTTTCTGAATGATTTGCAATTTCCATAAGGTGTATAATCGGCGATAATCCCCCGGACATCTCGCACACCCGGTCATCGAATTCCCGTTTGTCGGGCCAGCGGTTTATGGAGAGGTGAGGACTTTGGCAGCAACGACGGTGGTTGCACCCCCAACTGGGCAGGAAGGACGCACCAAAAGCTCGGTGTTGGCCACGACCCTTATCGGGGCCCACGCCTTTGAGCACTTATACGCCCACAGCATCCCATTGCTGGCGCCGATAATCCTGGCTGACCTGGGCGCCAGCGCAACCCTGGGCCTGCTTATTCCAGCCATCCGCTCAATATTTGGCGGAGTAAGCAGCACAGTAGGCGGTTTCTTCGTTGACCTTTACCACCATCGAGTGGCTTGGGTGCTCTCGGTAAGCGCTTTCAGCGTTGGCCTGGGCTATCTCCTCATGTCACTTGCTCCAACCTATTTCCTGATTCTGGCTGCGCTGTCCCTGGGCTCCATCGGAAGCGCGATGTGGCACCCGCCGGCGCTGGGTCTGCTGGCCAGGCGATTTCCGGAACACAGAGGAGTTTTCATTTCCCTGCACAGGTCAATGGGGAGTCTCGGAGACGCCATTAGTCCCCTGGCGTTAGGCGCCCTGCTGGGAGGATTAGTAGCCTGGGAGGGATTGTTCTCCTGGGACTTGCCTTGGGAACCAATACATTGGCGCCTGATAGTTGGGTTCAGCACCGTGATAATGTTCACGTCCAGCGTGATAATCCTTGTCCTGCTGCGACGAGCCGGAGGCGACAAGCCCGAAGGCATAGACCTGCGAGAAAGGTTCAATACCAACTGGCAGGGCATGAAGGACGCTTTCCGTGGCACCGGCATGTGGGCCATCTTCTCGGTTTCCGCCATACGGGGTATGGCAGACCGGTCTTACGTGTTTTTGGTCCCCCTTTACCTGGCATACCTACTGGAACAGGAAGGGTACCAGGTCCTGGACCCCTATGTTGTGACGCTCCTGGCTTTTCACGTGGCATTGATGGTCATACCGGGCATTTTTTCCGGACCGGTAATCGGAGCGTTATCCGACCGAATTGGCCGAAAGTCCATCATCGTATTCATTATGGCGCTCACAACCATGCTGACCCTGGCAACGGTCATGACCGCCCAGGTCGCACAAGGGTACACACCGTGGATGACTCTTCTCATTGCGGTATATGGCAC
This sequence comes from Chloroflexota bacterium, assembly GCA_009840135.1. Lineage (GTDB taxonomy): Bacteria > Chloroflexota > Dehalococcoidia > Lucifugimonadales > UBA3495 > Bin22. The sequence goes on along the minus strand of VXOH01000083.1, from coordinate 2,833 downwards.
CTTCAACTTCTCGGTGAACAATTTAACCCAGGCTGCTGCTGCGGATATTGCCGTCGGCAGGCGCCTAGAATCCTCATTCCTCGGCCTGATGTGGGGTAACAACACCTTGTTCGGCGCCGTCGCCGCTGTCCTTATCTTCTTTGCAGTAGAGTGGTTCGGATGGGAGCTCGGTTTCTACATATCGGCCGCCATCTATTTTGTTGGGCTTCTGGTCTCCATGTTGATTCCCAATAAGCCCCAGGAATTGGCCCAGGCAGCATAGTAGGGAAGAATTTCCGGGTTCTAAGCATTTGTTTGAAGGCGGTGTTTACCGCCCTCAAATTTATTTGTTTGCTTTTCATACCAATTGCCCTTAAAAAGTATTGACAGAGGATTCGGCAGGTGATAATCTGTTTATAGAGCAAGACGAGCATCAATGCTCAGATTGTTCCGAAATCCGGTAAGGAGGTGGAGCATTGTAAAGGTTTTCGAACTTTGCCATAAATGGATTTTCCCCTGTAACATCCCTGCCGGTTCGTGTGGGAACGGGTGACCCGGCGACGGGATGAAACCGAAGCGGCAGGGAGAAATCAGAAAACGTAAGCCCCGCGCAATTGCCAACTGAACCAGTTTCTTGGCGAATAACCCAGGAAGGGTGCATCCGGTTAAGTGTACCGGAATAGCGGGGATACTAAGCGAAAGCAGGTCAGGGCCCGGTAGGCGTACCGGGCCCTGATTGCGTTTACTATGTTGCAGCCACTGTTGGACGGTTCAATTTGAAATCAGTCCGGGCCTTTCAGAGCGGCCCGGTATTGCTCAGGAGTGTTCAGGTCCCAAAGCAATTCATCCCTTCCCAGTTCCACCCGCCGAGTGCCTTCCCGGTGGCGCTGGACCACTTCCCTGATTCCCTGGGATTCCTCTTTAATCCTGCCCAGCTCATCAATCAATGCTCCGTCAAAAACTATGGGGTGCCCTCCCTTGCCGCCGCAGGTGGGTATTGTAATCATCGGGCTTACCGACCTGTGTTGCTGCAAGACCTCTGCGATGGTTTCTGCGGTACGGGGCTGGTCTACACTGAGGAGCAGGATAGTTTCGGGCAAGCGGGAGTCAAGCGCCCTCAGACCGGCCTTGATTGACGTCGTTTTCCCCTGGAGGTAGTCGGGATTCAACGTCCACTCGGTATTGGTCTCGTTGTTGATTTCCCGGGCCAGTTCCTGATGGCGATGACCCAGCACGACAACAATCCGGTCCACACCCGCGTCCGCCAGCGCCTTCACCTGGTGGGCGATAAGGGATTGGCCCTGCCAAGGAAGCAGGGCCTTCAGTTCACCCATTCTTCTGGACTCTCCTGCTGCCAGGAGAATAGCCACTGTTTCAGGCATACAATGCCTCAATATCCAGGCCGGAATCCGGTCGGCCTAACCCTCTGAGTTAGACCTCGATGGTGTCCTGGAAACGGTCGGCAACCCGCTCGAGGTACCAGTCCTCCATCTGCAGAGAGCCACCCTTGCCGCCCCTTCGCGTCATGATTATCTCCGCCATTATGCTTACTGCCAGCTCTTCGGGCTGCAGCCCCCCGATATCCAGGCCAATGGGGGCATGAACCTCCTTAAGTCGGTCCAGGGTTACCCCCTGATTCAGCAGGCGGCGATAAATCATCAGGTTTTTGCGCATACTACCCATGAGACCGATGTAGCGGGCGCGAGTCTTCAAGGCCGACTCCAGCGCCATGTCATCAAATCGGTGGCCACGGGTTGCGACGACCACAAAGGTATTGACGTTGATAGCCAAGTCCTCAAACCAACGATCATAGCTGGTCACCACCGTTTGTTCCGCGTAAGGGAACCTTTCCGCGTTGGAAAACTCAGGGCGATCGTCCACTATGAACACCCGGTATCCCAGCGAGTTGGCCAGGTCCGCCGTGGCCTTCCCAACGTGCCCGCCGCCGATGACTGCCAGGGTCGGGGGCGTGGTGAAGCCTTCCACAAAAACCTCGATGCCGTCTTCCGTGGAGAAACTCTCGCTGGATCCCACATCGGCAACCCTACGAGCGATGTCTATCGCTCGATTGTCCAGTTCCTCGCTGCCCAGAGTGCCGGTAACGGCTCCGTCCAGGAGCAGAAGCAACTTGGCTCCCAATCTGCCGGATTCCTCGGGAGCGTTTACCACCGTGGCCAGGCCAACGGGCTCGCCCCCATTGTAAGCGTCAATCACCCGGCTTCCGATATTCAGAAACTGGGAAGACTCCCACATGGGTTCCAGGTAGAAGTACATGGTGCCGCCGCACACCAGTCCGTCCCTGGCTGCGATGTCTTCGTTCAGGTAGTAATCCTTGAACTCAGGCCCGTTGTGGTTACGCAGCATCTCCCTGGCGGCGTACCAGATGTCGCCCTCAACGCATCCGCCGCCCAGGGTGCCCACCCCACTTCCATCCTGCCGGACAAGGAGCATGGAACCGGCCTTCTGCGGGGTTGACCCCTTGGTCCGAACCACGGTGGCCAACACGCAGGGCTGCTCATCTTCAAGCTGCCTTACGGCTTCCTCAATAACTTCCTTCATACTCAGCGCCTCTTGCCTTTGCCTTCCCGGTTCAGATTAGACCAACGACCTGGTCAAGCCATGCCATTCGGGGTAGTTCTGTTCGAGAAACTCCCCGGAGATTCCAGGCCGCACGATTTTGGCGGGCCAAAAGCCGTCAAAACAAGCGAGGTTAGGTTGCCGGTTTTCACGTACAAACCCTGACCCAAGCTTAACAAATTTTAACCTGCCAAACAAATAGGACGAATCCATATTTGCATCAATCCGTCAATGGCTAGCTAGGCACGAAAGCCGGATTCAGCTATAATATGTAAAC
>VXOH01000066.1 GCA_009840135.1 Chloroflexota bacterium | reverse complement strand
TTTAAGATGCCAGGGATTATAGCATATTACCCCGCAAAACTAAACAGAACCCATCACGTCATAAAAATTGGACAGCCACTTGGCGAACCCGGGTTCCTGCCAAAGCCGTTCGTATTGCTCCTGCCGTTCTTCTTCCGAGACCTCCAGGGCGGAACGGGGGTCGAACATGTGGACAAATGAGCCGGCGGTTTCGCTGCACCGCTTGAAAATTTCGGGATAATTGGCCTTTATGTCCCGCTGCATTTCTTCGGAAATGGGCCCGTTCCGCAGGGGAGCGCAGTAGTTGGCCGTCCGCTGGAAGACGGTGAGGTGCCCCACCTCCTTGGCTATCTCGGTGATCAATTGCACCGCTGTTGCCCCCGTTCCGACCACGCCCACCCGCTTGCCGGCCAGGTCCATTCCTTCCTTCGGCCAGCGGCCGGTATGGCACCACTTCCCCTGGAAGGAATCTATTCCCTCAAAGTCTGGTATGTAGTGGGCCGACAACAGGCCCACGGCGGTTACCAGGAAAGGGGCCCTGGCTCGGTGTCCGTCCTCGATGGTTACCAGCCAGGTGTTGCGGTCCTCCTCGAATGTGCAGGAAGCCACCCGCGAGTTGAAACGAATATGTGGCTTCAGGTCAAACTTGTCCGCTACGTAGTTGAGATAGCGCTCGTTCTCGGGTTGGCCGGAGTACAACTCCTTCCAGTCCCACTCCTGAAGCAGCTCTTCCGAGAAGGAATAACCATAGCTGTAGCTCTCGGAATCGAAACGGGCGCCCGGGTAACGGTTCCAATACCATGTGCCGCCGACACCTTCCCCATCTTCGAATACTCTTACCGACATGCCCAGGTTGCGAAGACAATAAAGCTGGTAAAGTCCGGTTACCCCGGCCCCAATAACGACGGCGTCAAACTCTTCGGTTTCGCCTATGCCGATGCTCGCTCTCAATTCAGTGTCCTGTTTCAGATCTGCCATTTAATGCTCCACTGCCACAGATTGCCAGAACTATACCAAATTTCATACCAATTAACGACAACGCCTTACCCGGGCAATCCTACTGTCGAAATTCCCGTTTGGATTCCTTCACGCCTGCCTGCGAATTTAAGGACCGGAAAGTGCTGGCCTTTTGAGACTATGTGCAATGCCATATAATGTATTGGCTTACGAGGGTCCCAACACCCTCCACCCCCTTTCCATCAGGAGTTGACCATTGTCCGCCTCCGAGATTAACGAACACGTCCGCTACGAACCCAACGAGCATCCACCCTATCCCTTAGCCGCCGGCACGGCTATCCAGGCAACCATCCTGATGGTTACGCCCATTGTCTTGACCGTGGTCATAGTGGTTCGCATCGCCGAACAACCCGAGAGTTTGATAGTCTGGGGGGCCTTCGCCGCCCTTCTGGTCAGCGGACTTACCACGATGCTCCAGGCGGCGGGACTGGGACGGTTCGGGTCGGGTCATATTCTGTTAATGGGAACCTCCGGCGCATTCATTGCGGTGTGCGTAGCCGCTCTGCAGACTGCGGGGCCGGCAACCATGGCCAGCCTGATTGTAGCTTCCTCATTGTTCCAGTTCCTGCTGGCGGCCCGCCTTTCCATGTTGCGAAGGATCTTTACGCCCGTCGTAACCGGAACGGTGATTATGCTCATCGCCGCCACGGTCTTTCCGGTGATATTCTATTCCCTGACCGATGTACCCGAGGGTACGCATTCCGCTGCGGCGCCCCTGGCCGCGGGCGTTACGCTGCTGGTGGTGGCGGGCCTGGTATTGCGCGGGCCCCCAAGACTGCGCCTGTGGTCTCCGGTGATTGGCATAGTGCTGGGCTGTGCGGTTGGAGTCCCGTTTGGGATCTATAACCCCCAACCCATCCTGGAAGCGCCCTGGATCGGGATTCCCTTCACTTCCTGGCCGGGACTGGATGTGAGCCTGGACCACAAGTTCTGGGCGCTGCTGCCGGCATTTGTCATAGTGACTCTGGTGGGCGCCATCGAGACCATTGGAGACGGGGTGGCCATTCAAAGGGTATCCCAGCGACGAAGGCGCGCCACCGACTTCCGCGTGGTACAGGGCGCGCTGAATGCGGACGGTACGGGCAACCTGCTGTCGGGGCTGATGGGGACCCTTCCCAATACCACCTACTCCACCAGCATTTCCCTGGCCGAGGTAACGGGCATCGGCTCCCGACGAGTTGGAGTACTCATAGGAGCGCTCATCGCGGTGGTGGCGTTCTTTCCCAAGGTGGCGGCCATCATTATCGCCATACCCACGCCCATAGCCGCTGCCTATATCACGGTCCTGCTGGGCCTGCTCTTCGTCCAGGGGATGAAGATTGTAATTCAGGACGGCGTTGACCACCGCAAGGCAGTGGTAGCCGGCGTGGCCTTCTGGGTAGGTACGGGTTTCCAGAACCAGTGGATATATGGCGACCTGCTGGGTGACGGGTTCCTGGGCATTCTGCTGGGCAACGGCATGACCTCCGGGGCCATAGTGGCCGTCTTCATGGTGGCCTTCCTTGAATTGACCGCTCCCAGGCGGCGCCGGCTCAGCATACCGATAGACGAGGAGGCATTGGGGAAGCTGACCCAGTTCCTGGCCCAGTTCGCCGCCAGGGCACACTGGAATGAAGAATCCAGGAACCGGCTGTTGCTGGTTGGCGAGGAGACATTGAACAGCATCTCGGAGGTGGAAAACGGCTCGGGCAATGGCTCCGGGAACGGGCGCAGCAGAAACTTGCGGGTAACCATACGCAATACCAGCGGCGGAGCGGAACTGGAGTTTGTGTCGGCTTCCGAGGGAGACAACCTGGAGGACCAGCTTACCTACCTGCATGAACCGTCCGACGTGCCGGACGTCCGGGAGATTTCATTCCGACTGCTCCGCCACTACGCCTCATCTGTGCGGCACCAGAAGTACCACGGGGTTGATGTGGTGTCAGTTGACGTGGCGGGGGGCCGTTAGGCCGAGATTCAAGCTGAACGTGAAAGCGGCTGCCTAAGGAAGGTCTGAGAAAGCCCCCTTTATCCCGGCACTGGAAGGTACTCTTTGCGTTTCGGTAGGGGCGATTCGCGAATCGCCCCTACGGTGGGTGACTTCCTCCCGCCGTCCTAACCTTTCCGCATCAAAAAGGGATGGACTTGTTCAGACCTGGCTTTGGATTAATCGCCGCCCAGGCGGTGGCCGTCGAGGTAGCGGCGGGCTGAGGACAATACCAGGTCCGGGTCCTCCATCGCCACAAAGTGGGACCCACTGGGCAGGGTTTCCATCCTGGCGCCCTTCACCTCGTTCAGGAAGTGCTTGATCTCGTCGCTGCTCCTGGCTTCCTCGTCGGGATAGTTGCCGGTGTAGCCCAGGAGAAGCAAATACTCACCGGTAAGCCCCTTCAAGTAAGGCGTGGGATCCAGCCCGTGACGGGACTCGTAATAGATGGCTTCCACCTCGGTGGGGCACTTCAGTTCGGCGCGCCCGTCATCCAGCAACCTGGTCCCGCCATAAATGTAGTCTCGCACCGCATCATCGGTCCACGTGCTGAATACCCGGCGATTGCGGTAGGCATCGTACATTATCTCCCTTGTTTCCCAGACGGCACGCTTGTTGCGGGTACGGTTCATCCGTTCTTCCCGCTCCTCGGGAGAAGAGACCAAAAGAGCCGGCCCGACACGAGTGTCAACCAGCACGGTGGGACCCATGGTTCCCGGCGCCTTGGAGTTGGCGATCATGAGGGTCATGCCTCCGGCGGAATGACCGATTCCGTAAGGTAGCTGGGGCTGATCGAGCTCCGATGTTAGAACCGAGACCAAGCCGATAACGTCGTCGGACATGTTGTCGAAGGTGTAGCCACCGGGTTTGTCGGTGTCGCCGTGCCCTCGCAGGTCAAGGGAAAAAACGTAGTAATCGCGGGCCAGGTCTTCGGCCAGGGGACGCCAAACCATCGCGCAGAGACCAATTCCGTGGGTCATGATCAGGAGTGGATTGTCGGGGTTACCCCAGGTCAGGCCGTGGAGGGTAATTCCGTTGGCCTGAACGTATTTGCTGGTTGGTTCCAAGGTTTCCTCCGAGGTTTTCTTTCCAACATGGTTGTACAGGATTGACAGTATTGTTCGCTTAGAGAAGATTCCATCTGGGCTGGTCGGCAGCGGCGTCTTTCAGATAATCAACCACCCAGTCCTTCACATCAGGGGCCAGGTAGAAGGTGGGGCGGATCAACTCGCTCTCATCTTCAACCAGTCCCTCCTCCACAGCCAGCCGGGCTTCCGTGGTGCCCGGCATGATGCTGACCCCGACCCGAAGGTTGGCCATAGAGGGCTTGATGCCGCGCAGGAAATCCAGCTTTTCGTCCACCGATTCACGGGTCTCGCCAGGCTCACCGAACCGCTGGGCGATAGTGTAGTTTAGGCCGCCTTCTTCGCAGGTCCGGCAGGTCTCCAACATGGGCTCCATGCGTTCCTCGAGGGACGCGCCGTCGTGGCTGTCGCCACGCATGTTGCCCATCATGACCAGCTTGCAACCGGCCTGTTTCATCAAGCCGACCAACTCGGCATCGCAGCTGTAGGGAGCCAGACCCGTGGTCCAATGTACGCCGACATCGGCGCCGATGAGGGCGTGGCACAGTTCCTTGGCATGGGGCAGAGGGATATTGAAACCGTTATCAATGAAATGGACTTTCCGGAGCCGGAAACGGGCTTCCATGTCCTTAACTTCCTGAACCACCTCGTCAATGGGGCGGATAACCCGCCAGGCGCTGCGTTGGGCGGGTTCGGAGTTAGGGGAAGTGGGATAGTTGAAATCCCCCAGCTTGGTGACGATACCGACGCCAAATCCGGCAAGGCGGTACTTTTCCATGTCCAGTTCGTCAAACCTGGGAGGCATGGAGAACTCGGAAGTACAACGCATCCCGTTGAACTGGACTCCCGATTCATTCCGGTAAACCAGTCCCGGCAGGTCCAAGTACGAAGGCTCGCCAATCTCTATCCGGGAGGCCAGTTCGGAGAAGGTCTCCCCCGCATCGCCGGCCAGTCCCAGGTCCGGCTCAAGGTAGGCAAAACACTCTTCGGGCAAAAGGCTGAAGGCCGGCCCGCCACAGACTATTGGCGCCTGGGTCAACTCCCGTATCCGGTCTATGACATTCCTGGTTATGGGCAGAGCCCACTGGGGGTCCAGGTAGCTATGGTTGCTCAGGTTGCGCAGGGAGAGGCCAACCAGTTCCGGCTGGAACTCCAGGACCGTTTCTTCCACCTCTGCCAGGTAGTCGTCCGAGAACATCAGGTCCAGTACCTTCAACCGGTGGCGGTCGGGGTCCAGATGGCCCGCAACGTAGGCCATACCTATTGGAAGAGGTTGGGCGTTCATCCGGCTAACCAGGCGGTTGTGCCGGTTGGTTGCAATCAACAGTATCCGCATCCCGGGTCCTCCTTGCCAGGCTGTTTCCCGCCCCAATATACGTTATCCGGTTGATAAGGGCAATTGGGGTTGGTGTGACAGGGGCCTGCAGGGCGGGCGATTCGCGAATGGCCCCTGCGGTGGCGGGGTCACCAGCCCCGTTTATTTCCCAATGGGGGCGGGTGGGCGCACAGCCGTGCGCCCCTACGGGGAGCCCGTTTTAAACGCCTTCACCCTAATCCGCCGCGGCGGAAGAGGGGACTCTTGAGATAGTTTCTAAATTTAGTCCTCCCTTCTCCTTCGGTGCGGGGCAGACACACAGGTCTGCCCCTACGGGTGCTTTTACCCCCCGGCCTAACCTTCCTCCATCAATGCGTCCTTCGACGAGCTCAGGATGATCCTTCGACAGGCTCAGGATGA
>VXOH01000018.1 GCA_009840135.1 Chloroflexota bacterium | reverse complement strand
GAATTATGGACCAAATATTTAGGAGGTTATTCATGGTAAGAGGATTTACCCCAATTATTGGCCTCGCCGTGGTTGTGGCCCTCGCTCTCGCCGCCGTCGTAGGCGCTATGAGCCTGGCGAACCCGGCGCATGCGCAGGCGGCGCCGATGCTTAGGGCCACCGGTTCGCCTAATCAGATAAACTTACGGTGGACTTACGGTGATACTACTGCGATTACCGGTTGGCAAGTGCTCTATACTGACGAGGATGGAGCCTCGAGTGGTTGGGTTGCGATAACATCAAACCTCGTCACATCAGCAGCTCCCACTTACACTGGTCAGGTAACTGGTTTGGAAAACGGGGTGGAGTACAGAGTGCGCGTTAGGGGCTTGGACAACACGGACCAGGACCCCTTGACCAGGTCCAACCAAGTCATCGTGATTCCTAACAGTGCCCCAACGGGTACGGTTAGTAATATTCAGGGCGAAGCCGTTTCCGCCGGCGTTGAATTGAGTTGGAGTTGGTCACTTGGTTCCGGCAGTCGCGCCATCACAGGCTGGCAGTATGCCTTTGAGGCAGTTGCGGACACTCTTCAGACAAATATCGACGGCTCTACCGCCACCTGGATGGACATGGACGGCGCCACTGGTGGTAGCCGCAGCCATCTTGTTGAATTCGATGAAGATGGTCTTCAGCCGGCCAGCAATTACGTGTTCTCAATACGTGCGCTGGCTGGAACTGTCCCACAGGACGGCTCCGAGGCTGCTGGTTACACCGCTGTGTCTGGTGCTGTAATGACTTCGACGGCGCCAGCTAGTTTTGATTCCACTACAGATGAACCCGCAGACGTTGGCCGGTACACATTCGAAATTCCCATGGCGACCGCTACCAACACGTTGATTAATGACTTGGTCATCGAGTTGGAAGATTTCGACCTTCCGCCGGCCGTGGGAACCCAGTCCGTGGTCGTTACTACACCTGGCTGTATGGACATAGAAGGTGCTACCGCTGGTGCTGAAGCATCCAGGGCAGACAATTACACCTTTACGCCTGAAGATGTTGCCGTAGACGGCAGTAAACTGTTAATTTCCATCGGCGACATTACCGAAGATACAGCCGGTACTGGTACTGACCGGGGCGGCATTTACAGCCTGGGCGGACCGGGAAATTGCGGCGACGACGGTGTGGTCGGTGGGGATGGTACAGCTGCCGACTCCGGCGCACGGGTGGTTACTGTGGTAGTCCGCGAAACCGCGGGCATACGTACTCCCACTGAAGCTGGAACCTATTTCGCCAACATCGAGTTCGGTGATATCAAGCATGAGTACGACGAAAACGCCGAGTTGCCTGGCAGCCTCGAAATTGAGGTAGTTCGGGTACTCTCACTTGATGAAGGGGACGGTGGGCTTGACACGGAAGTTGAGGCTACAGGAAAGGGGTTCAAGAATGATACAAGCCTCACTGTTTTCCGTGACGCTCCCATATTGGTCATGTATGACGATGACGATAACCCTCTGACTCCTTGGGTGCGTTTGCCTGCAGCCAACGCGGCAGACTATAAAGATAAGGTGGGCAACGTGCCCGCCGTTTACGTCGACGACGACGACATGGCCTTGACCTACGTTACTATGGCAGACTCCAACGGCAATCCGGTCATGTACGCCACCGCTCCTAACGGCAGGCAGGATTCTGACGATGACACCCTGTGCCTGGCGCCCAAGATTGGCGGCAACGATGTCGGTACCTGCCAGTTCAAGGTAACCCACCCCACCTTTACCGGTGGTTTCAACTATGTAAATGCCAGGGATGGGCGCAGCAATTTTGCCAAGGAAGCTGATATATTCGAATTGACCGCTTCCATTTCGGCCTCTCCCGACACCGGCAGCCCCGGTGAGCGCATTCTGGTGCAGGTGGTGGACTTCCCGGCCAACAGTTCCATAGTTAAGGCCGAACTGGCTCGCAATGTTCTTGCGCCGGTCTGTACCGGTTGCGGCAGTGTTGACGGCGCCGGAGCCGGCACCTTCTCCTTCATTATCCCCAACTGGCCCAGCGCCGGTATACAGGAACTGAGGGTTTTTGGGACAAACGATGTAAAAGCGTCCAAGAACGTCACCATCATCGGGCCCCAGATTACGGCTACCCCCAACGAGGTACTGGCCAACCAGCGCATCAGCCTGGTGGGCACGGGCTTCAGCCCCGGCTCCGTCATCGCCAACGCCGACGATGACTTGGGCCAGACAGATCCTGTAGTGGCTATTGGTGGCAAGACCATTACCGGCGATCGCATCAATGATGGTCAGCCTGTTCGTGTGGACAACGGCGGCAACTGGTCCGCTTCCGTAGACCTGCCTTTGGCCGAGGCCACTACTGCCGCGGGTACACGCCTGATCAGGGTAACCGACTCCCGCAACCGTTCTGGCGGCGTGGAAGTAACCATTCCCGACCGGTCGGTATCCATTACTCCCGACTCCGGTCGCGTGGGTACCATCGCCTTGATCGAAGGCCGGGGCTTCCCCAGCAAGAACGATGAGGGCAACAGCTTCAACGTGGAAATCGTGTACGAGACCGCTTCGGGTCAGACCACGGTGTCGGCTACTCCCGATGCCAGCGGTCGTTTCGAGGTCCAGCTGCGAATCCCCACGACGGCAGCGATACCTTCCAGCAACACGGTGAAGGTCTCCTTCGTGGATGGTGACGGCGTTACCGTGCCAATGACCATTCCCCACAATGTGCCCGAAGGTGTGATCAACCTGTCCAACACCATCGGCGGACCCGGTTCAACGGTGGGCGTAAAGGGCGAGGGCTTCAAATCCTTCGTGCCTATCAGCTCGGTTAAGATTGGCAACATTGACATAACCCCGGCGCCCAAGCCCAGCACCGATGTTAATGGCATGATGGAGTTCGAAGTCCTGATCCCCGGCCTGGACGTGGGTATCCAGACCATAGAGGTCCAGGTGGGCCAGACGACTTCCAGCGTTGGCTTCACGGTAATCCAGTCGGGCATCAACCCCGGCGACATCACCCCGGTGGCCGAAGCGTTGGAAGACCTGGGTGAAAACCTGGACAGCGTCTGGCACTTCAACAACGACACCAAGGCCTGGAATTTCTACGATGGTCTGGAGGGCAGCGACCTGACCCACCTGATCACCGGCGAGACCTATCTGTTGCAGATTAAGTCCGACCAGGAGGTCATTCTGAACCGGGACACCCGGAACCTGACCTGCGTGGGCGGCAACTGCTGGAACCAGATCGTCTGGTAAGACAAGGCCAGGAATAAGCGTCTAATGGGTGCGGGTCCCTCGACAGGCTCAGGGTGATCCTTCGACGGGCTCAGAGCCTGCCCCGTACTTGATACGGGGATGAGCGGGGGCCCGCACCTACAAAATCCACGAAAGGGCGGAAAGGACGGGATAAGCAGTTATTCGTGCAACTTCGTGGGTATTCGTTGATAAACCAGAACAGGAGCGAAATATGGCAAGAGTCAGTAGAATCCTGGCCCTGCTTGCCCTGGTGGGTCTGCTTTCTGCGCTGCCGCTGACGGCGCTGGCGCAGAATGAGCCGCCCCACATAGTGATGGGCAAGGCCACCCTAAACGGCGCAACCGCGCCAGTGAACACGATGATTACGGCCCACGCCGGCGAGATGAAGGTGGGCGAGTCCATGGTCATGGCCGGCGGCAGCTTCCGCATTGACGTAAGCAATCCCTCCGGCGCCATGGTCACCTTCATGCTGGGCGACGTGAAGACGTCCCAGTCCCTGGACACCTGGACCTCCGGCATGCGTACCCGCGACTTCGCGCTCAGCGCCACCGCCAGCCAGTCGGTGGGCCGCCCCGGCGCCGCGGGTCCTCCGGGCCCCCAGGGCGAGCAGGGCCCCGCCGGGCCTAAGGGCGATGACGGCGCTCCCGGCCCCGCCGGTGTGCGCGGCTCCCAGGGTCCCGCCGGCCCCGCCGGTTCCGATGGAGCCCAGGGTCCCGCCGGTGCTGACGGCGCCCGCGGCCCCATCGGCCCCCAGGGCGACCCCGGCGCCACCGGCGCGGACGGCGCCGCCGGCGCTGACGGCGCGGCTGGCCCCCAGGGTCCCCAGGGCCCCCAGGGTCCGGCAGGCGCCGCTGGCGTGGACGCTTCGGGCACCACCGGCATCATCGCCATCATCATCGCCATAGTGGCGGTGGTTATAGCCATAGCCATGCCCTTTGTGATGCCCCGGCGATGACCTCCGGCAACCGTAGTTCAGGGCGCACGGCCGTGCGCCCTGAACACGGCAAAAACAAGCCCCCCGGCGAACGCTGGGGGGCTTTTAATTTGTGCTGGGTAACACGACCCAGCCAAGTATTACAATATTCTTATAAATCAGCCGTCTATATCTGGCATAGTATCATTTTTTGTAACAATTGCGCCTTTGTGCCGGGATTGGCTTAAATATGGCCTCTTTCTACCTAGCACATACGTGGCCTTCCGTCCCTAAAGTCTCGTGGGATGAATCGCGGGACTAATCCACCCTACACACGGAGGAACCCATGGAGGCCCTGAACCTAACCGAGCGCGAGTTGAGGGAACGAGTTCTCTCTGCTGAGTTGTCCGAGAACACCCGCACTGCCTATCAGAAGGGCTGGAGCAGGTTGCAGGACTACTGCGCCTCAGAATGCATCAAGAATCCACTGGCGATGTCTCCCGACGAGATCGCCGGTTTCCTGGCCCACCTGGCAACCCGTCCCAGCCCGCGCAGCGGCCGGATGCTGTCCATGAGCACGGTGGCGCTGTACATGAGCGCCGTCAGCAGGAAGTTCGTTGACGCGGGCGAACCTTCCCCCGCGACTCATCCGGTGGTCCGCGCCACCCTGCGGGGGCTGGCCAGGTTCCGGGACAGCTCCCACCGCCGGGTCGAGGCCCTGCGGGAGTTCCACATCGAGGCCATGCTGCAGGCCACCCCCGATACGCTCATCGGCCGGAGAGACGCGGCCATCATCGCCCTGGGCTTTGCCGGGGCCCTGCGCCGCTCGGAGATCTGCAACCTGAACTTGGAGGACGTCAGGTTCGTCGAGTCATGGGACATTCCGGAGGACCGGCTTATCCTGACCGTCCGCCGGTCCAAGACCGACCAGCAGGGCCGGGGAGCCAGGGTGCCCATCCTGGACGGGGAGGGGATACGCCCCATCCACCGCCTCAAGGCCTGGCTGGCGGGTTCAGGGATAACGGCGGGCCCCCTGTTCCAGACCATGAAGCGGGGGGGCCGCCTGCAGGGCAAGCCCATGGACCCCGGCGACATTGCCCGCATCGTCAAGACCTACGCCGGCCAGGTTGGCCTGAATCCCAAGGACATAGCCGGGCATTCGCTGCGGGCCGGATTCGTCACCAGCGCGGCGGTCCACCACGCGCGGCTGGACAAGATCATGGCCGTCACCCGCCACACCAACCCATCCACCGTACTGGGCTACATCCGCGACGCCGACATCTTCTCCGACCACGCCGGCCGCCATTTCCTGTAGGGCGTTGGCTGTCCCCTCTCCCGGGGGAGAGGGTTAGGGTGAGGGCGTTGTGGTGAGCGGAGGTCCCCTCCCCCTTGATGGGGGAGGGTTAGGGTGGAGGTGATGGTTGGTGCGGGGGAGTTGGTTGGAACCTTTCACCCTCACCCCAACCCTCTCCCTGAGGGAGAGGGGGCAATTGGTTCCCTCTACCGCCACAGGCGGACGTTTCGCCTGGGGGAGAGGGTCAGGGTGAGGGCGTTGGCAGGTTGGGGTAGGGGCCGTTGGTTGTCCCCTCTCCTGGGGGAGAGGGTCAGGGTGAGGGCGTTGTGGTGAGCGGGAGGTCCCCTCCCCCTTGACGGGGGAGGGT
>VXOH01000130.1 GCA_009840135.1 Chloroflexota bacterium | reverse complement strand
CCCCCCCCCCCCCCCCCCCTCCCCCCCGCCGCCCCGCACCCCGGCACACCCCCCCCCCCCCCCCAACCCGCCCCCCGCGGCGGGGGCGGGCGGCCTGGGCATTTCGGCGAACTGGCAGCGAGCGCCGGGCAAGCATTCACGGGCGGAGGGGGTCAGGTGCTTCCAAAATCCGTTCCCTGCGGCGGAAGCGCGGGCGATAATCAATGCAGTTTACGGTTTTTTCCAGTCTTTCCCGCCTGAAAGCTGGAGGGTACGTCCCCGACCCGGACCGTTCGCCAGGGATCGAGCCTCGCTCTCCCCGCGACGGCCTCAACCGGGATAAGCGCCCGCCCGCTGCGTGATGCGGCACTCCGGGGTCGAGCCCTGCTCCTCCGGCGTCCGTCTCGATGCGGGACATCAAGCCAAGCTGGCGCCGGTCGTCAGCATTGCCAACATCGTCTAGGAGGCGAAAACCGGAAACGACACGGCAACCCAGGACCTGAAACCTTTGGTCCAACTCTCACCGAGCGCACACGGCGCTGCGCACACCCCTCACACTGCGGCTGGAACGTGCTTCTCCTCCGGCCGCTTCCTCACGTCTGCGGGGTGGCTGCTCAAGATCAGCAGCGGCACGGCACTCACACGGTGATCAGCCCGCAGGCTCCGCACGCTCCTGTTCGCCAACGACGACGGCGGACCGGACGCTTTCCCTGGCAACGCGGTTTCCACCGGCGCGTTGGCTGACGGCGTAACCGCCGGACCGGCTGCGTTTCCCGCCATGCCTTTCCACCTTCGCCGGTTTGCCAGGCGCTCTCCCCCTGGGTAACTGCACCTTGCGCCAACCCCCAGCCGACGTTTCCCGTTGCGCTGCCTGACCCTGGGCGTGGTGCGTCCTGGGCGGGATGGCGTGTGCCAGTGTCGGTAACGCAGTCAATGGCCATAACCATCCCGAGGCCATTGATCGGCGCATCGGTAGGAGCGAGTGCGGTCTGACTCCAACGTGATTCCCCTGGGTCAATGCTGGACGAGAAACGTCGGGGCAAGCGTCAGGATTTCATGCCGGTCGCCAGCGCCATTTCCGCCGTCGGCAACCGGCAGCGCGTCAGCGTCAACAAGGACAACCATAACTACATAGAGGCGGTGCTCAACAACAACGAACATCCTGGATTCCCGGTCATAACCGGCCGGTTGTAGCAATCGCTGAACCGGCAGTAACCCAGGGCAGCTCCGTGGGCCGCCCCTGACAATCGAATAGGCGCCTACGAGCGGGGTCGTCTCTCCCAACAGGGGAGGCTTCCCCGCTCTTCGTGTTTCGCCACCGGCGAACACCCAAGCGGCGGAATGGACCGCACCCAACGACCTGCATCTTGAACCGGAGAGCGGGGTCGGTCCATTCGGGCCGGCCTCGCTTTCTGCCTTTCGGAGGAAGCGACATGAAGGTGACCACCAGCATCGACAAGACCGGCATCACTCACGACCTCGCCGCCACCGGCGACACGGACGGCGACGGCAACCCCGTACAGGACAAAGACACCCGGACCGGAAAGAACACCGGCAAGCCCGAGAGCGAACTGCGGGCCGCCGCCCGGCGCAAGGGCCTCAATCTCAAGGAACTGGCTCACCTCATGGGCGTCAGCTACCGATACCTGTGCCAGGTCAGCAACGGGCACCGGCCCTGGAGCCCGATGATGCAGGAGCGGGCGCTGGCGGTGCTGGGCGAGGTCCCCGGCCAGGGGGTGGTCTACCGCCAGGGCGGTGTGGTCCAGGGTGGTGAGAGCACCTACATCCGGGAGCGGGCTAGGGAGCGCGGCTTGACCCTGCGGCAGGTGGCGGACCGGACGGGGCTGACCTACGGCTACGTGACGCAGGTGGCGCGGGGCGAGCGCTGCCTGAGTCCCGCCGCCCAGTCCCGGATGGAGTCCGTCCTGGAAGCCCCGGTGAAGATCGAAGCCGCCCGGCCTGCCGACATAGACCCGCAGGTCCTGTGGGAGCGCATGGACGCCCACGGCTGGTCCCAGAACGAGACGGCGCGGCGGGCGGGCATCAGCGCCGGTCATCTCTCCCAGATCATGAACGGCCAGCGCATCCCCTCCGGGGACGTGCTGCGGCGGCTGTACGAGGTCCTGTTCGCCCCGTCGGCGGCGGAACTGGTGGCCCCGGTGGAACTCAAGGTCATGGCCTGGAAGAAGGATGGGCGCCAGGGGGTGGTGGTCAAGGGCGCCGGCGGGCCTCACAGCGGCAACCAGCCGGGCGGCGGCACCGTCAGGATCGGCGGCCGCGTTCCCTGGGGCGCCCGGGTGCAGTATGCCTACACCACCGGATACGACAGCCACGGACGGGTGTCGGTGAACCACATCGTCGACGAGCAGGGCTGCGCCGCAATGCTGAAACCGGGGAAGCCGGAGGGCGTTTAGCGTAACGGCAACCACGGCGACAGCCTGCCTTCTACCGGACCGGGGACGGCGGCAACGGCCAGCAGAAGGGCATCCCAAGCTTTGCCAGTCGGAGCCGGTGGGGGTGGGACGCTAGGCCGCAAGAGTGTAGGGTGGGCCGCTGAACCAGCGGTCCGCCCCGGACCGGCCGTATGCGCGGCCTTTTCGTTTGTCCGAAAATCGCCGGGCGGTGTAGAATGTGGTTCTACAGGAGTGCTGGCACCGGGGTGATTACGATGACCATGCCAACCCGCCGCCCTCGTGAAGAAGTGGTTCGCTTGGGCAAGGAACTCTACCAGCGGGACATCCTGCCCCTGGTCCAAGCCGACCACTTCGGCGAGTACGCCGCCATCGACGTTGAGACCGGGGATTGGGCCGTTGCCAACACAGAGAGAGAAGCTTTGCAGCGATTGCGGGCGCTGCGCCCCGGCGCTGTTGACGTCCTGATGGAGCGGGTCGGATACCGAGCGCTGCGCAGCTTTGGCGCCGGGTCTCTGCGAAAGACCGGATGATCCATGGAGTGGTCAACGCCGCCTACGAGGCGGTCGTGGTCCTTCCCCTGCAAGGCCCTGCCGGGCAGGTCCGGGACATCGAGGCCGTGGTGGACACCGGCTACAGCGGCTTCCTGACCCTGCCCACTGCTGTGGTGGCGGAGTTGGAGTTGCCTTTTGCCTACGTTGGGCAGGCATTTCTGGCCAACGACGATGAAGTGAGTTTCGACGTTCACGACGTTACGGTTGTGTGGGACGGCCAACCGAGGCCTATCAAGGCCGACGCGACGGGCAGCATTCCCCTGGTGGGTATGCTGTTGCTCGCCAACCATGACCTGAACGTGGAAGTTGTGGACGGCGGGCGAGTCCTCATACAGGCCAGAGAGTAGCCGAGACCATTCCCCGTTCCATTCCCCGCAGCCGCATGCGGCCCTTTTTGCGTTCAGGGGTCGGGCGGCCCGCCGCGCCGGTGCGATGAAACTGCGGTGTAATCAATCCGATTGCGTTGTATGCCAATTTGGGACTGATTTGATGGCGATCCCGGAAAATCAACTCAAGATTTGGGCACGGCCGGGCACGGTCCAGGGGACGAAGAATACCCATGCCGCCATTCGCAACGCCCTGGCACGACACCAGTGGCCGGACGATGTTCGCTACGTTACCTATCTGCAGGGCTCTTACCGTAACAACACACACCTCCGGCGCCAGAGCGACGTCGATGTCGTGGTGGAATTGACTTCCCTGCCCGTGCGGGACGCCTCCCGGTTGCCCGCCTCTCAGCAGAGGCTGTTGGACAGGGATTTCCCTGAGCCGGAGTACGGCTGGCGACGGTTCCGCAGGGATGTGCGCAGCGCCATTGCCGATGCGTTTGGAGATTCACGTATCAGGGAAGGAAAGAAGACTTTCAAACTCGCCATGGAGTCGCCCGAAATTCCGGTTGACGTGGTGGTGGCGGTCCGTTACCTGAAATACACGGAGTATTCTAGCCAGCGCAGCTACAAGCGCACCGAGGGCTTGGGGTTGTACCTGCCGGCGGAAAGCAGGTGGGCCATCAACTACCCTCACCTATACCGGCGAAACGGTGTCGGGAAGGAGAAAGCCACGAACTGGTGGTTCCGCCGCACCATAAGGATGTTCAAGAACGCCCGCGCCCAACTCGTGGAAGAGGGCCGGTTGGGGTCTGACACGGCGCGGTCATACCACATAGAGTGCTTGCTGTACAACGTCCCGAACCGGCTGCTGGCAGGCTCGTACCAGTCGGCCTACTCATCGGCCCTCTACTGGCTCCGCGACAATGACCTGGCCCGGTTCCCCAGCCAGGACAAGCAGATCCTCGTGTTTGACCGTGGACCGGACTCGTGGAATGAAAAGGACGCCCAAATGCTGATAAACGCGTTGGTCAGGCAGTATGAGGGCTGGTAGCAATCGCGATGCACGATTACGCAATTGACTCGCGGGAGCGCGTCTTTGTAGTAAGAATCCTCTTCATGGCCAGCGCACTCGTGTCCGGGATTGCAGCCGTGCTCGTCCCCTCAGATCTACTCCCCATGAGGTGGCTGCTGCCGATCCCATCCATCGCCTTGGTCTTTGGCGTTTCCTATTGGGCCTTCGACAACTGGCTGTGGAGATGGCCGTTCCTGCGAGTCATGCGGCTGGTCAGCGTGCCGGACCTGCGGGGCACATGGACGGGAACGGTTGCCAGTTCCTATACGGAATTTGAGCACCAGCAGCCGGTGGCGGTTACGATTGAGCAGACCTGGACAAAGATGGTGGTGCGGCTCAACGCCGCCGAGTCCCGTTCCTGGAGCTTGACGGCTTCCATCCTTACTAACTCTCCCGAAGGATTGGTCCTGACCTACCTTTTTGACAACCAGCCTGAAGCCGAATCCGACAGGACGATGGAGCGGTTTCGCGGTACGACGGTTCTGGTCAGGACCGATGCCGACCGGCTCGAAGGCTACTATTACACCGGTCGCGGCAGGGGAACGCACGGGTCGCTGAAACTTTGCCGGTAACTCCGCGATTGATAACCCTCCCTCGCCCGTAACCTCTGCCACCATCTCCAGTTCCGCCACGCGGATGAAGGGCAGGTGGAGCAGGCGTCCAGCATTCTTCTGCGAGTGAGCGAACGAAGTTAACGTAGCTGTCGGAAACCGCCAGCGTCAGTGGTCAATTACCAGTGCCCGTCCCAGGCAGACCACGCCGTCGGTGTGAACGGCAATGACCGACTATGAAGCGGTGGTAGTCCCGTTAGAGACCAGCTTTTCGGCCTCGACGGCTAGGCACACGGAACACCGCTGTATTGGCGTGAGCAGCCCGGCGAGTTGCTCCTCAGTGCCGAAATTTGAGACCAGGTTGGGGCCGCCGTAATGCCCGCAGATGGACCGTGTGGTTCCCTGGTCGGGGTCCTTTATATGATAGAGCCAATCCTGTAAGTAGAGGATTACCCGCTCTTGGATGTATTCATCGGGTGTCTGACCGTCACACTCTGCCATGAAGTCCAGAGCCTCTGCCAAGTGGTCGGGGACATTGATTTCCGCTTTCATCGTGCTGCTCTCCGTGGGTTGGTCCCAATCTAAATTGGGCGGTCAACTATGCTTTCGGGCCCAGTCCTGCTCAATCTGGAGGTCAGATTGATGTCTCCATGGGCGTATACCCTACGAGACGACCTGACCTGTAGGGACGTGACAATTATCGCGTTTCATCATCATATCACACGACTTGGAGGTGCCTTATGGAAACTCTGGGGCGCCCTTTATCACAAGGCCAGGGAGCATCGGTCAATATCCAAGAGGTCCAGGACGAAGGGAGCGTTCCAATTCAGGTGGTTTCGCGCGTGGAACCAGGGCAGACACGCAGGTCTGCTCCTACGAATCCGGCGCTAGACCCCCCAATAAGGAATGCTACCGAGAATTCTGGCCGATAGCATTACAATTTTGACAACCCCCTGAATATTCCGGCCGCGCAGAGACTGACTGGGTGACCGTTCAGGCTGAAGTGGGCCC
>VXOH01000138.1 GCA_009840135.1 Chloroflexota bacterium | reverse complement strand
GGCCTGGATGGACTCGAACCAACGACCTCGGTCTTATCAGGACCGCGCTCTAACCACCTGAGCTACAGGCCCACTGGGGGGACCGATTCTTGAATCGGCCCAACGATTATAGCAAGGGGAGAGCCGGCAATCAACAAGGCCGACAATTCACGGTAGCGTTCCAGTCCAGGTGGTTTTGTGGGTGAGACCAGGGCAGACACATAGGTCTGCCCCTACAAATGGGCCCCAGACCACCCAAAACGGAACGTTGCTGCAATTCACTGGCACCTTGTTTGAAGGCCAGGACGAGCTGACCAACATTTGCTGGAGTTGAACCCAATGCTTTCCGCCAATAGTTCCGGGCCGACGGGACGCCTCCCTGCCTTTTGAATGTCCGGTATATTCCGGTGGTAACCGGTGACTTGGCGCAAGGCCAATCAATCTTGCGATTTCTGTATAATCGAAGAACATCAACCTCCTTTGGGTGATTCCGAGATAGACGTTCTTCTTTCCTTCCCCCTAGCCAGCACCGATGAAAGCATCGCGCTGATTCAAGATTTTGCCGTCACAATGGCTGTGGCCGGAATCGCCCTGGTGCTATTCCGGCGCATCAACCTGCCGCCGGTTCTGGGCTACCTCCTGGCCGGCGTAATCGTCGGCCCTTTTACCCTCAACGCCATTACCTCGGGTCCATTGGAAAGCGTCCAGGGTCCGGTCCAGAATTTGCAGACCATTCGCGTGCTGGCGGAACTGGGCCTGGTGCTGCTCCTGTTTGGCATCGGCCTGGAGATTGGCTGGCAACGAATCCGCCAACTGGGTTTCAAGATAGTTGTCATCGGCCTGGTTGAGATGGCCACCATGTTCGTCCTGGGCTACGAACTGGCCCACTGGCTCGGCTGGACTCAGACGGAGCGTATATTTCTGGGCGCGGCGCTGTCCATCAGCAGCTCCGCTATCCTCATCAAGATGCTCCGCGACACCGGCAGCCTGTTTGAAACGCGGGGCCAGCTCATCGTGGGCATATTGCTGGTGGAAGACTTTGTGGCGGTCATCCTGTTGACGGTGCTGGCCGGCGTGGCCACCACGGAGGGCGCCAGCCTGGCCGACATCGGTACCCTGGCCGTAAGGCTGTCAATCTTCGCCGTGGCGGTGTTGACCATAGGCGCCCTGCTGGCGCCCCGGCTGATGACCTATATTGACCGTTTCGAGTCGGAAGAGATGGTACTGATTGCCAGCTTGACCCTTTGTTTCGGACTGGCCCTGGCTGCCCATCAACTGGGATTGTCCGCCGCTGCCGGGGCTTTCCTTATCGGCATGATTCTCGGAGATACGGAGCATCACGAACAAATAAGCAGGTTGATGAACCCTCTGAGGGATATGTTCGCCGCCCTCTTTTTTGTGTCCCTGGGCATGCTGATGGACATTTTCACCATTGGAGACTATCTGGTTCCAGCCCTTGTCATATCCCTGGTATTCGTAGGAGGCAAGATCCTGGCGGACACCGTCGGCACCCTGCTGGCGGGCCATGACGGTCGAACTTCTCTGCAGGTTGGGACAGGAATGCCTCAGCTGGGCGAGTTTTCCCTGGCAATGGCCAAAACGGGGGTGGACCACGGAACGGTAGGGTCGTATTTCAGTCCCGCGCTGACGGTGGCCACGGCCATCACTGCATTGATGTACCCCTTCATTTTCAGGTCGTCCGACGCGCTGGCCAACTTTATTGAGAGGGCCTCGCCCCGCTGGCTGCGCCATTTCAGTGCGGTAGTGTCCCTGTGGCTGACTTCATCCAAGCGCAGTTTTGTACTGGGAAATCGCTTGGCGGCGGACGTGAGGCACCTGGTTCAGGGAATAATGCTGAACCTGGGAATTATCATTGTCATACTCGGCCTGGGGGCAATAGGCCTAGAGTTTGGGCAGCAGTTGTCCGCATGGGCGGGTCTGACCGTTGCGGTCCCGGACCTGATAATCGGAGCGGTGGTGCTGGCTCTGTGCATTCCGTCCGTTGTAGTAATCTGGAGGCACCTCAATGAACTGACCGAAGAATTGCTGGGCGTTTTCTTGCCCCCCTGGCGGAGGGCCCCGGAGAACGTGACCAGGCAGAACCTGAAAAGGGTGATGCGGAACAGCCTGGTCATCATTCTCATGTTGCTGCCGATGATTTGGTTCATTCCCCTGGGGATCCGATTGTTTTTGCTGGGAGGAGTGTTCGCGCCGCTGGTCACCGTCGTCCTGGCGGCCATGGTAGCGGTAGTGGCATTCGCTGCCTTTCAGATTCATGGTACCTTCGAGGACGCTTTCCGTCGTACCTTCCTGGGCGCCACGGAACACTACCGCTACGAAGAACACCAGTGGGACTACCTGGCGGATGATTCCCACCTGTACTCCCACGATGGCAACTACGAAGATCAGGTTAGCGCGCTGGAGGATTAGCGGATTGGGGGGTGCATTCAGGTGGCCTTGATGGAGAGACAGGGCAGCCACAAGGGCTGCCCCTACTATTTCGGCCTCCGGAATCAACTGAAGCGGAATGCCGTCCCAGCGGTTGGGTAAACGGGCTTCGGGGCTTATAATGGTCAGGTCTCAACCGGCCCCAGGAGATGGATGATGCGCATTTGCTCTTTTCTGCCCAGCGCCACGGAGATCGTGTATGTGCTGGGTCTGGAGGACCAACTTCACGGTGTAACCCACGAGTGCGACTATCCGGCGGCGGCCAGAGAAAAGCCGTGGGTGGTTCGCAGTGTATTTGAAGGGATGGACCCGCAGCCCAGCAGCGGCGAGATAAGCCGGGTCATCTCCGAGCGGCTGGAGCAGGGACTGGGCATTTACGAAATAGACCAGCCCACCATGGAAGCGGCGGAGCCGGACCTCTTGCTGACCCAGGCCATTTGCGAAGTTTGAGCCATATCTTCTCGGCAGGTAGCCGAGGTCAGTGTGAGCCTCCCCAAGCAGCCGGACGTAATTTCGCTGGACCCCCAGTACGTCGGCGACGTGCTGGAGGATATCCGTCGGGTCGGCCAGGCAACCGGCGCGACGGAAGCGGCGGAGAGGATAACGTCGGAGATGCAGGGCCGGATAGATACCATTGTTGCCAGAACCGCTGAAATTTCGCGTCGTCCCCGCGTACTGCACCTGGAATGGGTTGACCCTTTGATGTGCGGCGGGCACTGGGTGCCGGAGATGGTGGAAATGGCCGGTGGTGAGAACTGCTTCGGTGACAAGGAAACCGGCTCGTTCCGGCTGGAGTGGGAGGAGGTTGTGGCCAGCCAGCCCGAAGTCATCATATTTATGCCCTGCGGGTTTGACGTCAAGCGGGCCCTGGACGATGTTCCCCTGCTTTCGGAGATGGAAGGGTGGCAGTCCTTGCCTGCCGTAAAGAACAACCGGGTATATGCCATTGATGCGGGAGCCTATACCAGTCGCTCCGGTCCCCGCCTGGTGGTAGGACTGGAAATCATGGCCGAAATGATTCACCCGGAGCTTTTTTCCGGGATGATACCGGAATCTGGGGCAATTCGGCTTTACGGAGTCTAGAACTACCTCAATACCGGCGCTGCTTGTCCCAACGGGCTCTCCATCCTACCCGCTCTCCCTCACCCTAACCCTCTCCCGGAGGGAGAGGGAACTCTTCAGGTCGTTTTTTAGCCTTCGAAGTCCACGAGGATGTACAAGAAAACTCGAAGGGATAGTTTTGATCCCTTCGAGTTTTTTGGTCGGGGAAACCAGGCTGGGCTAGGCCAGAGAACCGGCCAATGAACGCAAATTGGCCAGTTCGGGCGTTTCCGCGTCGCCCTGCTCCTGCCAGATGGCGCCTGCCTTGTTGAGGTTGGCCTGGGCCGTTGTGGACTCGCCCCTTCCGGCCATTACCCGTCCTAACCAGAAAGTATCCCTGGGAGTTTCCCGGCGACCTAACCGCTCCTGTAGCATGGCCTCGGCCTTGTCGAACTGCTCGGCGCGCAGGTATGACTCCAGGACCGTATCCTCGAACACCTCGCGCTGGGCGTGGCTGCCGCCGATGCGGGTTAGCTGAGGGAAGACGGGTTCCAAATACTCCACTGCCGTGCCGTAGTCCTCCTGGGCAAAGGCATCAATTCCCTGGGCAAGAGGCAGGATCACCTCTTTAGCGAAGATGTTGCCGTTTTCCGCGTTGGTGCGCAGCCGGTCTATCATCTGGTCCATCAGTTCCCGGTCACCGCTGGCGGCGAAGGCCAGGGCCGCGTGGGCGTCACGGAAAGCGGCGCCGGGTGTGGTGGCCGCGGGAGCCGCTTGCTCCTTCACCTCGTCCCAGGGCATGGGGGGCGATTCTCCACCGTAGATGGTCATCCGCCACATGAAAGATGCGCTGTCGGACAGGCCGGAAATGTTCTTCGCGATGGCCGTCGGTCGAATCCAGTCTTCATAAAGTTGCAGGGCTTCGCCGTACCGCCCGAGGGCCAGTTCAAAAAGGGCCTGGTGCCAGGACAAATGGGTGTGATAGTGGGCCCGGGCATCGAAGCCTTCCAGCCAGTTGCCGAGGAAGTTGCCTCCGGTAGCCGCGTCGCCGTATTCAAAGTAGGAGTGGGTCACCGAATGGGCGGCAACGGCGTTGCCCGGGTTTATTTCCAGGGAGCGCTCCGCCAGGCTCAAGGCTTTGTCCAATATGCCCATCTCGTGGTGGGCGAAGGCATACTGACCCAGAAACGCCCAGTCATCACCGCAATGGGGCGCCAGTCCGTTCATCATGGCCAGCAATGAGGGCGGGAAGTGAGGGTCGCCGGCGCCGCTGCAGCCCAGCATGTAAAGCCGCTGGGCCAGGCGGTGCAGCACGGCGTCCCGGGGAGACTCGCCCAGGTGCTCTTTAACCAGACTTAGGGCATCGGGCCCTTTGCCGTGGGCCCACAAGTTAACCGCCTCCAAGTGACGGCGCTCGCGGTCGGTGATGCCGTCGGCCAGTTCCAGGGCACGCTTGACACTTTCCCTCGCCTGGTCGGGCCGGGCGCGCGTCATGTGCAGGAAAGCGAGGCAGCCATGGGCGATGGCAAAGCCCTCGTCCAGGTCAATGGCTTCCTGAAGCTTCTCCTCCGCGCCATAGGACTGGGACAGGAGCAAGTCTATGCCCTCTTGCCACCGGTCGGCGGCATCGGGGGAACTGGTTGACAGGGTCATTCCGTATCGGTCTTTGATGTTGCTGGGCATTTAGCTGGCCTCCTTAGTCCACGGCGCAAGGTTCGCGGTATTGGGGACCGCAAAAATGGAAACTTTCACCATGGGGCGGTTTGAGGTTGCCAAAGTAACTTCTTGCCGTAAATACTACCACACGGATACGTTCGAAAGTCAGAATGATCTTGTACAAGAGCAGATTGGCAAGCTACGCGGCCGGTATCCGGATTACCGACCGCAGGGTCTCTCCCCGTTCCATGGCCTCAAAGGCTTCTTCCGTATCCTCCAGCCCTATGACTGTCGAGACTACCCGGTCCAGGTCCAGCTCGCCGGACAGGTAGTAATTGGCAAGGAGAGGAAAGTCTCGGGATGGGAGGTTGTCGCCGTACCAGCTTACCCGCAAGGAACCGCCCAACCCGAAAAACTGGAG
This sequence comes from Chloroflexota bacterium, assembly GCA_009840135.1. Taxonomy (GTDB): domain Bacteria; phylum Chloroflexota; class Dehalococcoidia; order Lucifugimonadales; family UBA3495; genus Bin22. The sequence continues at coordinate 38,137 of VXOH01000138.1, read as the reverse complement.
CATGGGCACATCCACCACCATGGTGGGGTCGGGCACGCCAATAAGGACGCAGGTACCGGCCAGGTCGCGGGACCACAGGGCCTGGAGCAGCGTCTGGGGCATTCCCACGCACTCGAAGGAATAGTCCACACCGTTGCCGTCGGTCAGTTCCTTTATGGCTTCCACTGGGTCGGTGTCGGCGGCGTTTACCACGTCGGTGGCGCCGAATTCCTTCGCCCAGGAGAGCTTATTCTCGGCGATGTCCACGGCAATTATTTTGCCGGCACGGGCAAGCTTCGCACCCATGATGACGCTGGAACCGATGCCCCCGCAACCATAGACGGCCACGGTGCCGCCACGGCGCACACCGGCGGTATATAGAACTGCCCCCACGCCGGTGGTTACGCCGCAGCCCAGGAGACTGGCCTGTTCCGGGGGACAGGCGGTGGGTACCGGCACGGCCTGGCGGGCCGCCACGACGGTGTGGGTGCAGAAGGTGCCGATGCCCAGGGCGGGATTCAGGACCGCGCCGTCTCTCTTGGCAGACATGCGTGGCTGGGCGTTCAGGCTGGCGGAGCAGAGGTTGGGCTGCCCCAGGGCGCAGAATCGGCAGTAACTGCAGGGGGCGCGCCAGGCCAGCACCACGTAGTCTCCAACCTTGGGGTCGGTAACACCCTCGCCCACGGCTTCCACGATGCCGGAGCCTTCATGGCCCAGCAGGAAGGGAAACTCGTTGGTGATTTTACCGAGCTTGTAGTGCAGGTCGGTGTGACAGACTCCACTGGCCTGAATCCGGACCAATACCTCGCCCGGCCCTGGGTCGTCAACGACAATTTCTTCCAGCAGGGCCGGCTCGCCGGCCGCTCTGGAGATTACTCCCATTCCGTTGGTGGGCATGGTGGTTCCTCCTTTAGAATTGTTTCTGTAGGGTCAAGCTTCCCCTGGGTAAGGCCGCAAAGGCCCTGCGGCCCTGGAGCCGTGTCTCCACCGGAGAACTTGAACAGGCTTCGAACCGGGTGAATTCGTACAAGGGACTGGCGATTTCGGCCTCTAATTTGAGCAGTAGTCGCCCAATACACTGTGAATTCCCTTAAGCCATGATTGCACAGGACCGGGCGGCGCGCAAAGCCCCGCATTGCCTTGGAAGTAGATAAAGTACATTTCAGTCAGTGAAGTCAGCGATTCCGGTAATGATCCGGTAAGCCGGTTGGATGACATGGACAGGCGTTTCATGCTGCGCAGATTCCCAAATTCCGTGGGTACCGGCCCTTCCAGTTCGTTGCTGCCCAACTGCAACCTCTCCAGGGAAGCCAGGTTTCCCAGTTCCGGCGGAATGGTTCCGGTGAGGAGGTTGGTGTCAATATTAAGGCTCGTCAGCCCGTAGATTCTACCCAATTCGGGAGGAATGCTTCCCGTAAACCGGTTATTGCTGAGGGCCAGCACCCGCAAATCAGGAAGATCACTTAGCTCCGGTGGGATGGGCCCGGTTAATTGATTGCTGGCCAGCACCAGTCTTGTCAGAGTCCGGATACTGGTAATTTCCAGCGGAATAGGTCCGGTTAATGAGTTTCAGGCCAGATCCAGCAATACCAATCTGGGAAGATTTCCCAATTCCGGAGGAATGGGGCCCGAAAGCTGGTTATTCTGAACTTTCAGGCTCAGCAGACTGGCGAGATTTCCCAATTCCGGAGGAATGTTTCCGCGTAACTGGTTCTCGTAGAGAAATAGATGATACAACTCCGAAAGGTTTTCCAGTTCTGCGGGAATCGGCCCGTTTAGCTGGTTATCGTGGAGCCTGAGGACCTGAAGTTGGGACAGATTCCCCAGCGAAGAAGGAATGGGGCCGGTTAACTCGTTGCGCTCCAAATTCAGGATGGTGAGGTTGCTTAGATTTCCCAGTTGGGCGGGAATCCGGCCGGTCAGGGTGTTCCCGGAAAGAGAAAGCTGTGTCAATTTCGCAAGGTTGCCTAACTCCGGGGGAATGGTTCCCGCCAGGTTGGTCTCTTCCAGGTACAGGTAGCCTAGCTGGGGCAGGTTGCCCAATTCCCGGGGAATGGGGCCGCTAAGTGAGTTGTCGGACAAATTCAACTCCCCCAAGCGAGAGAGTGACCCCAGTTCCGGAGGAATTGGGCCCGTCAGCTGATTGCCCCGAAAATTGATTGAGACCAACATCTGCAGGTTACTGAGCTGTGGGGGAACAAAACTCGTAAGGTTGTTGCTGCTCAAGTTCAAGGTCCGGAGCCTGGAAGCGTGTCCCAACTCGGCGGGTATGGAACCCGTCAACCGGTTGTCCCGAAGCTGCAGGTGGGCAAGGTGAGGGAGATGTCCCAAATCAGCAGGAAGTCGGCCGTCCAGCTTGTTGCTGGCCAGTTGCAGTTCCCTTACATGGCCTCGTCCATCGGTCCTTACACCGTACCATTGGTTTAAAGGAAGATTGCTCAACCAGTTTTCCTGGTTGCGCCAACCCCTTCCGCCGGTGGAATTGTAGAATGCTACCAGGACATCTCGCTCTGACGGGATGTCTTGCAGGGGCGGAGATATAGCCTGGTCCGGGCTGCAATTGGGCCCCTGGGCATTTTGGACCCCGGTCAACCAGTCCTGAAAGTCAGCGCCCAGTGGCGCGCACAGGCCAAGATTCTGTTCAAATTCGAAGTGAAAAAGCTGATTTAGACTGGTAAATTCCTCAGGAAGTTCTCCGAAGAGCTGGTTGCCCGACAGGAAGAAGGTCCCCAGGTAGAGAAGATTGCCCAGTTCCGCGGGGACAATCCCGGTCAGGTTGTTGCCAGCCAGGCTTAGAGTTTCCATCCGGACAAGTTCGCCCAGGCTGGCAGGTATGGAACCGGTAAGGTTGTTCCGACCCAGGTCCAGCTTATTCAACCTGGTCAGCTGCCCCAACTCCCGGGGAATGATGCCGGAAAATTCATTACCGCCAAGCGCCAGGTACTCCAGGCGGACAAGGCTCCCCAGTTCGGGTGGTATCTGTCCGCGGAGCTTGTTATTAGATAGGGACAATATCCGCAGTTCGGTCAGGTTTCCCATTTGCTGTGGCAGCGGGCCCGAAAGATTATTGCCATTGAGAGATAATCGAAAAACGCTGCCGCTATTGTCGGTATCAACCCCATACCATTCGCCCAGGGGTTTTTCGCTCATCCAATTCCCGCTTCTCTCCCAGTTATGCCCGCCCGTTGAATTAAAAAAGCGCTTCCAGGACCTGGCGTTCCCGGGATACGTCATCGGCGGCGTCAACGCGCACAATTTCGCCTGCTTCACAGTCAAGGCCACTCACCTTTTCAATTCCGTTGAGCCAAACCTGGAAAGCCGTATTGCTCCCCGAGCATAGGCCCTGATTTGCGGCAAAGTTAAAGCTGGATACGTTTATCAAACCGGCCAGGTCTGCCGGCAACTCCCCGGTCAAACGGTTGTCGGCGACGTTCAGGCTCCTGAGGTTGGAGAGCTTGCCCGTTTCGGGCGGAATGGGCCCCTCCAGTTGATTGCCGTTCAGCCGCAAGTGTCTTAGACCGGAGAGGTCGCCCAGGAAAGTAGGGATCGGACCGGTGAGTTGATTGCCCTCAAGCAGCAATTCTTCCAGGTTATCCAGGTTGCTCAATCCCCAGGGTATTCCGCCAGTGAACGAGTTCCCGCCTAGCTTCAATGTCTCCAGGCTCGTGAGCTCCCCGATTCCCGGCGGAAACGGTCCGGCCAGCCTGTTATTCTGCAAAGAGAGGTGGGCCAGGAAGTGGAGCCGGCTCAAGTCCTCGGGAAGGGTTCCTTCCAGGTTATTGCTGTCCAATCGGATTTCAGTTACGCGTCCGCTATCGTCGGTTGTAATGCCATGCCACTCCGATGTGGGGCTGTCGCTCAACCAATTCTTTGCGTTGTGCCACTCCGGTCCACCGGTTGTTGAATAAAGGGATTCCAGGATATGACGGTCTGCCTCCGCCGGAGTTCCGGGAGTAGGCGTCGGAATCGGCGTTGCAGTAGCCGCGGGAGTGGGCGCTGGAGAGGGAGTGGGCGGCATAGTGGGGGATGGAGTAGATGTGGGGAGGGGCCTGGCAGTCGGTCGGGCAACGAGAGTTGACTGAAATTCTGCCCTGAGCCTGTCGCGTTCCGCTTCTATGGTAGCGGCAATGTTGGGAGTCGGCGGCGGCGTAGGAATGGCGGCCGTTATCGTTGCTAGAATATCTGGAGTAGGCAAGGGTGGGGTTACAGGCTCTGAACTCTCTTCCGATGCACAGGCAACCAGACCAAGAGCCGCGACTACCAGCAGTGCCGTAGTTACCACCAAGTATCCGAAAATCCCCATAATCCCCTCCCTTCCTCCGGAATTCCAGCCTGTAATGCACGTCTAAACCGCCCCGGCTTCTTCCAGTTCGGCCAACTCCTCCTCCGCCAAGCCCCCTATGCTGCATAGCACCTCCCGGTTATGCTCACCCAGCAGGGGCGCCGTTTCCGCCTCGATGGTCTCGCAGTCCAGCAGGCGAATAGGAGTGCGCAGGGAGCGGAAAGAGCCTCCGGCAGTATCGCCGGTTTCCACGAACATGTCCCTTGCCTCCAGCTGGGGGCAATTGGCCAGGTCTTCGGTGTTCTGGGCGACGCCCATGGAAAAACCCAGTTCGGTTATTTTGCCGGCCACCTCCCACTTGGGGCGTTCCCGGGTCCATTCCTCCAGGGCGGGTATGACGTGCTCAACGATGAAGTCGCCGTCTCCCGGGGCCAGAAAGTCGGGATTATCCGACAGGTCTTCGCGCCCAACCAGTTTCCACAGGTTGCTCCACCGCTCCTGAACTCGCGCCCCGGCCATGATGACGTAGCCATCGCTGGCGCGGAGAGTCATTCCGGCGTTGGCCAAACGGCTATAGTCACGGGTGTAAACCTCGCCGGCGGCCTCGTAGCCGTACATGTTGCTGAGGGTGTGGAGCACCATGCATTCGTACATGGCCATGTCCACGTGCTGCCCCTGTCCCGTCTGCTCGCGGCTGCGCAGCGCCAGGACGATTCCCAGCGCCGACCAGACGCCTGGGATGGAATCGCCGATGTTGTCGCCGACGCTCTGAGGTGGGCGGCCAGGCTCACCGGTCAGTTCCATCCACCCTGCCATGCCCTGAATGGCCAGGTTGTTGGCCGGCCAGTCGGAGTAGGGGCCACGCAGTTCGTCGCTGTCGCCGTAGCCGGTGATGCTGGCGTAGATGAGGCCGGGGTTAAGCTCTTTGAGCCGGTCGTAGCCCAGGCCCAGTCGCCGGAAGGCCCCTGGCCCCCAGTTGTCCAGCAGAACATCCGACACCTTGACCATTTCCTCAAAGGCCGCCTTGCAGCGGGGGTTGCGCAGGTCAAGGGTAACGCTCTTTTTGTTGCGATTGAGGCCAATGTAGCGGGAACTGATGCGCTGTCCGTCTTCCTTGGTAACGTACGGACCCCTTGCCCGGACCAGGTCGCCGGTTCGGGGCCGCTCAATCTTGATAACTTCGGCGCCCATGTCGGCCAGTATCTGCGAGCAGAAAGGGCCGGCGACGATGTGAGTGGCATCCAGGACGCGGATACCGGTGAGGGGGAGGGGTAGGTGGTTGGGCATGGCTGGCCTCCGTTTGGAGAGTATTCAAACATGGGTGCGCAGAATGGACAGGAATAGACGACGCGAAACGGGGCGGGTTTCAAACCCGCCCCTACCATAGACCAATAACTGCCTGGAGGTCTAGGTTGCCGTTACGTCGGAGGGCGTGGCGCCGAAACGAGCCGCTTGCAGCTGTTCCGAGGTGGCCGGCGGTGTTTCTGCCAGTTCGTCGGCCAGGCCCGCCGGTGGTTCCACGTCCTTCAGGGCGGGGATGACCTCCTCACCCATCAGGCGGATGGACTTCATAATTTTCTCGTGCTCCAGGCCCCCGAACATCATCCAGTTGCTCACGTTGGTTACGCCCAGTTCCGCGGCCGCGGAGAATTTTTTGATGACGGTGTCCGGGCTGCCGAAGTAGAGGCGTTCCATGAAGCCGTCGTCGTCCAGTTCACCTTCGTAGGGTCCAACCTGCACCCGTCCGTCCACCACTTCCAGCCGATTCAGGGCGCGCCCGGCCCGGTTCTGCCAGCGGGCGTAGGGCAGTTGCTGGCGCGCTTCGTCGTCGGTTTCGCCCACGTGGGTTATGGCCTGCAGGCCCAGTTCCAGCCCATGATAGGGCTTGCCCAGGTCCTTGCGGGCGTGAATCAGGGAGGCATAGTGGGTGCGGACGCCGGCGCCGCCCAGCAGACCCGTGGTGAGGGGCATCATGTCCCACTCCGCCGCCATTTTCATGGACTCGACGCTGGTGCCGGCTATCCAGAAGGGAGGATGGGGCTTCTGCAGGGGCTTGGGCCAGACGGTAGTGGCGTTGGGCACCTTGATGAATTCGCCGTCGTAGGTGAAAGATTCATCCTGGGTCCAGGCCTTGACAAGCACGTCCATGCTTTCGTTGAACTTCTGGCGGGAGTCCTCCAGGGTGACACCGAACCGGGACATCTCGTGGGGCTGGTAACCTCTTCCCACTCCGCAGATGAAGCGGCCGTCAATCAGGTTGTCCAGCACCGCCACCTCTTCCGCCAGCCGAAGCACGTCCCAAATGGGCACCACCAGGATGCCCGTGGCAATCTGCAGGCGGCGGGTGCGCTGGCCGATGTAAAGGGCCTGCATCAGGGGCGCGGGTGAGTTACCGTAGTTGGAAAAATGGTGCTCCGCTATCAGGCAATAGTCGAAACCCATTTCCTCCGAGTATTGAATCTGCTCTACCCCTTCTTCAAAGAGGGTCTTCCAGTTGCGCAGATTGGGGTTGGGCCATTCGTAGAAGAGGCCGAATTTCATGGGGGGATACTCCTCGTCCGTTCAGAAAGTAACGGATGGGAGTTTAACTAGGGGACGTAGGGAGAGTCAACTTGGGAATTAACTGATGAGTGGATTGATGGGTTCTCCATTGGCTTCCATGTCAGCTATACACTCCTCCACCAAATGCTGGATCTCCGCTATCGCTTCATCCTTGGTAGAGGCAAGCCAGCTAAGCGAGGGAAACTCGGCGCACAGCCCCACAAATTCCCCATCCGTGTCGGACCAGATCGCTTGGTATGTGAATTGCCTTTTCTGCATGTTTCCCACATTATCATCATAGGCGCTTCGGAGGAACCCCAGCTGACAGGAAAGTTCTACATTTAGTTGAGGCACCGGAGCGCGTTGTGGAGGAGACTTAGCCAACGCACGTCCCCTTCTACCGTTCCCCTGGTATATACTAAAACCAACCTTCCAGGCGAGCGAGCAATGGCAACGCTGGGTACCATTTCAGGCATTCTGTTCCTGCTGGGACTGGTTACGGTGGTCTTTTTGATCGCCTTTGATCCCCGGCGCGTATTCTGGCGCGACCCCCGCCGCCGGGACAGCCGGGGCTCCCACCTGCCTATACGCTTCTTCTGGTGGTGAGAGACGGGAACTCGGTTCGGTACTTGTAGGGGCAGCCCTTGTGGCTGCCCTTCTTCAGACAAGACACCAGCCTGCAACAGGATGAACCCTTGGCCATCAACAAGTTGAAAGACCTTCCAGCCCAGCAACGCCGGGTAATTCGGGCCTGGTGCATGTATGACTGGGCCAACTCCGGATACGCCACCGCCGGCGGGGCGGCCATCTTCCCCGTTTACTTCGTTTTTCTCTTCAAAGATGCCCTGGGAGAGTCCGTCTCCTTCATGGGCATTACCTTTACCGGCAGTTCCACGTGGAGCCTGGGTATTGCCTTTGCCACCGCCCTGGTAGCCCTGTCCAGCCCGGTCCTGGGCGTAATCGCGGACAGGGTTGCCATCAAGAAGGCCCTGCTGTGGATATATACGATCGTAGGTTCCCTGTTTACCGTCCTGATGTTCTTCTCGGCCTACGCCGGCCAGCCCTGGCTGTATTTTCTTGCCATGTTCATCATTGCCAACATTGGCTTTGCCGGCTGCCTGGTCTTCTACAACACTTTTCTGCCCCATATCGCGCCCCGGGAATTGCTGGATGACGTGAGCAGCCGGGGGTTTGCCTATGGATATGTTGGCGGTGGACTGCTGCTGGCGGTACACCTGGCGATGATCCTGCTGACCCGGGACACCCAGTGGGCAGACCTGGTAACCCGAATTGCCATGTCTTCCATCGGTTTGTGGTGGTTCGGCTGGGCGCTGTGGACGTTCAGGCTCGTTCCCGAGCCGCACATTCCCGATGCAATGCACGGGCTGAGGCCCGGCCGGGCAATATCCCTGGCCTTCCGTGAGCTGGGACACACCTTCCGCCAGATGCGGGGGTTCCGCGTCATCGTCATATACCTGGCTTCATACCTGTTGTTCAACGACGGGGTGCAAACGGTGCTGACCGTGGCCGGGGCCTACGGCGCCGACACCATCGGTATTCCCCTGGTGTTCAATATGGCCACAATCCTGCTCATCCAGTTTGTGGCCGCCTTCGGAGCCATGGCCTTCTCCTGGCTGGCATACCGCTTGACCACCAAGGTCGCCCTGGCTCTCACCCTGGTCGGCTGGTCATTTGTGGTGCTGCTGGGTGTGGGGGTGGCTCCGCTTGAGCCCCACGATCATGGCGATTTTGATTACCAATTGCGTTACGAGGCTACGGCGGGCAGTTACCTGGTAGAAAAGGCTCCTCAGCTGGAAGACTCCAGGCTGGACCGAGCCTGGGCAGCGGAGATTGGGCATATTACTGCTATGACACCGGATGGCGCCCTGCGAAAGGGCGAAAGTCTCGCTGCCGACAATTCGATGGATGGGGAGAATGCGGGGCGATTGCTGGAGGCCGTGAATACGGCCCCTGATGCCCCCTACAGCATTTCCCTGGCCGGGGGCCCTCTTGATGGAACCCGCGCCGTGGGCAGTCTGCATCCTTCGGTGCTGGGAGAAGGGCCCATTGACTGGTGGCCCGCTCTCCTGCGCGACCGAGTCTGGAAACCCCTTGGGCTGCTGGTGGGTTATCAGTGGCTTTTGCTGGGCGTGGGCGTCGGCTTGGTCATGGGGGGCAGCCAGGCCCTGGCCCGCAGTCTCTTCGCCCAGATCGTTCCCCACACCCGTAGCGGCGAGTTCTTCTCCTTCTTTGGCTTCATGGGACGCGTTTCGTCGGTAATCGGGCCTATTGTCTATGTAGTGGTCACCGGCGTTCTGGACACCCGAATGGCGGTGCTTTCAATATTGATTTTGATTATTGCGGGCGGCATCTTGCTGAAGTGGGTGGACGTGGGTGCGGGAGCCAGGGCTGCCGACGAGGAAGACGCGAGGCACTATGCGGAGTCAGGAGTGGCAGCCACCGAGTGACGACCGGAGCAAAGCTCCCGGGTCACCGCTCCTCTATTGACGAAGCAGACCAGAGTGAAGGTGGCAGTCCTTAGGTCGGGCAATGCGGTATGGTTGTTTCAGCTATACAATAAAGATATGAGTGACGCAACCGGAAAAGCAGCTTGGACATTCTATTACGATGGCGACTGCGGGTTTTGCACACTTTCAGTCAGGATTCTGGCCACCGCGGACCTCTTTGGGCGGGTAAAGTGGACCGCCTTTCAGGAGTTGCCGGAACCTCCCCAAGGGTTGACGTGGGAAGACCTGGACGCAGCCGCTTACCTGGTGGTTGCTCCCAGCGTTAGTCTCCCTTCAGGAACCGGAAGACAGTCGCGCCTGTATCGGGGCTACTATGCTATCCGGATGCTTACGCTCCGTCTGCCTCCCCTGTTCCCACTGGCCCCGCTCCTTTGGCTGCCCGGGGTTAACAAGCTGGGAGAGGCGGCCTATGCCTGGGTTGCGGCCAACCGGTACCGCATAAGCATCCGCTGCCGCCTCAAGGCGGGTCGCTAGGGTTGTAGTGGCGGGTCCGCGTCGCACCGCGTTCATGTTGGTGCAAACACAACCAACTCATTACTCCCTTAGCCGACCAACAAACAGGTGCCCACCGTATCCCCCCTCATATCCCGGCAGGCTTAACAATTCAGCATCGAAGCCGGACTCGTCCAGCGCCGCCAGCCAGGTGACCGAGGGAAAGAGTCCTGTCACGTGGAGGTCCTGCTCAATTCTCAGGCCGTTTTTCTCCTGTAACAGGAAGAAAAAAACCGACTCTATGGTGGTGTCATTCGGGTCGGGGTCGTAGCAGTATTCAATTACCGTAAATCTGGGTTGCTGCTGGTCGCAAATCCAGTGCAGTACGGTGGGACTGGTAAAGCTCTCTCCCAGGTGATCGGGAGACAGGAGCAGAATACCTCCAGGACGCAGATGCACCCGCGCCGTGGCGAAGGTAGCGAGCAGGTCAGCTTTGCTGGTCAGGTAGCAGACGGCATCGTGTATTGCTACTACGTCAAAGGCCTCGCCCAGGCGGACGGTCCGCATGTCGCCCTGGTGGTGAGGGACGCCAGGATTAAGCTGGCGGGACAGTGACAGCATTTCCCATGAGAGGTCAACCGCCGTCAGTTCAAAGTCGGTGGTCAGGTGGCTTAATGTATGCCCACCGCCCGAACCCAGTTCCAGTATTCGATGGCAGCCCGGGCCAAGGCGCTGTCGTATAGCCTGCCGCCAGTGGTCCGAATCGTCAGCGTAGCCCTCCGGCGGACTGAAGTAGGGCCACAGGTAAGCCAGATCTCCATATAACCTGTGTTGCTCTGTCATTATGCTATTATACGGAATCCTGAGCTGAATCCGAGGAAAAACAATGGGAAAACTGGACGGAAAAGTGGTAGTGGTGACGGGAGCCAGTCGCGGTATCGGGGCCGAAATTTCAGCTCGTTTTGCCGCCGAGGGAGGGCGCGTGGTTTGCGCCGCCCGAACCTTGAAGGAAGGCGACCATCCCCTGGAAGGATCTCTGGAGAAGACGGTGGCGGATATACGCGAAGCGGGCGGCGAGGCTACCGCGGTGGCGGTAAACCTGGCCCGGCCCGAGGAGTGTGAGCGACTTATAGAAGATGCCCAAAGCATCTACGGCCCGGTGGATGTGCTGGTCAATAACGCCGCCCTGACATACTTTATTCCGGTCAAGGACTTTGCCACGAGTCGCTGGGTGCGTTCCTGGGAGGTTAACTTTCACGCCCCCTTCATTCTCAGCAAGGCAGTGTTGGGTCAAATGATACCTCGGAGTTCCGGCAGCATTGTCAACATCTCGTCCGGGGCGGCGGTTGGGCCCGGACGGGGACCCTACAAGGATGGCGCAACCCTGGCTGGCGGCACTTGCTATGGCGCCGAAAAGGCCGCCCTGGAACGGTTTACCCAGGGGTTGGCCAGCGAAGTGTACGAGTTCAGGATTTCGGTCACCTGTGTGTCTCCCTCGCTGGTGGTGCCCACCCCCGGCACCGTTTACCATAACTTGGTAACGGGAATGGACGACCCCAACGGGGAGCCTCCCGCCCTGATGGCGGACGCCGCCCTCCTCCTGGCCACGGAACCGCTGGACGCAGTTACGGGCAGGGTGACCTACAGCCAGCAGATTCTCCAGGAGTTTGGCTGGATCAGCGAAGGGCGGGGCCGTGGCGTAACCACGCCGGGGACCGGATTCAGTGAGATTTAGGGAGGGCAGGTAAGTGGTCAACGGGGAGCTATCGTCCGGGTAAGCGCGGGGAATAGTAGCCCGAGACGCCGGCGATGGGCTTCGAGGCTTACACCCTTCCAGCTTGGCCTTTCGTTGAATTCGGAAGGGAGTGTTGAATCAGCGCGCACCGACTTCCTTAGCCCTCGGACCAAAAGAAACGGGGTCCTGCAATTGCAGGACCCCGTCAAATTTCTCTGGGAGAAGCGGGGGCGAATGAACCGATATGCTTCAGCCGCCGCCGCAGCCGCCGCTACCACATCCGCAGTTGCCACATCCTCCGCCACCGCCGGAGTACATGGGGTTGTTGATGACGAAGCCAACTTGGCCGCCGAACTCCTCAACATAGTCAATGGTGGCCTCTTCCAGGAAGGGAGCGCTGTCAGAGTCCATCAGGAAGCTCAGACCCTCCATGTTGAACACCGTATCATCGGGCTGGGTCTCTTTTTCCATGGTCAGCATGTACTGGAGGCCCTGCCCCGAAGGCATGGCGATTACGCGCAGGGAACTGTTTGCCTCTTCTTCCTGAACCAGAACTTCCTTGAGCTTTTCTATGGCCACTGCAGTTACGTCCATGATGCAACGCTCCATTTCGAATGCCAGATATTAGTTGTGCTTCAATTGGTTACCAAGCGCTAGCCTAACATACCATTCAATCTGTAGTCAAACCATTGTCCGGTCGTGACAGGGTTTCCTCTCTGGTGGTTTCGGTGCCTGCCAAGGCGGTTCGAGAACCGGCCCTTCCTGCTGCCTTATAACTCAATCCCTATCCCAACCCTGAAACCGTGGCAACTTGAGGCAGATCTGGATAGTGGAGCGCAGGCTCCGGCGACAACTCGATCCCTGCCGTCAGTCTTCCGGGTCCTCTCCCAGCACGAGGTCGCGCAGGGTAACCATTGCAATGGGGTCACCGTCGGAGTTCACCACCAGAGCCCTGGACGCCTCGAGCCGCACCAGCAAGCGAACGGCATAACGGACCAGCATACGGGGCGGGAGGGTGAGCGCCGGCTTAACCATGATCTCGTAAACGTTAACCCGTTCCGGCGATCGGTTGGGGGCCAGCACCTGGGCGGCGATATCCGGAAGCAACAAGAGGCCCGGTTCGTCGTCTGAACTGCGACGGTTCACCGCCAGGGCATTTATGCCCCGTTCTCGCATTATGGCTATGGCGTCGCTGACGGTGGACAGTCCCTCGATGGAGTGCAGGCTGGAAGACATTACATCTTCCACTCTAAGCGCCCTTTCTTCGCTCATATCTCTTGCTCCACCTCCTCTCGAATTGCGGATAACTGGGTTCCAAGTCCCACGGCATCCTCTACATCAATCTGGAAGGCGATGCCGGAACCCCCCTGGGTATCGAAGTTGGCTGCTTCCCCAATACTTTCGAGGATGAAACGCGCCCTCTGTTCAGCTACCAGGAAGAGGACCAGGTCCCGTTGAGCTTCGATCTGCAGCCCAAAGAAGGTCTTTTCGGGAAGCAGACCCTCCCCGCGAACACTGGTAATGATTGTGGCCCCGGTGGCCCCGCCGGCGCGGCCGGCCTCCAGCACGGCCTCCGTCTTCTGGTCGCTCACCAGGGCGATTAACAGCTTCATTCGCATTTATTACACTCTCCTCGAACCGCCCGCCTGTCGCAGGCGCGAAATTTGGGAGGATGCGATGGAATATCCGAGAACAGTCATGATGGGAAAAACGCTGGCAAAGGCTATCAGGCCGAAGCCGTCAATCAAGGGGCTTCTGCCGGGAATGCTGGCTGCCAGCCCCAGGCCCAGGGCCGCTACTACCGGCACGGTCACGGTGGAGGTGGTTACCCCGCCACTGTCGTAGGCCAAGGGAATTATAGTCTTGCTGGACCTGAAAGTCTGGATTATGACTATGGCATAGGCGGCGATGATATACCAGGGCAGCGGAGTACCGGTCACTATCCGGAAGCAGCCAATGGAAACACCCAGGGCAACTCCCACCGCCACGGCGACGCGAAGCCCCCAGGACTTGACGGCGCCTCCGGAGACCTCCTCCGCCTTGACAGCAATGGCCATGAGGGAAGGCTCCGCGATGGTGGTGGCAAACCCTATGGCGGCGGCGAAGGCGTAAACCAGCATATAGTTCTGCCAATGAATCTCTCCCTCGACGCCTCCGGCGCCCACCATGTCCGGGGCTGTCAGTTGCCGCGCCATGGTTTCCCCGATGGGAAACAGGGCCTCCTCCAGCCCTATCAGGAACAGGGCCAGGCCAGCCAGCACGAAGATAAACCCCACTACCATTCTACGGGCATGGGGAAGCCTGCGACGCAAAACAACCAGCTGGAAAAAGGCCAGAACGACCACGATGGGCGCCACGTCCAGGACCGTGGACAAAAGGGTGTCCCACAGGATGTCAAAGAAACCGCCGTTCATACAGCCATCCCGTAGGCCATCACGCAGACCATGGGAGTCAGGCTGGCCAGGGCGATAATCCCGAAGCCATCCACCATGGGATTGCGGCCCCTCAGGGTGCTGGCGAGCCCCACTCCCAGCGCCGTGACCAGGGGAACCGTCAACGTGCTGGTGGTCACGCCTCCGGAATCATACGCCACGCCGATTATTTCGGGGGGCGCAAATATGGTCATGACCGTAACCAGTACATAGCCGCCGATGATCAGCTTGTGGATTGGCCAGCCCTTGAGGATGCGCAACACCCCCAGCAGCACGGCGGCTCCTACGGAAAAGGCGACGACCATCCGCAGCCGGAAGGCGTAGCTCGATTTTGCATCGTTGCTGTCCGGGATGGTTTCACCCTCGGCTGCCACCCGGGCTGCCTCTTCGGCGATGGCGATAAGGGCGGGTTCAGCTACCGTGGCGCCGAACCCCAGGCAAAAGGAAAAAGTCAGAAGGGCAGTCAGGCTGCCCTTGCTGGCGAAACTCTGGGCCAGGGTTTCGCCCAGGGGAAACAGCCCGTACTCAAGGCCCTGCATGAACAGAGAGAGCCCCGCGATCACGCAGATTAGCCCCACCATGACTCCCAACAAGTTGGGGAATGGCTGCTGCAGAACTACTACCTGGAAGAATCCGATTACGACAATTATGGGAGCCAGGTCCCGCAGGGAACCAAGCAGCCTGCGGACAGATCCAAGGACGGGATAGGCCAACCGCTGTACCAGGGGCCGCCTGGCCTGCCTTACCAGTGTCGAGATAGGGCGAGATTCAAAGAACATTGATATCCGGTCGGCGCTGGTAGTTCGGGATTGGGAAGAGTAAAGCCATTGCCGCTTTCCCGGGCAGGTATGGCGGTACCGGTCGAGACTGGGGCCTTTTGGCCGGAAAAACTTGAAAAGCCGCGGCCGGATTGCAGAAGGAGTCAACTGCCCGTTATCAGGTAGGGCGCCGATCTCCTTGCGTGGGCCGATGCTAGCATCGGTGTTGGCCTGGTTTCAACGAAAGTGAGTCTCAAGTTTCAGGGAATTTGACCTGTGGCAGGGTGAGTACTTGCGAGAAGGATACCGGGCGTTGACAGGGACTCTTGCGGGGCTTCATGCTCCTGTCAGGCTTGAGGAGCTGGACGCGAGAGGATTAGCTGATGTCCCTAAGCAGCCTTAAATGGCCCCGTCCGGCTCCAGTCCGAGGACTGCTCTGCCGTACTGCAACCCGCCCACGTCCATGATGAGGGTATCCCGGTGGGCGATGGCATGGGCGTCGCGGTGGAACCGCTGCAAAGCGTCCGAGTCGAAAAGGGCATGGCCGCCGCTCAAATCGAAGATTCGATTGGCCGCCTGCAGGCAAAGCTGGGTAGCGAAAGCCTTGTCCCTTCGATACCGCGCTCTTTCCAGCGTGGTAAAGGGTTCTCCGTTGCCGCCCTTGACCAAGGCTTCTCTTACGTCCTTGGCCATCAAGGCATGGGCGGCGTCCACCTCGGCGGCAGCCAGCGAGAGTCGCAACTGTATCGTGGCAGAATCGGCGGTGCGTCCGGCTCCCGAAGTGCCCGACAGTCGGCCGGTGAATTCCTCGACCATTCCCCTGCCAAGCCCGATTATGGGAGCCACCAGGTCCCAACCCAACAGCACGGGGATGGGCACGCGATACCGGGGTTGACGGTGTAGCTCCCACCCGGTCATATCCGTATCTCCGGCCGTGCTTACCTCCAGAATCCGGTGGGCCGGTATAAAGGCTTCCTTAATCTGAATGTCCTTGCTGCCGCTGCCCTTCAGGCCGGAAACGAACCAGGTATCTATTATTTGGAAGTCGGACCTGGGCAGCAAAGCCCAGTTGCGTTGCCCGATGCCGCCTACGCCCAGCATCAGCCAGTCGGCAGCGTCGCAGCCGCTGGAAAACTCCCAGCGACCGGAGAGCATGTAGCCTCCCTCCACCGGCGAACAGGTGGACTTTCCCGGGCTGAGGGAACTGGAAATAAGCGCATTCGGGCCGCGGGCGAATACCTCTTCCTGGGCGCGGAGGGGCCAGTACCCGGCCAGCCAGGAATGGACAACCCAGAGCGAGTAGCACCACGAAGTGGAGGGACAGGCTCTGGCCAGTTCGACTCCTACGTCCAGCGACAGTCCATAGTCCACGTCCAGGCCGCCGAACTTGAGGGGGACGCCGAGCAGGTGCAGGTCAGTGGCCAGTACATCCGCAACCGTTTCCGGGGGGATTCGTCGCATCCGTTCCGTCAGCGAGGCTCTTTCGCGTAACACCGGAAGCAGCGCGGAAGCACGGTCCAGGAACTGCTCGCGAGTTGGGGATTCTTCTGCTTGCGGAAGGCTTGACATGACTCACGGTTGGAAATGACGTTTCCAGCTCAGGATTCAGTCCTCGGACTGGCGGTCGAGCCTTTCTTCAAGGCGGCGCAGGGCAGTCTGGGTGGCCCGGATTTCCCGTATAAGCTGGTCGCTGCTGGGAGGCATCTCCAGTTCCTCCAGCCTTTCCCGCTTGGCCTCGTCCAGGTTGTTGATAATGATGGCGATGAACATATTGATAACGACGAAAGTACCAATAACCACGAAGCTGACAAAATAAACCCAGGCCAGCGGGTGGCGTTCCATGGCCCGATTCATCACCTCGGTCCAGCCTTCCAGCGTGATGATGTTAAAGAGGGTCAGGACCGATATGCCCAGATTTCTCCAGTTGTCCGGATCTTGCTCGTGGAAGAGGTGGTATCCCATGATGGCGTAAATGTAAACCACAATACTCATTAGCAGGATGACGTGGACCACGCTGGGTATGGAGCGAACCAGGGCGGCGACGATGAGCCTCAGGTCCTGGATGGCGGAGACCAGGCGTACCACGCGCAGCAGCCGGGCCAGGCGGGTAATCATGGCGAACTGGCCGGTGGCGGGAATCAGGGAAAAGACAATCACCAGGAAGTCAAAGACGTTCCAGCCATCCTTGAAGTACCGGTGGGGACGGGGAGACTGGGCCAGAATCTTCATGGCCGCCTCTACGATGAAAATGCCCAGGGCAATCTGGTTGCCGAGATGCATCAAGTCGCCATACCGTTTGTTTAAGGCTGGCGACGTTTCCAGGCCAAGCAAAATGCCATTGGCGATGATTATGGCAATGATGAAGTATTCGAAGCCGTGGGCGTTGGTCAGGCGGGCGCAAAAATTAACCAGACGTGTCATTTGTCGCGTTTCAAAACCGGGAAGTGTTTTCGGAAATGGTAATTTGTTCTGTCTGAGACAACCAACAGGAACGCCAGGTTGAGGCTTCGGTTAATGGATTCGCGGCTGGTCGCGAAAGGTCCAACGGCAACAGTCTAACATAAACAACTGGACGACCTGGCGAATCCAGGCGCCGAAGCTGCCTGGCTGAGATTGTCGAGTTCCTGTAGCCTCCGAGCTTTCTGTAGCCCTGTTTTATCAGCCTGGTTTCGGTTGTTTGGGCATGTTGGGGTGAGTTAATGGACCAGGTCTTGATTTTCGGGGCCCTATTTTCCCCCTTAACCCACCTGACCATCAAGTTTTCCTGGCCTTTGGACAAACAACAGTTTGCCGTCACCTCATCTATCCCAGGTTCAGATGAGCGGAGAAGGTCACTACCAAGGTGAAGTGCAGAAGTCGGAAAATGGATTTGAAACTGCCCCAGGTAACATTAAGCGTTGGCTGAGGCAGTCATGGAGCTTTATCCAACCGGGATTCGCCAACCGGGGTCCGCTAACCGGGGCCCGCGCTTTTAATCCGCAGATTGTCGCGGTGGGGCAGACCTGCCGGCGGGGACCAGCAAAGGAGCGTTACTCGTACCAGCCCGAGGCGAAGATATACCCATCATGCAGCACCGCGAAGGTGTGCTTTCGCTGGTTTTCACCCGTCCCCGGATTGACTATAACGTAGCTGGACCAGCTTCCCGATTCCGACGCCGAAAGCAAATCGTCACCGTAGAAATACCCGGTTGCGTCCACTCGCATGCTGGGGTCCCGGTCCCGTATTGCCGGGTTGTGGTGTCCTATGGAAACCCCGGTCTTGGCGTCAATGATAAAGGCGTACCACTGGCCGTCCACGCTTTCCCTGGTGTTGTAATAGGCCAGGGTATCGTCCAGTCCGACGGCGTTATAGAGGTTAATGGCCTGTTGTACCACCGACCTGGTGTAAGCGGGAGCATCGGTCTTGCTTGGCCCCTGCTCGTACCAGCCGGATCCGAAGGTCACGCCGTCGTGGAGAACCATCCAGGAATGCTTGGTTTCCGCCGCCCCGGTGGCCGGGTTGGGAAATGTGTAGTCGAACCAGGCCCCGTTCTCATCGGCAACGGCGTAAACCGAGGAACCGGCCGGATAGCCATTGGGGCCAACTACATCGTTTATATTCTTCCCGACCTCGGAGGGGTCTGGGTGGGTCAACAGGGTCTGGTTCTCGTCAACTACGAAAACGTACCACTGCCCGTCAACGCTTGCTGCGCTGTTGTAGTACTCTCTGACGGCCTCCAGCCCCAGGGCATTGTAAAGGTTGATGGCCTGTACCACGAAGGCCATGGTATAGGCAGCGGAGTCAGTCTTGCCGGGGCCCTCTTCGTACCAGCCCGACCCGAACATCATGCCGTCGTACCGAACAACCCAGGAATGCTTGGTTTCCAGGGCGCCCGTGGAAAGATTGGGGAAGGTGTGGTCAAACCAGGCCCCGTCCTCGTCGGCGACGGTGTAGGCCACGGACCCGGAAGGATAGCCGTTGGCCCCTGCAATGTCGTTAACGTTCTTGCCCACGAGCTCAGGATTGGCATGGCTCACCATGATTTCGTTCTCGTCGGCAATGTACATGTACCATTGGCCATCAATGCTTTCCGGGCTGTTGTAATAGGCGGCGGTGGATTCCAGGCCCTCGGAGTCATACATATTGATGGCTTCTATCACGTAGTGTCTGGTGTAGTCGTCAGGAGTCCACCTTGAAGGAGCGGAGGACTCGGTCTCCGCAACCTTCTCTTTACTTGCCATTGGCTCGCTCGCCGGCCCTGCTGGTCCCGCCGGTCCTCGCTGGCCTGGCGTCCCCGCCTGGCCCGAGGGGCCTTGCGGTCCCTGGGGTCCCGGTGAGCCAGCGGCGCCGGTAGGTCCTGCCGGTCCCTGTGGCCCCAAGGCTCCCATTGGCCCCATCGGCCCTTGGAGTCCCTGCGGCCCCGCGGCGCCCGCAATTCCCGGTGGCCCCTGCACACCGGCCGGGCCTGTCTCACCCTGGCACGCTGCCAGTGAGACAATCATTACAAGCAAAAAGCCAATCCCCGGCAATATGCGCATAAGCTACCTCGAATTCGACAGAGACTACATTGAGAATAGCAGACTCGCCAGTTGCTTCCAATCGGAACGAAAACAACGGGCAAGGGGAGGAGTTTTGGGTGGGGCATTGGGGATGAGGGACGCTTCCACTCAGGTATGTGCTTAAGGCAGTCCCCACGTCGGGACCGCAGGCAGAAGGGCCGAAAGAGCTCGATTTTCTACCAGGACTTGAGGACGGGCAGCACCTCTTCTGCGAACAGCTTCAGGCTGCGCTCCGCCACATCGGGCGGGGTTCCGCCAAAACGGAAGGCCACATTCAGCTCAAACTCGCCTAACAGTTCCTTGCGGTCCTCCAGTCCCCGCAGAATCTTGTCCGGAGTACCCCAACTGGCCGCCTTCATAAAGCCTTCCACCGCTCCCTCCAGGCCGGTGGAGCGGGCAATTTCGGCCTTCTGCTGGTAGGCATCGTACCCCTTCACACCCCGAAAATGGTCTCCCAGGAACTCGTAATGGTAGAAGTTGCTCTCCACGAACTTGCCCTGGTACTGGCGGGCCTCTGCCTCGCACTGGGCCAGGTCCTCGCCGCAAATGACGAACTCGGTAATCATCAGGGCCGGCGGCTCGGCGCCGTGGAACTCGCGGTGCAGGGCCCGACCTCTTTCGATGCCCGGCATACGCATTTCCCAGGGACGGTCGGCGAACATAATGATGTGGGCGCCCAGCTGCGCCGCCGACAAGACCGACTCGTCGCTGGCGGCCACGGCGTAGATGCGCCCGTCAAAGGAGTGCTGGGGGCGCGGCCGTATCTCCGTCCGCAGCTGGGGGTAATAGGGGCCCTGGCCCTCAATGTAGCCCGTTCGCAGGGCGTCCACGATCATGGGAGCCGCTTCGTCAAAACGGTCACGGGACTCGTCCATGCTGATGCCGAAGGTCTCGAACTCCCGCCGGGCCAGGCCTCGCCCGAATCCCAGGCGCAATCGTCCGCCGCTAAGCATGTCCAGAACGGCGGCGTTTTCCGCCACCCGCAGCGGGTTGTGCCAGGGCAGGATCACCGCAGCAGTCCCCACGTCAATGTCCGGGTGTTTGGCGGCCACGTGGGTCATCAACTGCAGGTTGTCGGGGACAAAGGAATAGTCGTTGAAATGGTGCTCGGCGGACCAGAGGCAGTCAAAGCCGGAATCGGCGGCAATCTCCGCCAGCCGCAGTTCCTCTTCCCACATCTGGCCGTCCGAACCCTCTTCCCAGCCGTAGCTGGAGAAGATCATCATCATTCCCACGTCCATTGGTTTGCTCCTTCCAGTAACTATGAACCTTCAGTATAAGTCCTTTCCCTCTCTATGGACTGACAGGGGTATGTACTGTGGGATTCCAGATAAGAATCGCCCTCTATATGTCATCCTGAGCGGAGCGAAGGATCTAAGGTCGCAAGCAGAGATGACCTCGCTATTCCGAAAGTCGTCGAAAGGCTCTCATTTTAGATTCTTCACTTCGTTCAGAATGACAAACTAAAGGTGCGATGACTGTTCTAAATACATACCCCTGCCAGCTCTTTATGGAAGAAGGCCAGGATGAGGGTGACAAGCAACCCTCAGTAAGCCGGTTTGGCCGCGTACGGCGTCAGCTGAATTTCGTGGCTCCAGCAGGACTTGTCCTGGGAGTGCAGGTAGTAGAAAGCGTCAGCAATGGCCATGGGATTGACCAGCAGTTCCGGGTCCTGGCCGGCCCGGGCCCGGGTGCCCGGCGAGTCTATAGTCCCGTCAATCACCACGTTGGCAACATGCACCCCGTATTCCGAGTATTCCTCGGTCAGGGTCTGGGACAGGGTCCGCATCATCACCCGGGGATAGTACAGGGACTGCCCCGTGTAGCGCTTGCGGCCCCGCAGCGAGGCCGGATTGTTGGAGAACAGTATTGAGCCGGCGCCTCGTTCCCGCATGGCGGGCAGCACCTCCTTGGCCACCAGGAAGGGGCCGCTGCTGGAGATGTGCTGGGCCGTCTCGAACATCTCGTAAGGCATGTGCTCCAGCAGTTCCATCTCCGGCGGCAAATCGCGCCCCTCCAGGTACCCAGCGTTGTACACCAGCACCAGGGGATCGCCGGCCTCGGCCCTTATCTGGGCAAAAGCCTCGGAAATGGAATCGGGCGACGCCAGGTCCAACTCGACGATGAGGGTGTCGCCGCCCTGCTCGCGGATGGCGGCGTTCAGGGAGGCGGCGTTGGCGGCGTTGCGGGTGGTGAGGACGGTCAGAAAACCCTCCTGGGCAAACTTCTGGGCAATGGCCCCGCCCACGCCGAAGCGTATGCCCACGGGCAGGTCGCTGTCGTCAATAGCCCCGCCATGAATGAGCTGGGTATTGCGGCCATCGGCCTGCCACTTGGAGGTTGCGCCGATGACGACGGCTACGGGTTTGGTGGTGGTGGTCATGGTTGGCTCCTTTTGGAGAGTATGCTTTTCGGACAGGGTCTATAAGTCCAATGCCCTCGGAGTGATGTTTGGCCGGTCAAATTCCTGGTCGTCCTGGGGTAATTCGAGCAGTAATCCGCTGAAGCTGGGTGGGTGAGACTCTTCCAGTTGGCGGAGACGATCGTATTCGGCGGCTGACAAGATGACCACTGCGCGCTGACCCTGCACAAGGACATGCTGGGGTTCGCCGGCAAGGGCGGCGTCTATCAGCTGGCCAGGTTTATTTTTTGCGTCTTGGAGAGTCCATTCATGCATTTTTGAACACCAACTATACTATTTTCAGTAGATGAGACAGATTAGGAGCCAACTCCCCAGCGAACATTGTAGCCCATTGAAGCTAAGACGCTGCAAACAGCTTCTCTCAAGAGTATAGGCTGAAACTCCCTTGGTTGGTGCTGTTCCTCGGTAGCGTATCTGGCCCAAACCGGGTAGTCTCTGGCAGAATAGAACACCTCCTTCGCCGTTTCCCACCCGGGCCATATAAAGTTACTGTGTCGCTCCTTGCGGGTCGCAAAATCGTCTTCGACGTTCCTTCTCGTCTCTTCCCCAAGTTTGAAGTACAAGGAGTCCAACCTATGAATTTGCGGAGCTGTCTTGGAAGGGTTTTCCTGCTCGTATGCATATTTGAGTGCTAGCTCCGCAGCTTGTCCTGCTAGAATTTGGGCGGAGAGTGTAACCCCTAAAGACCAGGAATTAGGGGGAAGCTTAATGACTTGATACTTCGTGCCCTGGATCTCAATACTCTCCTCACCAATGCTTCCTAAAGTATAGGCTTCTCTTTTACGTTGTTCGTTACCTCGAGTGTCCAATTCGGCTGAACCGTCCAACATCCCGACAATGAAAGAGATTGTAAGAGGGGATTTTCGAGATGTTCGCTTTCTTGAGTTCGGCTCCATTTGATTCGTAGGCACCAAATTACCACTTCCCCCTAGAACCCGTCCCACCCCGGCACCGCCGCCGCCTGCCGCACCCACTCCTCCATCTGCGCCTTGTCCATTCCATCCTCGAAAATGTGGTAATAACGGGCGTCCGGGTCCTTGGAGTCTATGGGAGGCAGGGGGTCCAGGGACTTGCCTTTGAGGAAGGTTACCTTTACGTAGCGGGCGAAGACGTGGTAGCTGATGAACCACCCTTGGCCATCGACGCCGTAGAAGGGGGAGTTCCACCGCACCGCTTTGCGGACGTTGGGGACGGTGCGGACAATCAGGTCGTCTAGCTGCCGGCCCACTTCCCGCTTCCACTCGGGCATGTTGGCAATGTACATCTGTACCGGTTTGTCGCCGTCGCCCCTGGCTATCTGGGGATTGCCGCCCGATAGTATCGCCACGCCGTTTTCGTTCACGGGCAGGGGCGGCCGCTCCTTCATCGTGGCATTTCTCCTGGGCTTCTTTTCGGGCATGTGCTTTACTCCGAAATGAGCTTGGCGTGTGCTGGATAGATTGGGAATCCAGCGGGTGTAACTTACCGGCCCTGGCTACAAAGCGTCCAGCCGCGCCACTGGCCTTTCGTTCCTGCGGCCTACCATACGGGTAAACCCCAGGGTTGTTCCCCGGTCCAGGGCCAGCATGTCGGCCTCATCGCTGGGCTTGCCCAGCCGTTCCGACCATAGCAGGTCCGACTCCATCCATAGCCTCCACCCGTCGGGCGCCATGTCGGAGAGTTCGACGGTCACCAACCCGCTTCGCTCCCAGTGCCTTTTCCACCAGGCCGGGCTGTGCAGGCTGAAAAACGCCGGCTCCCAGTATTCCCGGAGGTGTTCCGGAGCCTGGTCGCAGGGCAGTTCTTCGACCAGGCCGGGTACTACAATCCCCATCTGTCCGGCGGGCCTGACCAAACGGGCCATGTGATTCTCCAGGTAAAGGTCGTCGGTGCCGAAGTAATGATAAGCGTCCACGCTCACCATTGCATCGAAAAATCCGTCGGCGAAGGGCAGGGCGTGTGCTTCGGCATGAATAGGGAACACTCTGTCTTCAACGCCGGCATCGCAGATGCGCTCAAAATTGTCGCTGGCGTCTATCCACAGGTCCGTTGCCCAAACCTGGACCCCGAACTCCCTGGCCAGGAATATGGAGCTTAGTCCCTTGCCGCAGCCCATATCAAGAACGCGCATTCCGGACTTCAGGTCCATGCACGCCGCCAGGGACTCCGTCAGCCACAAAGGATTCGGCCCCATCATATTTTCCAGGACCCAGTCGGCATCGTACTTAGACGAGCGGGGAAAAGAGGTCGACTGGATAATCTGCTCCCGTATCTCGTTCGGGCCGTGCAACATTGGCCTCCATTGCTATTGTTATTGAAGACTGCACTTGGACGATTTCAGGTCTGCGGCAAGCCAATGAGGGTTTACAAATCCTCCCGCGGCCCTGGCCCACAGGCGTATTACCCCCACAAGGTGGGAAATGAAGGTCGGTATGTCTCTATTGGAAAAGTGGGCCTAAGTGTACCGTATTGGGAACTTTTCGGTGGTAGGTCCAAATATGACGATTTCGGTTTGGTGGGCCCTGGCAGGATCATACACACTTTGGAGATGGTTCCGTCTGCCGTAGGTGGTGGACCTTAACGATGGAGAACGACACAGGTCAAAACCATTCCATATCGCGGTCAACAAAGGGCGATTCACCGACCATCGCAAACCTATCGTCTTCGGCTGCCGTCAACGCGATAGAGGGACACCATCAGCCTGCCGAAGACCAGGAAGAACATATAGCCGAAGACCCATGTCGCGTGCCACACGTAACCTACGTTCATACGGTCCAGCGCCTCTTCCCGGGAAAAGCCCAGCCCCGCGAGGTTGATTTCCCAGGACCACAGTAGATTGTGGTCCGGGAGAACGCTGGGCAGGTCCGGCGACAAGTATATCGCCAGAATGGCGCCTATCCCCAAAACTCCCGAGATCATCGCAAGAACCGACGTTGTAGAGAGCAGGAACAACCGGTCCCGCTCGTTGGGGTTGAAGGCCGGGTCCCGCAGTACCAGGAGGGCAACGAAGGCAACGCCCAACACCGGCAACAGGACCGTCAAGTGTACGGCTACCGAAATATTGGTGATCACGACGACCGTGACGTAAGCGAAAATCACCGGCGGCAGCACTACAAATGCCGCCCGGCGGAGGGCGCTGGCGCCGTCGCTGGCGCCTGAGTATTGATGCCTCCATAGCAACTGAAACACCAGCCCGGCAGTAGATGCGATCAGAAGGTTCAGGAGCAGGGCCAGCATGTAGGGCATGTTTGTGCCGGCGAGGCTCCCGATTGTATAGAAGCCGTAGTGGTCTGTGTGTATCCGGGAAAACTGCAGGAGCGGGGTGGTCAACAGGAAAAACAGCGAGACCCAGAAGAACTCCCGTAGGCCAGTCTCGCGGTCGCCGAGCAGGAACCCTTGCGCCAGAACGATCCCGATGGTGAAAACGATGTAGGCTGTGGGCATCCAGCCGCTGTTCCAGCCGAACAGGGAAAGCGCATACCCGCCAACAATGCACAGGCCCAGAGGGAAAACCCTCAGAATCCCAAAACGGACTCCGTGCTCAAGCATTGAGCGAGTCTTTCTCGACGGCTTTGCTCGGGACTCGTTTCCGACGCGGGAAGCCGGTCCCCGGTCAGGCATCTCTCCGAGTCTGGCGGCGCCGGAACGACTCCCGGTAACGTGGCCCAATGCCGTCTGGAAGTCGGTTGCCAGCCCTGCCAGCAACACGAGGCCGGCTATCTCAGTGGGCGACAGATTCAGCGCTTCACCGAAGACTCTCAGCCTCTGAAGAGTGGGGCGGGTGTTGCCGGATTCCCACCGCGATACGGTGGCGTGGCTAAACCGCTCCGCATAGTCATTGTCTACCGACCCCATCCTTTCCAAAAGGGCTTCCTGCGTCAACCCTCGCCGACCGCCGCCGGGCGAAAAGGACTCGCGGTAAGACCTCATCAATAGGCCTACCTGGGCTGCTCTGGCCCGCTGCTCGTTACGACTCCACATTGGTCAGCACGCACATTCCACCTTTGGGATGTCAAAAAAAGCTGCAATGCACAGACTTGTCTTCATGCACACGCTACTATCGCAGCGGAGGTCAGCAAGAAGGAACGAGGTAATGAACGCCTCTGAACAACTGCCTACATTATACAGGAGGTACGACAACATGCATGGCATTGGATCGTTCGTTTCCAACACCCGTTTGGTTCTGGTCTTGCTAATTGCTTCGCTCTTTACCGCGGCTGCTTTCGCGGCGCTGTCGCCGCCGCCGGCGCTGGGTCAGGCCAACGACAGTCCGGCGACCATGGAGGAGTGCAGAGAGGAACTGGCCGCGGGGCGTGCGGTGTTATGCAAGAGAAATTCCTTCTCCGTCACCACCACCATGGCCGACGGGACATACCACATCAACTGGAGTAAGTGGGCCAACCGGCAGAGCAACGTGGAACGCTACAACATCCAGAGGCTCCGGTTCATGTACCGCGACAACTTCCAGCTCGAAGCCGACGGCGCCGCTGTAAACCACTGGGAACACACCGCGCCGGATGTGACCAGTTGCAGACCCCGGGCGGCTGAAAGGGACAGCGCGGGGGTAGTGACCCGATGGGCCTGGTCCTGCAATGGCATCTCCAATGTCCACGAAGACCCTTCGGGGGCGCCGACGTCGGTAGAGCGGTTGGACGACGACTGGACGTCCACGTCCTGGACCGACTCCCTGTTGGCCCCGGGACCCAAACATAACGTCCAAGTTCAGGCTCTAAGGATTCCAGGCAGCCAGACCGAAGCGCACCCGGACAACCCGCAGAGCGCAACCGATCGGTTGACGCAACAGTATGTGGACGACAACACCCATAACCTGCTCGCCTCCGACGTTGAGATGCACCTCTATGTGATAACTGCTCACTTCAGTAACGGGGCCACCCGGCGCGGCAACGGGCTCATCACCGGCTCACCTTTCCCCGACAGACAGTGACTGTTGGCCAGCAGGGCGGAATGGGCTTGTGTTTGACGCTGAATAGACAGCGATAGTAGTGCATCTGAAGTCGCGAGCGGACTGCGCCAGGTAGTCCTGGCCCGCAAAACCGGCGCCAGTATTGGTATGGAAAGAGGGCGACTTAACATCCCGCTGAGCTGTGACAGTGGTTGGTTCACAGCGCGCCGGTCCAAAGCTCAAAGACGGCTCTGTTTACCACGCACCTTGGTGGGCCTAAGTTTACCGTATTGCGAACTTTCCGGTGGGAGGTCCTGATATAAGGATTCCAGCTTGGTGGGCCCGCAATACTGAATTGCGAACCTTCCAGTGGAAGACTCTGCTGGAAGGTTCACGGGAGGACCGCACTTATTCCCTCTTCCTTCTCTGTGCAACTTGCTCATCCGTCAGGATTTCAATGCTAGTTGCAAGCCACCACTGATTGCCCCATCGGTCGAGCACGGCGGCATTTCTGTCGCCGTGGTAATGTTCTGAGGGTTCGGCAAGGGATACAGCCCCAGCTCCAAGCGCTCTGTTGAATGCGTATTCAAGGTCCTCAACGTAAAAGTAAAGAGCAGCAGGAATGGTGTTCGCAGTTTCTTCCGCTTCTTGAGCGAAGATGGCTGATTCGTCGAACTTTAGCGTGGCGTAGAAGACGACACCATTGTCATCGGCGGTCTTCGCGACAATTTCTGCACCCAATCCCTTCTGGGCAAATTCGAGGAACTCCGGAATTCCCTTGACATATAGATAGGGCACGATGGTTGGAATGCCTTCGGGTTTGTAGTTATTCATTCTGCCTCCACTCCATTGCAATCGGCTGAATGGAACTGCCTGCCCAGATGATCCTAGCCGCGGCCACCGGTTCTTGCGACCATCAGCACCATCTTTTACCGTTTGGAGTGTGTCATGGCCCCACGACCGGGACAAACAGTTAGGGGCGAGCTATCATGAACTCCGCTGAAGAGACCAGCCCGGCCGAAGTCAAAAAGTTATGAATTCAGTCCCATTGGGCCGCGAAAAGTGGGCCTAAAGGGGCCGAACTGCGAACTTTCCGCTGGGAGGTGACGTTGCAGCGTAGAAACCCCGTATTTGCGGCAGAATGAAGCTGTGCAGCGCCCTCAGTCCGCAAGACATCGCGCAAGTTTCCAGGTAGGGCTCAGAGTTGTGCCATGAGGCGTATCATACATCCCAAGCCACTTCGGTTGCCAGGTACTCATAGATCACGGTCTTAACCAGCACTTGGCCATGCAAGGGAACCACGGCGTACCGATACACGGCATCTTGAACATCTTGCCAACCGTCGTCAATGTAAACTCCCTGGCCATTTTCGTGGTCGTTGAAAGTGAGAACTCCGCGCACAAACATTCTACTGCCCACTTCTGGCCAAACAGTGAGTGAAGGTATATTCTCGAATTCGGCTACGTCCTGCTTTCTCATCGTCGGGATTGGACATGACCATACGTGAGACGGCTGACCAAGCGTTGGCTCACCGATTTCGTAGAGAATGTGTCCGCGTGCGTTCTTGACTATCACCCGCTCAATGCGATCAAGTTCAGGTCGCCACAGGATTTCAGGGCCGCCCCACAGGGTCTCTTGGATTGTTTGAGATCGGTCAATCCGCCTCCTCAATACGTGGCTACGGTTCAAAATACCCGCAGCGGTACGAAATCGAACAGGGTCAGGTCTCGTGGAGCCAGTGAGAACCGAGCCGAGAAAGGCGATCAGATACTCCTCGTCCGATGAGAATCCAGCATTACATTGTCGGCATACTTCCACCACCGGCAAGTTCTCCGGGTAAGGAGGATTCAAGAGACCCTTTGTCGGAACGTGATCCCTGCTGGATTCTTCTGTCCCAATCAACGCCCCACAATGAATACAGAAACCCTTATTGCGACTGTCGATGAATTCTCTCACTTGGTCCATAAGAAATCCTACTTCCACTATTGGACACCCTTCTCCCCTTTCTGGGTTCAATTCCGTAGCTGGTCATGAATTCCGCTATCACACGACTTCTAACCCCAACTGACACCCCTCCTCACGGAGACGTTGCAGTATCTCAATCGTTCTGACGCTTTGTTTCTCGGAGGGAACCTTATCTGGCATCGAGATCGCGACTTCCAGTATCCCCTGATCATCCGGCGATAGTAGACCCTTGGACATTCCCCATACCTTGACGTCACTCCAAAGAGCGGACCCAGCTTGGACCACCACCATCTGAGCCTCTATACCGTTCAACATCTGTTGATCCTTGACGGCAGCCCTTTTCACCTCGTCCCGCTCCGATGAACTGACCAGTTCGGTTTCCAGGGCATCGGGCCATGATATGTGAAGCCCCATCACTCGATGCCAGCAGGCCTGCTGCTTCCCCCACTCGGTCACATTCCGCATTCCATGCGGCGGATCGACTATCACATCATGGACCGCCTTGGCACTCACCATCAACGTGTCCCGAAGTCCAGGCGATATTCCCTGTGCTCGCCAGACCTTTTCGAAGTTGATTGAACCGCCGCGCTGAGCCACATCATGGGCGAGTTTGGATATGGCGTAGGCCACGACATTTGCACGATAACCGCCCTGGTACCACGGCTGCTCGCTAACAAGGCGCTCGACCGACCTGAACACAATTGCCTTGGCGACAGCCTCTCGGTAGTACATCTCGTTGAAATCGTTGGGGTGTCTGTTCCACTCTCCCCCGACGAACGAGGCGAAGTCGGCGAAGTTCTTCTGAGCTCCCTTGCTCACGACATCCGGTTTGTCACGCCACACATTCAGGAATTTGGCGAGATCCGTCTTGGTGAACATCTGAGGTTTCGGGTATTCCAGGTCGAATCTCCTTCGTTCCGCCTGGGTCAAGCGGCCCCTGGCATCCTGATACTGGCCACGTGCCCGCTCGTAAAACCATTTTGACTGACGGAATGTCCCATCCTTCGAAGGAGCGTAGAGCCTCCTTGAGAACTCCTCGATCCTGATGTGGAACGGGTGATTCGAGAAGAAGTCAGCCGCACTCACACGGTTCTGTGTGTTGGCGTACTCCGAAATCTTCGGGACAACCTCCATTGCTCTGTCGGAGTTCACGATGGAGAGCTTCATCTGGACGAAGACATTATCCAGATCCACCTCTTTGTTTCTCAGTGCCGCATGAATGGACGCCGTGGTCTGTCCGCCGTTGACGATCTGGAAGTTGCGTATGCCCGTTAGGAGCAGACCATTGTTAGACTCAACTGTTTCGATACTCTCCGCAGTGGCCGTGATTCCATTGTTGTACGCGAAGAACATCTCCGGGTTGTTCGCAATGGTGTTCCTCAGGCCCCGATTGACGTTTCCACGTGCTTGTAGGAAGACGCGGACATTCTGCTCCAAGAGACGGGCGCCCCAGCGGTCATATATCAATGCCAGTTGGCGGCCGGGGAAGACGGCTAGGTATGACTCATAGTCGGCCTGCTGCAAGTGTGCCGGCAGAACTGGTAGGGGCGCACCGAACTCATGCAGATTGACCAGGTAGTCCTCGCGCTCATGCCCAGACGTTATGAAGCGGTGTAGGCGCCCCAGATCCCACACGCTGTACGTGATGGGGACCCCCTCAAGCTGACCGGCCTCTCTGCCGTCCACTCTAGAGCTGAGTATTCTGTTGGTGACTAGGAACAGCCTCACCTTCGATATTGAGGGCCACCGTGCCGCAATGAGGTCGGCTAGACCGAATACGGGTGCGGACTCCTCCATGCTGTTCCTATAAGCGTCGTCCAGTGACCGGCCGAGAAAGTTGGACAACCGATTGAAGGTCGCATTCATGTTGGTTGCCGTCAGCGTTACGACCTCCTCTGACTGGCTGAAGTCGGTGATGATCAGGCTGAGTACAGAGTCGGAGGTGATGGGGTCTCCCCCATAGCCGTCAACTCGAACTCCCCGGGGGGAGACGTAGTGAACCCGGTCCGCTGTCTCAATCTCACCGGCATCAATCAGCGATTCCGTGAGCACGTCGAAGAAGGCGTCCTCCACAAACCTGCCCTCGGCATCTGCGCGGCTGTGGACCTCCTGAAAAAGTTCCTCATGGTACTCGGCAATGTCAATCGCCATCGGCGCCTATCCTCCTGCAAGGGCGTTTTCCAGAACGCTCACCGAGGTCGCGAAGGGTTCGCAGTCGGCCAGCGAGACTGAGTAACGTACATTTGAGACTCCGGGGCGCATCTCACCCGAGGTGATGCGGGGAAAACTGCCGGACACCAGATAGATCCGGACCGCCCCCTCCAGCCAGTGGTGGCTGGAGTAGTCGTCCTCCATCCTGTAGCCCGCCGCCGAGAGCCGCGCCTCAAAAATAGCGGTTGACCCAGGGTCTAGCGAGAGGATGTGATGGCGAATCCGCTCAGCCACGTCGTTGAGGGTGATACCTTGGGTGCCATCCATCGGAGCCTCATCCAACTCCACAACATGCAGAAATAGTGAGTCCACGCCGCCCTCGTCCAGTTGGCTCTCTGATGTTATTGAGAGAGACGGGATGGCGCCCCCGCGACGCGTCTTTGCCTCAATTGCTATTCTCGCGATCTCAAAGTCTTTGGGGGCGCCCAGCGGCCCGCGCCATGCCGTCAACGCAGATGTGGCATCCATTCTGGGCAGTAGCAGACGCTCCAACACGAACAGCTCTCCGAGCAGTCCCATCTGTTCCTCAGGGGAAAGAAGGGTGCCACGACCGCCTCTTAGCAGATGGTGCCATCGCCATGTCCTCATCAGCGCAGCGGACACTGCTCCAACCTCCGACCTGGCCTGCGATGCAGCGGAGATGATGTCCTCACATAGCGTCCGAAAGATGTCCCGTTGGTTCGAGTCAAGCAATTTGAAAGCGAGGAGTTGCGTGTCCGCCTCATCGGGGGGCGAAAGGGTCACTTCAATGTCGCGCAGCCTCGGCAGCCGAGCGGTTGGTGCCGAGTCGGTGGCATGGCGCAATGTGAGTAGAACTCTTCCGTCCACACCCCTAGCCCAGAAGAAATTCCAAGGCAGGTTCGCATCGACACGACGAGCCGCAACTGAGTCGGCAATGCTGGGCGTGTCAATCTCCTCCCAAGGGTCCCTACCCATCATCGCCTTCCATCTCATCCTCGTCGACATCATCGGCGAAGTTCTCTCGGAGCCATGTGGTGTTAACCAAGTATTCCACCCGGCGCTCCTCCCGTTGTGTGCCGGGGAAGCTAATGCCCCATGCAGCCACCGGGTGATTCGGGGGTTCGTCCGATCCATTGGGCTGAACATCAATCAGATGTATCATCAGGAGGGGCTTGGTCCTCTTTCTTCTGTATGCCCAGTCTGGGTACTGGACTCTACCGCCCTCCGTTAATCTGCCAGTCTTCTCCAACTCATCCCTGTAGGCCTCCTCCGCTGATGATCTTTGCTCACTGGTGAGGCCCGTTCTCTCAATCCCTCTGGTCGATACCCTCTGCCGGCTACTGACCAGAAGTGTACTTGCATCGCCGCTCTTTCGGGCAGTCCTTCGCTGGCAGTTGATTTCCCTTCCGAGCGAGTCGTCAGTTATATTGCCCTCACGCTCTCCCACAGCCGCGAATAGGACGTCCCATTCCGCAAGCTCGTCGCCTTGACGTTCCTCTATGTATCGTCTGACGGGTCCCCCGTCGGTCTTCAGCGAGCCGGGGTGATTTTGAAATTCAGTGAGGAAGTCCAGGATGGGTGCCACCGGAACGCCCCTAAGGAGGAATCCAAACTCCACTCTCTCGGCAGCGTCAATTGGGAATCCAACCTGCCCAAGCCGACTGGCGAGCCTACGCGCGGCATTCCGATTGGTCCGCAAGCTCTCGTCGTCTCTTCGTAGAGTATGCGTTTCGATCAGGCTGAATGAGAGACCGATGCTCACCACTATTGAAGACCCGGATCCCATCTTATTGCGTGCCGTAACGATCAGGGAATCTGGATGCCTCCTGACCTTCAGACCGAATTCCTCAGGCGTCGCATTGGACGCCTCCATGCTCCTCAGCTCACTCCGCAACTCCTCTATGGACTCCGCTATGTGCTCATACCAACCCTGCGCCGCTTCCGGCATCCATATGCGGCACAGGTCCTGGTAATCGGGCCGGTATCCGAACCACCGCCCCATCTGCATCAAGGTGTCATACATCATCGAGTTGCGGAGGAAGTAACTGACCATGAGTCCCTCGAGCGTCAGCCCACGTGACAGCGAAAAGCCGCCAACCGCTATAACATTCAGACCGTCCTGCCGATTTCCGGTGTAGTCCAGGGTGCCGGGGGACTGGCTGTTCACCTCGACCACCCTGATGGGAGAGGCAGCTTCAAGTAGGCGACTCTGCACCTGGGCCCACTCGAATTCCGTGTCGCCAAACTCGCGTTCCCAAACCGCGTAAAGTGCATCGATCTCCGGGTCAAGAAGCGCTGTTTCAGGCGGCAACGCTCCGTTCACCCTGATGGAGCGTTGTATACCATCCAGCAAGCCGTGAATCTCATTTCGCAGCTGGCGCTGTACGTTCGTGAAGCGCGATGCGTTCACCAGCATTGAACAGTGCTGCCCTTCGTGTCCTCTGGCGAGCCGAATTGCTCGGCCCAAAATGAAGGCTCTGACGGATTCGGCGAGAGATGGGGGTATGGAGGAGAGAGTGATGCCAATCTGATGTCTGATGGGAAGGTAATCCTCGTTGTCCTCGATGTTGCGGATGTACTGTTCTCCGGCGTCAAGAAAGACTGTAGTGGCTCCGAAGTAATTCGATGGAGGATCAAGACTCACGATGAAGCTGCGGGGGAACAGGTCCTCGCCGCGCATTTGATCGTCGGTGTCAGGGTCGATGAAGATGTTGGCGAAGGGTGTGGCTGTGTACCCCACATAGCAACTTCTGTCGAACATGCGGAGGAGGTCACGAATCTGTCCGTTGATTCTCGAGACTTCGCCCGCCCCATGTCGGATGTTGATGGAAGCGTTGTCAGCCTCGTCGTCGATGAGTAACATGGGTTCATCAATGCTCTCACCGCCTCCCCGTGCACTGTGCTCCCTTAGCCACTCGAGCATATTCTTCAAAGTGCTGCTGTTCTTCTTGATCACGAACACCGCAGGCTCGGTCAGGTTCTGGAGCGGTATTCCGACACCTGTCGCCGTCGCTTTATTGAAATCCCGTATCGTGTTGGTGAATGTGACAGGGCGCCTCGTGTGATCGAATCGACCAACTCCCACGTACATGTCATCCTGCCTGCTCAACAAACGCGCGCTGTCTCTGCCGACGAATCCCTCATCGATGCGTCGCTGCGTCTGGCTTCGCAGATTGTTGTGGACACCCGCGATGACGACGATCAGCTTATACCCTGCATCTGCGGCCTTGCAGATGAGCCCGGTGTAGTTGGCCGTCTTTCCCGACTGCACATGCCCAACAACCATCCCACGTCTATCCCAAGGGCCATCCCTGAGGGGGTCCTGCATCAGTCCGAGCACGCGATCCGTGACGTCATCCAAAGCGTTGATTGCCGCTGTGGGAAGGCCATCCCTGATGAGGTGCCGGCGATAGCGACTCCAGTAGTACGGGTCTATTCGCGCCCTGGCAGCGTCCAGCCAAGGCGTGTGGTCACGTTCGATCAAAATGGAGCCGAGGTTTTGGGTGATGCTGACACGTTCTTCGAGACGCTTCGCAAGCCTTTCCGCGTCATCGCCGGAGATGCTTTCGAACATGGGCAACTGGCGGAGATTCCCAATGAGCTCGCGGATGCTCTCGGCAGTGGGCTCCTGCTGATTGGCGAGAGCGGCGGATACCATGCTCTCGAGGTCTGATAGTGGGTCATTCATGCTGTCACTTGCCATTACGGTCCTCACTGAGAATCTGCTCCGTGCGCTCCCAATTCGAGCGGAAGGGCTCCGCAACTCTCATCATGGTGAGCACATCCTCCACTGACTTCACCGTCTTGTTGAGATGGGCGAACGTTGTCACGGCCGCATATCGCAGCGCCTGTTCCGAGGTTGCAGCGCCGACCAACGAGGCGGTGTCGCCGCCCAGGTCGGCGAACAACGCATCCATGGGTAGCGAAGCCCCCGCGACTTCGATCACCCTCAGGAGGTCGCCTCTTGCCTCGGGGGGCAATCTGGAAAGTAGGTTGAGGACCATGGGGTGCTCATCGTTGATTCGATAGGAGATCTGGTTTTTATTTTGAATCCTGCTCCAAACCGGAATGCGATTCTCCTCGATGAGCTTTCGTCCTCTTGTCCTGTACACCCTCTTCGACGCCGCTCCCAGCGGTTCGATGATGCGACGCAGCCGATCTCGAACCGGCGGTGGCAACTGTGCAGATGCTTTCTTCACATCAATCTTCCAGGCCCCATCGAGGGAGTTCGGCATATCTATGCGGACGCGCGCCAACTTCGTGAGCTCAGCTTGACGCGCCAATCCAAACCAGGTGCCGTGGATGATCAAGCGCCGTTCCCTGTAGACGTAAAAACCTTGGTTCCTGAGATAGCCCTCCGGTCCTGCGTAGCGTTCCCATTCCGCAGGCGTGACTCTGCTGTGGTGCGGAAGGGTAAAGGCCTTCACAAGAACGTCCTCATTTGCGACTCGAATCAGTTCTTCAGGACCTGCGATGGTCGCCGGATGTCTGGAATTAAACGGATCGAAGGGTTCCAGGGGCCGATTGTTCATCTCTATCCGGACCCTGCGGCGTCCGGGTTCACCGGAGAGGAAACGGTGGAATACCAACTCCAGGTGGGACCGAGCCTCATCCAACTGACGGACAAAGTCGGCCACATGCCGACTCGAATCTTGGCTGTCCGTGCCGAGACCGAGTTGCTCCCAGACCACGAGTGTCCCACTCGAACCGAGATGTTCCATCCAGGGGATTGATGTCGTATCGTCAAGGATCTGGACTTGCCACTTTCCAGACTCCGCGATGTGGTCCAGGTTCCAACGAGCAGTCGCGGTCGCTCCGTTGGTCCGGCTCACAACTGTGAGCACCCGACATTGGGAGAATGAGGCCGTCTTCAGGCCGAGACCAAAGCGGCCGAGGTCGGACTCTGGCCTCTCCTCCAGCGGGCTGCGGCTTCCCAATCGCATGGCCTCCAAGAGTTCCGCTTCGGTCATTCCAATTCCGTCATCCAGTATGCCAATCTTCAAGTCGGGTGTTTCCTGGCTGGCGAGTATCTGGATGGTCTCCGCCCGTGCCACAATGCAATTGTCCACGAGGTCAGCGAGAGCGGTGCTCAACGAATACCCGATTGCACGAATGCTCTCGATGAGTGGAGATGGCTTGGGTGGGATTTCAACGACCTGCATTAGCTCATCTCCGTTCCCGTCTTGCAGTAGGCTCGAATGGGGCATTCCCCGCACTTGGGAGCGCGGGCCGTGCAGACCAACGCACCCAGGTCCAGCAGTGCCTGGTTCCATTCAACATCCGCTCCCCTGGGCCCAGCCAACTTGTGCAGGGCCAGCCTGAGCTGCCAGTTTGGTTGGTCGGAGCTTCCCAGCAGACGGCGTGCTATTCGCACTGTGTTTGTGTCCATCAGCACACTGGGCCGCCCGAATGCGAAACACAGAACGGCGGAGGCTATGTAGTCTCCCACACCTGGGATGGCCGTGAGCTCTTGCCAATTGTCTGGAACCTCTCCAGCCAGCCGGTCTCTGACGAACTCTGCAGCCGAGGCAAGGTTCACTGAGCGCCAGTGGAGACCAAGCGACGACAACACCGGTGCCAGGTCTCTTGAGTTGCTCAGAAACGAATCCGGTGTTTCACCGAGGCTGAGGAGCTTGTCCGCAACCCGAGCCACCTGCTCAGCTTTGGTGCGGTGTAGACACATTTCCAATAGCAGAATCTGCCAGGGGCTCAATCGTAGACGCCTCCAAGGGAAGTCGCGTTTGCTTTGCCCGAACCATCTGGAGAGATTATCTCGGAGGTGTCCGACGCTCTTGGGCTGGCGCCCAGTGGTTCCAGCGACTGGAATTCTGTCTTCTAGGGCATCCTTTACCGCCGAGGCAATCGCCGAGGCAAGCAGTGGCGGTACGGCGTTACCGATCTGACGGTATCTGTTGGAGGGTTGACCAGCAAACCGGAACCTATCTGGGAACGTCTGAATTCTTGCCGCCTCTCGTATGGACAGAGTTCGGTCTTCCCTCGGGTGGATGTACCAGTAGCCATCCTTGGCGATATGGGCAGTAATGGTCCTAGAAAGGTCTTCGAAAGATAGCCTCAGGTATTTGTCGCTGAAAGTATCAGACCGGTATCTTCGCAGGTGTTCCGGTACGTCCATGTACGTGCCACCAGGCTTCAGCAGCTTATAGATTTCCGCATCGTCAGGACGTACTGACCTCGTCACGTGATCACGAATAAGCTGGGATTCCGGGTGGGTTAGGCCCTTTCGGAGCAACCTGCCAAGCACCGATTCCGGAGGGCCTTTGTAGCCTTGGACTTCGTCTCGGACACCCGCCTCCACCACTGGAAGATCCCCAATGACCTGCCCTACCGTGGGTCGCCCTTTTATCGGCTTGGGCCATTCAAAGTTCCCTTCTTCCGCAATCCCAATCACAAATAACCGAGACCGATGCTGTGGAACGCGGTATCGCCATGCTTCCAAAACCTCTACATGTGCTCCGTATCCCCGACCTTTCAGTTCGTCCAGCAAAGCGATCAACAACGCTCCACCTTGGGCTTGGGCGAAGTTCGGAACATTTTCGAAGAGCATCGCTCTTGGGTTTAAACGGTCAACGATGGCGAAGAAACTGCGCCAAAGGTCAGCCCTTTCGTCACGGGGAGAGCGGTCCCCTCTCCTCACAAGGTCACCAATCTTCGACATGCCAGCGGTGGAGAAGGGCTGGCATGGAGGCCCGCCCGCAAGAAGATCCACCTCCTCTATTCCCCAATCATCCAACTGGCGAATGAACTCACTGGGGTCGGATAGGTCGCCCGTCCAAGTGAGTCCATGAATGTTCGCCGCGTGAGTCTCTGTTGCCACCTGATCGGCATCCGCGGCAGCCACCACTGAGAATCCCTCCTCCTCAAGTCCCAAGCTCAACCCACCAGCTCCACAGAAGAGGTCTATTGCCCAAGGGCGTGGGCGTTCTTCCAACCACCTGCGCACAGCATCCTTGTCTTTCGGATCCGGCGACATCTGATGAGGGGCCAGTCTTATCCGTTCCCCCCGGTGCGTGGGCAGCCTGTAGGATGAACGTTTTTGGATGGTTTCAGAAGCGTTACTCATCGGTCAACAAATCGGCGCCGGAAGGTAATATCCGGTCGCCCTCAGTGACTCCATGCAGATGTAGGCATCCACTCGGGTAGTAAATCCCGGCCAACTCGCCGAACCGGAAATGCCGATTTCGGCTGTCAATTAAGCCTATCCGCATACATTTTACCATCCCTCATCTGCCCCCAAGGCTGCTGCATTCGTCCGGGTAGCGCTCCGTATTGGGGGGTGGAGGACCGGATTCGTAGGGGCGGACCTGCGTGTCTGCCCCGGTTCCAGGCAGGAAACCACCTGAATTGGAACGCTCCCCGTGAGCTACGCGGGCAAGAAAGTCGGGGGGGGGGGGGGCTGACTATTAAACAAATAACCCACCCAAACAGCAGTAATAAAAAGAGGGAGGAGCGA
>VXOH01000106.1 GCA_009840135.1 Chloroflexota bacterium | reverse complement strand
CCCCAAGTCTCCCCCTTAGGAGGAACCCCTTATGCAGTTTGGGCTTTTATTTGAGTGCCAGCGGCCCTACCAGGGTACCGAGATTGACTGGAACTCCCTTTATAAGGAGACCATCGCCCAGTGCGAACTGGCCGACCAGGTTGGGTTTGATAACGTCTGGTTCGTGGAGCACCACTTCCTCACCGGCTTTTCCGGTTCCCCCGCCCAGGACGCCATGTTCGGGGCGCTGAGCCGCGTTACCAAAAACATCCGCATCGGCTACGGCGTCTGCATCCTGCCCTACCACCATCCGGTGCGGGTGGCGGAACGGGTGGCCCTGGTGGACCAACTTACCGACGGTCGGGTGGAGTTCGGCACGGGCCGCTCCAACGCCTACGAGCAGATGGGCCTGGGCGTGGACCCCCGCAACACCCGCTCCCTGTGGGAAGAGTCCATAACCATGCTGCCGCAAATCTGGCAGTCCGACGAGTTCGAGTGGGAGGGCGAGCACTGGCAGGTGCCCAGGCGGCGTGTGCTGCCCAAGCCCGTCCAGCAGCCCCATCCCCGGATGTACCTGGCCTGCACCCAGGCCGACAGCTTCCGACTGGCCGCGGAAAAGGGCCTGGGAGTCCTGTCCTCCGCCTCCTACGCCACCTCAGTGCTGGCCGAGCAGGTCAAGATATACCGGGAGGCCCTGAAGAACGTGAATCCGGTGGGCGCCTTCGCCACCGAGTTCTGGGGCAACAACGTCCACGCCTACTGCGGAACGGACAACGACGAAGCGCGGGAACTGGCCGCCCTGTCCATAAAGACCTTCTTCGGTCCTGACAAGCCCTACATCGCCGGTCGCATCGGCGCTTACGAGGAACTGCTGGAGGCCTGGGGCGGCGTCCCCGACCACCTGCAGGCAGACTTTGGCCGCTGGCTGCGCCAGTCCGATGAAGCCCACCGGCAGCAGGCCGAGGAGTCGGGCATCTCCCTGGACGCCGGCCCCGGAGCGGCCCGGGCCGCCATTGCCCAGCTGGACGCCAACACCCTGGCCGACCGGGGCGTCATCATCGCCGGCGACCCGGACAGCTGTGCCA
This sequence comes from Chloroflexota bacterium, assembly GCA_009840135.1. Lineage (GTDB taxonomy): Bacteria > Chloroflexota > Dehalococcoidia > Lucifugimonadales > UBA3495 > Bin22. The sequence goes on along the minus strand of VXOH01000106.1, from coordinate 5,000 downwards.
CCGCCGTCCAGATGTACGAGGACATCGGCGTTGACCAGGTGATGATGATCATGCAGACGGAGACCATCCCCCACGAAAAGGTGATGTCTTCCATCGAGCTGTTCGGCAAGGAGGTCATCCCCAGGTTCAGGAACGGCAACGGGAACGGGACCAACGGGAAGTAGGCCATATGCCCAGGCGTAAGAGAATGGACCGGCAGACCTTTCAGCTGCCCGACCGGCATCGCTGGCAGGCGAAAGAGGGCAACCAGATTTTCGTTGCCAACAAGGGAGACGTGCGCTTTGAATTTCCCGCCGGATGGGTGTTCGACCGCACCAGCGGGGGCAAGGGCAAGTCGGTCCGCTTCTACGACGGTGACCCGCCTGACGACAACATTCGGCTGGAAGTCTCGGTTATCCACGTTCCGGACCCCCGTGCTTTCAGCGCTCCCCTGGCGGACGTGCTGGACGGTTCCATCCGAGACATCGGCGAGAATTGCCAGCGGAGCAAGGCCTTCGCCATGCAACTGCCCCAGCACAACCTGGCCCTGCTGGACCTGGAGTACATTGACCCGGTAGAGAAACGACCGGCCCACTCCCTTTTCTGCCTGGCAAGGGGAGCCGGGATCCATGCCCTCATATCGTTGGACTACTGGCCCGAGGACTCCTCGGTGGCCTTGGCCGCGTGGGAGGACGTGATAGGCACACTCCGCCTGGGCGAGCACCTGGAACATCCCTTCTTCGGCCCGGAGGAAAAGGGGTAACTCGGTCTCGAGACAGGAATATGCACTTGTAAGAAACCATCTCAATACCGGTGCTGCTTGTCCCAGCGTGCCTCCATCCTGCCTGGTCGCCCTCACCCTGACCCTCTCCCACAGGGAGAGGGAACCATCAAGATAGTTTCTAAATCGACAGGGGCGGGATTAGAACCCGCCCCTGAGGCGTTCCTGCGCCTGACACCAGGGAGACTTACTCTATGTGGTAAACCCGGGCGGCGGTGTCGTGGAACATATCCGCCCGCTCCGTGGCAGAATAGCCGGTGGAAAGGCGCTTGAAAGCGTTGTATAGGATGTGGTGGGAGTAGGAGACCTTGTCCACCGGGAAGTTGCTCTCGAACATGCACCGACTGGGGCCGAACTTATCTATGCAGTAGTCAATTATGGGCGCCATGTCGCTGGCCAGTTCCTCGGAGCCGATGGGCTTGTCGCGCAGGTGCCAGTCGAAGCCGGTACGGGGCATACCAATGCCGCCCAGCTTGCACACCACGTTGGGACACTCGGCCACGGCGGCAATGCCCTGGCGCCAGGTGTCCATCAATTCCTCACCCCCGTTGGCGTAGGGACCGACACGGAGCAGCCCGCCGATGTGGTTGAGGATGATGGTCAGGTCGGGGACAGCCCTGGCAAAATCCGCCATTTCCTGAAGTTGCGGGAAATACAGCCAGCCCTCCAGGGTAAGCCCCTTGGATGCCAGCACCCGCGCTCCCTCACGGAACTTGTCGCTGGCCAGTTGGTTGGGCATGTTATGGGCGGCGGTGTTCTCAACTTCAGGGTGGGGGTCCCAGGTGACCGAGTGGCGGATGCCCCGGAAGTGGTAGGGGCTGGCGTCATGCAGGGCATCCAGCACACCTTCCACCTCGGCGCCCAGGTTCAGGTTGGCGTGACCGACGATGCCGGCAGCGGCGCGGCAGGGGCCATAGAGACCGCTGGCGCTGGCCGCTCCCTGGCCCTGCACAAATTCCACCTCGCCCACAGGCCGTAATTCTACGGGGCCATCGGCCCGGTACATGGCCCTGGCCTCGATGAAAACGGTAGATACCACGTTGTGTCCGGCGTTGACATCGTCGGACAGTTCCTGCAGCAGGTATCGCTGGTAAGGGATGCGCTCCGCCCTCTTGTCCCAGAAATGATGGTGTGGGTCTATTATGGGCAGATCGGGTTCACGGGTCTCTTCCTGGGTCAACTCCAGCCAGTCGTTCCCTCCGAACGGCATAGTGGCCTCCTCTTGCGTAGTAAGTATTACGGCGGGCCTGGTCATTCCAACGAATAACCGCCAGAACCGCGCCGTCATTATAACCCGGTGTGCGGCATTGGCCTAATCCCGTGGAAAGGCGCAACTGCTTGAGGTGGACAGATTGCTTCATCTTCAAGAAATCTTGAAGGTTCAGGCTTACAATTCGCACTTTGTCGAAGCCTTTGAATCCCGATACCAAGAGGAACGTAGTGCATCGCAACGGGTCTAACCACGTAAGACGACTCCCCAACGCTTCAGGGCCTTTACAAAGCCAGCCGTCATCCGCTCATGGCGAGCCTGTCGAAGAATGTCACCGAACCGGGGGATGGTTCGACAAGCTCACCATGAGCGGGAAAATTCGCTTCGCCCGACTTTGGAGAGGGCATCCCGGCGGTAGGGTGGCGACGACCCGTATTCACCTCCCTATCAGCACTATCAGGATAAGCATTGCTATCGGCGCTCTCTTGATGGTTGCCCTGCTGGCCGGGTGCTTGAACTACGACCGAACGGTTCAGTCTCCAGTACCGGACCGCTTCCGGACCAACTGGCGGAGATTGACCGAATTTCCGAGTCGGAGATAACGGTGGACCGGACCTTTCGGATGAGAGATTCGCGCAATTTCTGGGAATTCAGCCCAACCTGGTCAATCAACGGAGTCCAGATGGACATGAGCAGGATAGATGAAAGAGTGCGGCTGGGCGATACCGAGCGCTGGACCATCATCAGCGGCGACGGGCAGCACGTCTTCCATCCCCATCAGACCCAGTTTCAGATATTGTCCATCAATGGCGAACCGCCGCCGCCGGAGGAATCGGGCTGGGAAGACTCCGTATGGGTGAATGGCAAACGTGAGGTAGTCATTGCCGCCCGGTTCGACACTTACGCCGCCGAAAACATTCCGTATATGTTTCACTGCCACATTCTTGACCACGAAGACCTGGGCATGATGGGGCAGTTCCTTGTTATTGACGAGCAGCCTGGAAGCTGAGAGGCCGAGGGCCGGGAAGCCGCCGCAATCAACCTGCTGGGCCGCCTCCGTGCTACAATAACGCCAAACTACACTTGGGGGTACGCCCATGACTACCACCAATGAAACCAACGTCGTCGTCTGGTACGACTACACTTGACCCTGGTGCTACGTCGGCCTGGTCAGGCTGGACAAGGCAGCGGAAGCAACCGGCGCGGTGATTGACCGCCGGCCTTTCCTGCTGGCTGCGGACCGCCCCATTGAGGGCGAACCCCGCCCGCTGCGGGAGGGCGAGACGGAGACGGAACTGAACGATGCCTGGAAGGAACGGGCACAGGAGGCGGGCATCGTCATGCGCCGTCCGGCCCTGAGCCCCAACACCAATATGGCCCACGAGGCCACCGCTTTCGCCAAGGCCAAGGGCCTGGATGGCGAGTTCCACCACGCCGCCGCCAAGGCCTACTGGGAGGACGGCGTTGACCTGGGCAACAGGGATGTGCTGCTGAACCTGGGCGCGGAGTGCGGGCTGGACATTGCAGAGCTGGGGGCAGCCCTGGAATCGGGGCAGTACCGCCAATACGTCCTGGACGAGGACCAGGCCGCCAGGGACCTGGGCGTTTTCGGCACCCCCACCTACCGCATCAACGGCGGCGAGCCGGATTTTGGGGACAAAAGCGTGGACGAGATGACCAGCATGATTGAGGGCGGAGCAGATTAGGAAGGTCCAACCCCACCAGGACCCAACAAGGGCGGGTTTCGGGCCCGCCCTTTCCTTTTACTGTACGATTCGAGGTATAGCAGGGTCGGGTAAACAGTGCTAGACTTGCCATATCACGTTGAGGTAGCACAATGGTATTACCACTGGATACCGCACCCGGCCCTTCTCCCGACGACGAAGCGGTCCGGAACATGGAAATCAGCCACAACTTCCTGTTGCAGGCGCGGGAAGAGCTGGCGAAGGAAGACCTGCTGCAGGCCAGCAACAAGGCCTGGGGAGCAGCGGCCTACGCCATAAAGGCAGTGGCGGAAAAGCGCCGCTGGTTCAACGACGCCGACTGGAAACTATGGGAGGCGGCCTCGGTTGTCACTGAAGAGGAGGGTGACCACAGCATACTGGCTGGATACTCAGCAGCGAGGCAAGCTCACTACGATTTCTATCACCACGAGTTCCTTGCCATGGACGTCAGGCAAATCCTGGACATTACGGAAGGTATGGTCGCAAAGTTAGATGCCTTGCTGGAACGTGATATTCCTCCTGTTTACGTCAGCGAAGAATTAGATGGGCGGATTCGTCGCCTGCAAAACCCGACCAGCGCCATGGACCAGGAGCGATTGACGACTGGCCGCAAGCCCATGAGCGAGCGTCCGCCGGCCTTGCCGCCCAATTCGGCCGACACCACCCGCAGGGACGCAGAAAATTCCTGAGAGCCGGTGTTGTTAAGGCCGCCCCCGCCCCTGGCGGCCGGACTGCCTTCCCACACCAAAGAGATTGTCCGCGCCCTCCGGCACTATGATGACGGCTTGTGCGTTGACGACTCCCTCCGCATCCCGGGCGCCGGTTACCCGGACATTGGCGCCGGCGGCCAGGGATTCGCGGTCCGTTTCCCCTACCAGGTAAATGGTCGTCGTATCCGAAAGTGCAACCACTACTTGCCCCTGGGGGGAGGTTACAGTCAACCTGTCGCCTTCCCATTGCTGGACCACTCCGGCTGTCCCGCCCCTGCCGACGGTGGGTCGGCTCTCGGAGCGGGAAGAGGCCAGCGATACGGCGTCCTCCTGGGTAGCGTCGCCTCCGGCAGGGGCTGTGCCCATCGCTACTCGAGCTGTTTCCACTGCCGTATCCTGGGCTGACTCCTGGGCCACCAGAGACGCATCTTCCCCGCCTTCTTCCCGGCTTTGCGCGTCGGCCCTCGCCTGGGCCCTCCTCTCCGACCTGGGAGAGTCTCCGGCAGGACCCGCCGCCGGGCCATCCGCGGTGGCCGACGCCACGCCCGCCTGTTCCTGGCTCAGATTTGCCTCCTGGCCCCCCTGACCCCCTTGTC
>VXOH01000175.1 GCA_009840135.1 Chloroflexota bacterium | reverse complement strand
ACTGGGATTCCTCGTCGTCGCCTACGATGACGCCGTCGAACCCGGAGGCGGTGGTGCCGCGACAGAGGACCTTGACGGCCCGGACCTTCAACATGCGCAGGAGATCTTCCTCGAAATAGTCGCAGTAGAGCCCGATGCGGTGGGAAATGGCGTCCGTGGACTGATGCCGTCCGTCAGCGATGATGAGGTCCAGGAGACGGTCGCGTTCATCGAAGGAAAGGGCGTGGGCGTCGGCGATGGTCATGGCGTCGAGGTCGGCGAGAGTGTATTCCATGGTCAAGAACCATCCTTTCAGAGGCGGAAGGTAGGGGTTGGGCTCACAGAGACGGCGCCCGACGTCGCTCGTATGGTAATCGTCGGCGAGCTTGGGGGCAAGCCGGGGGAGAACCGTAACAGTTCTGAATTGCAGGAATTACCCCACCAGCCCGGCACGTGTTACGGTCAAAAGCCTGTATCCAGAAAGGTCGGTCGCTGGCCAGCATCCGGTCGCTGGCCAGCATCCGGTCGCTGGCCAGCATCATAGTAGCAAGGCCCCCTGGATTCCGGCCTGGGCCGTAATGACTCCTGGGGCGGCATCAGCCCCATAATTTCTGAACAGTTACCTCCTGGAAAAACTCACGAGGATGCAGGTGGTAAAATCAGTTGATTGAACAACCGAAGCTGACTCGGGATTCCTCGGGAGGTGCAATCGTGTTCATTCCCCCAAACCCGCCGGACGACGTCAGATTCTTGAAGGCCGAGTCGGATTACCGGCGCGAACGCGCCAAGGGAGGGGGCTTCCTCGGTGACCTGGCAGCTTCCCTGGAAGTGTTGCTGAAGTTTCTCTGGCGCGTTGTCAAGGTAATGGCTCGTCCCCTCGTCCTGGGCTGGCAAAAGTATCGAGCGAGGAACGCCTCCAGGTAAATACCTGGAGCACCAGGGAGGCGACATCCATCAACGCTCGCCTTGCCCCACCCCGCAGTCCCACTTACAATGGCCCTGAATCGCCGGCGTTGAGTCAGCCGACCGGCTGCCGCCTCAACCCCCATCCTTCAATGCGGAGATGATCAGGTATGGAATTTGGACTCTTCATGATGCCGCTGCACCCACCCTATCGCTCCTATGCCGATTCCTACGACCGTGACCTGGCCCTCATTGTGGAAGCCGACCGCCTGGGCTATCACGAGGCATGGATTGGCGAACACATCACTGAACGCTGGGAGAATGCCCCCTGTCCCGACCTGCTCATTGCCAAGGCCCTGGCCATGACCGACCGGATAAAGCTGGCCACGGGCGTTACCCTGCTCGCCATTCACAATCCGGTGGAAGTGGCCCACAGAATTGCCATGCTGGACCATATGTCCAGGGGACGCATCTATTGGGGTATCGGTCACCGGGCCATCCCCACCGACCTGACCCTGTTTGGCGTGGGAGCGGGTACCGGCGTGGACGTCAGGGAGCGTTCTGCCGAAGCCCTGGACGTCATTCTCAAAATATGGGAGGCCGAGGGCAAGTTCACCTACAACGGCAAGTATTTCCAGGTGGACGCGCCGGAACTGGATCCCGTTATGGAGCGGGGCCTGCACATGAAACCCTACCAGCAGCCCCACCCGCCCATCGGCGTTGCTGCCACCTCCCTGGCCTCCGGCTCCATAAGAGTGGCCGGAGAAAAGGGCTGGATTCCCATGAGCAGTTCAAACCTGGCCCCCCAGCATCTGCGGGACCACTGGACAGTAGTGGAGGAAGGAGCCGCCGATGCCGGCAAGGACTGCAGCCGCAGCGACTGGCGCATCGGCCGCGACGTTTTCGTGGCCCGCACTCCCGAATTGGCCCGGGAAAGGGCGCGGGCAGTCCTGGGACGGAATTACATCCAGCACCAGCTGCCCAACCGGCAGGGATCGGGACTGTTGAATTCCACCAAGATAGACCCGGAAATGCCCGACGAGGCGGTGGACGTCGAGTACATGATGGAGAACATCTGGATAGTTGGCGATCCCCAGGAGTGCGCCGACCGCATCCGCAGTCTCTATGAGCAGACGGGCGGTTTTGGCCACCTGCTGGCCATTACCCAGGACCCCGACGACGCCGACTGGGAGCACGAGTGCCTGCAGCTGCTGATGGAAGAAGTGGGTCCAAGGGTCTCGGACCTGCGGGGCGAATAAACCGTCTCAGCGGTCGTTGCTTCGGCCCTGACCGACAACCGGTGAATTCGGTAGAGCGTTCCGTTTCAGGTGGTTTGTGGGCCTAAAGGTAGGGGCAGCCCTTGTGGCTGCCCTGATCCACCCTCAAACCCACCAGAATTGGGGCCTTGCCGTTCAGTCCCTGGGTCTTGACTTGAGACTCAATCCGTTTCAAGCTAGGGTCATCCTCGGTTAAAGGAGTTCGCAAATGGCATATACCACCGACATGTATGAAGGCATGATTGCCGAAACCACCACGGTCCTGGGCCACAACGGTGACTCAATTGGCGCCTACGTTGCCAAGCCCCTGGGCGCCGGCCCCTTTCCGGGCATGGTCTTGATTCACCACGCCCCGGGTTGGGACGAGTTTTACCGGGAAACGGCGCGTCGCTTTGCCCACCATGGTTACCTGACCATTTCCCCCAATCTCTACCACCGCAACGGCCACGGCGACCCGGTGGCCATTGCCGGCCAGGTTCGGGAGTCCGGCGGGATACCCGATGACCAGGCCTTGGGGGACATCGAGGGTTCCATGCGCTTCCTGCGCACCCTGCCCAACCTCAACGGCAAGGTGGGCCTGTTCGGAACCTGCTCGGGCGGCCGCCTGACCTTCCTGACCGCCTGCCGGGTCCAGGGCTTCGATGCCGCCATTGAGTGCTGGGGAGGCCGTGTCGTGGCTTCCGGCGAAGAGTTGACCGCCAACCAGCCCGTGGCGCCCATAGAGTACTCCGCCGACCTGTCCTGCCCGCTGCTGGGACTGTTTGGCAACGAGGACGCATCGCCCACGGCTGAACAGGTGGACCAGCACGAGGAAGAGTTAAAGAGACATAACAAGAGCTACGAGTTCCACCGCTACGACGGCGCCGGCCACGGTTTCTTCTATTATGACCGCGCCATGTACCGGCAGGAGCAGGCCGTGGACGGCTGGAGCAAGATCTGGCCCTTCTTGGAAAAGAACCTGGGATAGGCGTCCCCGCCAACGCCATCAATCGCCATCGCCGCTCCTCCACCAGGGATAGGGCGGCGATGGCAAACCGGACCTGGCTGAAATAATCTGGCTGCAACTTTATGGATGACTACGCCCTGGCAATTGACGTCGGTGGGACCTTCACCGACATTGTTCTGCTGAACCTGAACACCGGCCATTTCCACCTGCTCAAGACCCCTTCCACCCCCGACGACCCGTCCCGGGGGTTTATCACCGGGCTGTCCCGGATTCTCGATGCCAACGGTGTAACCAAGTCCCAGGTGCGCCGCATTTTTCATGGCACAACCATCGCCACCAACGCGATCCTGGAGGGCAAGGGTACGCCTGTTGGAGTGCTGGTGTCGGAGGGCTTCAAGTACGTGCTGGAAATTGGCCGCCACAACATGGCCCGCATGGCCAATCCCCACGTGTGGGTGAAACCGGAACGTCCGGTGCCGCCGGAGCGGGTCCTCGAAATCGGGGAACGCACGTTGTTCGACGGAGACATTGTCGGCGCCCTCGATGAAGAGGCGGTCAGAAAGGCGGCCACCCACCTTCGCGAGGAAGGCGTTGAGTCCATCGCAGTGTCCTTGACCCACTCTTACGCAAACCCTGCCCACGAGCTTCGCATCCGCGAACTGGTGAACGAGGCTTTCCCCGGCGCCCACCTGTCTCTCTCCTCTGAAGTTCTGCCCGTTTTCCGCGAGTACGAGAGGACGATCACCACCGTCCTCAACGCCTATGTCATGCCCCGGGTAAGCAGCTACCTGGAGAACCTGGACCGGGAATTGCAGGGCATGGGAGTGGACGCTCCCCTGCTGGTGATGAAATCCAACGGGGGAGTGTTTGGTACGGAAACTGCCATCCGTCAGCCCGTCCAGACAGCCCTCTCCGGCCCGGCCGCCGGGGTAATGGCCGCCATTGACGTAGCCGGAAGCGCCGGTATTGAGAACTGCATTTCCTTTGACATGGGTGGAACCAGCACCGATGTATCCCTGGTTAATGGGCGTACCCCCACCGTAACTCTCAATGGAGTGCTGGGCGACTGGCCGGTGCAGCTTCCCATGCTGGATATTGCGACCATCGGGGCCGGCGGCGGCAGCATTGCCTGGCTGACGGCGGCGGGCAACCTGAACGTGGGCCCCCGCAGCGCCGGCGCGGCTCCGGGGCCCGTCTGCTACGGCCTGGGAGGAAGCGAGCCCACCGTCACCGATGCCAACCTGGTGCTGGGCCGAATCCAGGGGAAAATTGCCGGGGGTGTCCTGACGCTGGACGCCGCAGCTGCCCGCAGGGCTATCGAGGAAAAACTTGCCGGCCCCCTGGGCCTGGACCTGCACCGGGCCGCCCACGGCATTTTGCAGATAGTAAACTTCCACATGATGGGTGCCATCCGCAATGTCAGCGTAGAGCGGGGCTACGACCCCCGTGACTTTGCCCTGGTGGCCTTCGGCGGGGCCGGCCCGATGCACGCCGTCAGCGTTGCCCGCCTCCTGGATATGACCACCGTTATCGCTCCACCCAGCCCGGGCGTGGCTTCCGCTTACGGTCTCCTGGTTGCCGATTTCAAGAACGATTACGCCAGAACTTCCATTCGTAAACCGCCCGACTACGACGTAGAGGCCATGGAGGGCATTTACCGGGAGCTGGAGAGGGAGGCCACCCAATGGCTGGACGCCGAGGCAGTTTCCGCCGACAAGCGCGCGTTGTCCCGTTCGGCCGATTTGCGCTACGCCCATCAGGGGTCCGAGGTTTCGGTGGAGTTGACCGGGGCCGCACTGGACAAGGCCACCCTGGATTCCGTGATTCAGAGCTTCCACCAGGAACACCGCCAGATTTACGGCTTCTCCCTGGACCAGCCGGTAGAGGTGGTAACCCTGCGGGTAACCGCCCGGGGCCGGCTGGATTCGGCGGTCATTGCACCCAGGCCTCCCGGGTCGGGTGACCCATCGGACGCCCTGTTGGGACAGCGGCCCGTTTATTTTGAATCCGCCGACGGCTTTGTATCCTGCGACATTTTAGACCGGGCCAGGCTGTCGCCGGGCTCCACCCTGGAAGGTCCGGCAATCCTGGAAAACGTGGACTCCACGGTGGTTATAGAACCGGGCTGGCGGGCCACTATTGATGAATTCGGCAACTGCATAATGCGCCCCGACCGGTGAGGGAGAAGACCGACATGGCAGCAACCCCGTCCAAGAGCGAGAGACATACCGGCACGGCCCCGGTGGACCCGATTACCCTGCAACTGATTCGCGGTTCCCTGCGTTCGGCGCGGCTGGAATGCGAATTGATAATCGAGCGGACGGCAATGTCGGCCTTTATTCGGGAGAAGAAGGACTATACCGTCAGCTTCCTCGACCAGAAGGGAGAAGAGGTCTACGGGGAAACCATGGGCAGCGACATTGTGGGCTGCGTCTGGGAGCACTATCCCGCCGATACCATGCATCCCGGCGACGTTTATTGGTACAACGACCCCTACCTTTCCTGCGGCAGCATTACCCACACCCCGGATATGGTATTTATAGCCCCCGTCTTCTTCGAGGGAGAACTGGTGGCCTACTGCCACTCCTTCGCCCATTTCTGGGATCTGGGAGGCTCCCGCCCGGGCAGCATCGGACCCGCCAACACCGAAATCTTCCACGACGGCACCCTGGTCCCGCCCATCCGCATAGTTGACCAGGGCAGGCTGAATGACGAAGCCTACCGCATCATCCTGCGGAACTCCCGATACCCCGACCTCCTGGAGGGCGATACCCGGGCCCTGATGGCGGCGGCGCAGCGGGCGGAGGAGCGGGTGCTGGAGATTTTTCGCCGCTTCGGCAAGGAAACAACCCTGCAGGCGATTGCCCAGGACCAGGCGGAGACAGCCAGGTTCATCCGGCAGAAGACCCTGGAGGTGGTACCGCCGGGCAGCTATTCCACCCGCGACTACCTGGACAACGACGGGGTAGGGGAGCAATGGCAT
>VXOH01000019.1 GCA_009840135.1 Chloroflexota bacterium | reverse complement strand
AACCCACCTTTTCCTTACTCCCTGACTATACCATTCATAATGCGATTGCCCTGCTAATGAAGCCCCACCTTTGACCCCCGTCTCCCCCTCTTGTAATATGCGGGCAATGGTTGATTCGTATTGGAGGAGGACTTTCCGATGAAAGCCGTTTATCTGCAGGAACCGGGCGGTCCTGATGCCCTGGTCTACGGCGACCTGCCCGACCCCGAGGTGGCTCCCGGAGAGGTTATGCTGCGGGTCCACGGCAGCGCCCTCAATCGGGCCGACATGGGCATGCGCAACCGGGGCCGCAGCGGCCAGAGCCCCCGCATCATGGGCATGGACGTGGCCGGCGAGATCGTTTCGGTCAGCCCCGATGCCAACACCGCACTGCAAGTTGGGGACCGGGTGCTTTTGGAGAACCGGGTCAAGTGCCTCGCCTGCGAATTCTGCGTGGACGGCAACGACCAGTACTGTACCACCCAGAAGCGCATCGGCGTGGACCTGGACGGCGGACATGCCGAGTACATCACCGCCCCGGCCATCAATGCCTACCAGCTTCCCGAGGGCATGAGCTACTCCGAGGCCGCCGCCATTCCCCTGGCCGGACACACCGCCTGGCAGTGCATGGTGGTGCAGGGGCAGGTGCGTTCGTGGGACGACGTGCTGGTCCAGGCCGCCGGCAGCGGCGTCGCCAGCATGGCCATCCAGATTGCCAAGATGGTGGGCGCGCGGGTAATCACCACCGCCGGCAGCGACTGGAAGCTGGAAGAGGCGAGGAAATGGGGCGCCGATGAGGTCATCAACTACCGGGAGACGGAAGATATCAGCGGACGGGTCAGGGAATTGACCGGCGGCAAGGGCGTTGACCTGGTGTTCGACGTGGTGGGGGCCGACGTCTGGGAGCAGAACATGCTGTCCCTGAAACCCGGCGGTCGCCTGGTTATTACCGGCGTAACGTCAGGAGCCCGGACGAATATGGATCTGTCCATCCTGCAGGGCCGTCCCCTGCACCTGATGGGCAGCGGGGGCCGCACCCGCCGCAGCTTCGGCGACCTGATGAAGTGCGTCAACAATGGGGAACTGAGGGGAATCGTGGGCCAGACCTTCCCGCTGCATGAAGTGGCCGAGGCGCACCGGGTAATGGAGTCGCGGGAGTTCTACGGCAAGCTGGTTATTGAAAGTTAACACCGTTTAACCACGAAGGACACGAAGGAGCACGAATTAGGAGGCCCTTCGTGAATCTTCGTGTCCTTCGTGGATTAATCGTGGTTGACTGTGTAGGTGGCGGGGTTTTCGGTTACCCGGCCCTCTTCCCGCAGCTTGGCCAGGTGGGTTCCCACGTTGCGGGCAGCCGCGCCCCGCAAATTCTTGCGCAGGTTGCGGGAATAGACGGCCGTTACCGCGTCGTCCACCGTCTCCGCCCCATGTTGCAGCGCGGCGACTACCTGGTCTTCCCGCTCCTGCCGGTGATGCAGGTACCACCGTATGCGTGCCTCGCCATTGTGGATCGTCTGGCCGTGGCCGGGGCATATTATCGCCGGACGCTGCTTTGCCATCAGTTCCAACGATGCCATGTACTGCTTCAGGTTTCGGACGCTGGACGACGAGTTGCCCAGGATATTGTCGCCGCTGAACAGCACGTTATCGGCCCGCAGGTAGTAGCAGACGTGGTCCTCCTCGTGCCCCGGGGTAAATAACGCCCGCAGCGAAACACCCCGGCTCCCCCCGTTTGAGCCTGTCGAATCCACTCCTCCCGAGCCGGAGTCGTCCCTTCCCTCTTGACGGGGGAAGGTTAGGATGGGGGTGTCGTCCGCTCGTCCTGAGCTTGTCGAATGACCGGTCCAGACCAGTTCCTTTGACCGCAGCTTGACCACGCAACCCTCCCCCAGCCGTTGGGCCAAAACCGGGGCCAGCCGGGGGTGGCAGCGGACGGGGCAGCCAAAGGCCTCCTGCAACCGGTCCAGCCCACCGATGTGGTCGCCATGACCGTGGGTTATCAGGATGGCCGACATGCGGGGCCGGCCCAGCTCCTCGTGGTAGTCCAGGATTTGCCGGGTCCAGTGGCGGTAGGGCTCCCCCGAGTCCACCAGCACCATGCCTTCGTTGAGCTTACCCACAAAGTAAATCTGGGTGCCGCCCGGGTGCATGGCCCCAAAGGTGGACTGGTCTTCCTTGATGTGAGTGCTGTAGATGTGCTCGGTTATTTGCATGATTGTTTTTCCTTTCTGTTTCAATCCACGAATAGGCGCGAATTTTCACGTATGAATTATTGCCCGTTTGTGCCTGCTCGTGAAAGAATACTTCCGGTAGTATAGTATGTATTTGAGGAACAGGCACAGAAGCACGTTAGCGAGAATATTTGCTTCACCCACGCCGCCAGACATTCGCTGGGCAGAAGTGGTATCGCTGTTAAGGGCGCTGGATGTGGAAATCTTGGAGGCTGCGGGTTCCCGCGTCCGCCTCAGGTCAGGTGGCAAGCAGAAGGTTATTCACCGACCGCATCCCAAACCCTATCTTTCGAAGGGTGCGGTTCGAGATGTTGTTGATTTTCTAAACGAAGTTGGAGTATCACCATAATGGAATACAAGGGCTATATAGCAGAGTTTGAATACGACGAAATACTCGAGCTTTATTCCGGGCGTGTTATCAACTCAGGTCCTTACTCCATAGTGACTGTTGAGTGCGAACACGAAGAGGACCTAACCCGCATCCTCCAGGAAGCGATTGACGATTATCTGGCCTGGTGCGCTGAAGATGGCGTGGAGCCAATCAGACCCAGCTTGCCAACTACCTGACCATCCCCGGAACCACCGCCATGATGGAGTACAAGGGATACATTGCTGAAACCGAGTATGATGATATAGCGAAAGTCTATTGCGGCAGCGTCACCAATACCGCCCCCTGTCCTATTGCTATCTTCCACGCCGACCACCCGGAAGACATGATGAGGGAGTTCCAGGTATCAGTTGACGAATACTTGGATTGGTGCGCCGAGGATGGCGTGGAGCCGGTTAGGCCCCATACCCACACTGCCTAACCCCCGTCCTACTGTCCCAACCCCAGCTGCATCCCCCGCAGGTAGCTGGCCTGCCCTCCGTGCTGGTTTACCTCCCACAGCAGGATGGAGAACATGCGGGCCAGATTGATAGTATCGCCCCGGAGGGTGGTAATTTCCGTGTTCAGCAGGGCATCTTCGTCCAGGCCGCTCAGGAACTCCAGCAGGTTGTTGCGAGCGGCGGTGGCATACTCCACCAGCAGCGCCTTGTCGGGACAGGTCCAGTTATTCAGTTCCTCGACACCGTAGCCGAAGCCCACGTCGGTGGGTTCAGACGCAAAGCCCAGCCGCTCAGCCCAGCCTTCTTCGTATAGCTGGGTGCCTCCCCTGGCGCGAGTCTGTACCCACATATCCAGGGCGCGGCCATAGTGCCAGAGGATGAAGCCGATGGAATGGGACTGGTCTGTGGGGCGGTACTCGATTTCTTCCTGGGTCAGACCGTCAATGTACCGTTCTGTCCATTCCCAGTTGGTCTCAAAGGCTTGGCGGATGAACTCCTGCAGGACCGTCATGGCCCCTCCTTTTCCGCAAATCCACGAATGAGCACGAATAAGCGCGAATGATTTATTGTCCATGCATTAGTGAACATTCGTGCCCATTCGTGGATAGAAAATCCCTACTGGTTCAGCCCCCGCTGCATGCCCCGCAGGTAGCCGGCCTGGCCGCCGTGCTGGTTTACCTCCCACAGCAGGTGGAAGAACATGGCAGCTAAGCTGATGGTATCGCCCGTTCGCGTAACCACTCCCTTGTTCAGCATGGACTCCTCATCCAGGCTGTAGAGGTATTCCAGCGTGTTGTTTCGCATGGCGTTGGCGTACTCCACCAGCGCCTCCTTGTCGGGGCAGCGCCAGCTGCCTAACTCCGCCAGGTCGTAACCGAATCCCACGTCGTCGGGATTCGGGTCCTTGCCCAGGCGTTCCGCCCAGCCCTGCTCGTACAGCTGGGGTTCCCCCTTGGCGCGGGACTGCACCCACCGGTCCAGGGCCCGACCGTAGTGCCACAGGATAAAGCCGATGGAATGGCACTGGTCGTTGGGACGGTATTCGATTTCTTCCTGGCTTAACCCGTCAATGTAACGCTCCGTCCACTCCCAGTTGATTTCAAACGCCTGCTTTATAAGGTCCTGCATGGCCGTCATTGTTTTCTCCCCTTTCTGAGCCAAGAATATTTACTGATTGGGAGTTACATAGTTGGTTAAAACTATCGCAATCCCCAAGCCGTCATTCTGAGTGAAGCGAAGAATCTAAAATGCTAAAGGGCTGGAACGTCTCTTACGGCAAGGATTTTAGATCCTTCACTCCGTTCAGGATGACAGATTTGACAATCGGATGACATCGCCAACTGCGTAACTTCTCACGTCCGCGCCCATTCGTGGATAAATACCTACTCGGCGACGATGTAGTTACGCAGGGTGCCGATGCCGCTGATTTCCACCTCGATGGTGTCGCCGGGGAACATATCGCCATCGGCTCCCTGGGTGCCCATCATCAGCACGTCGCCCGGGTGCATGGTGGTGTACTTGCTCATCTCGATAATCCACGTCGGCACGTCCCAGATCTGCTCCGCCGACGTGAAGTCCTCCCAGACTTCCCCGTTGTGGCGGACGATGATGCGGAAGCCGTCATGGGCCAGATCGGTGACAATCCAGGGCCCCAGGGGTTTGAAGGTGTCACAGCTCTTGCCCCGGAACATGGTGCGGTCGCCGCCCTGCCACACCCGCTCGCTGATGTCGTTGGCGACGGTGTACCCGAAAACACAGTCCAGGGCCTCGTCGCGGCTGGTTACCTTGCGGGCGTGCTTGCCGATGACCACCGCCAGCTGGCCCTCGGGCTGCACTGCCCCGGCGCTGTCGGCCGGAATCACGATGTTCTCTTCAGTACCGATGAGGGCATGGACCGAGCGGAAATTGGGTTCGGGTATTTGGGGATAGCTGGGCGGCGCGCCCCGGCGGGCGGCCATCCCCTCCACGTGGCCGTTGTGGTTGGGGCCGGCGGCATACAGCATGGGCGGAATGATGGGGGCCAGCAAACGCACCTCGCCCAGGGCGTAGGTCTGGCCGGTGTCCGTAGGGTTGCTTACGGGACTGTCGTCTACCTCAAACACCTCGTCGTCAACGATGCGGCCGTGGCTTACCCTGCCTTCGCGTTCAAAGCGGCACCAGATCATGGCTGCCTCCTCCTTTTTCTTGTTTATCCACGAATATACACGAATTCCCAAGAATACATTAAGAAAATTGGTGAAAATTCGTGCCTATTCGTGGATCAAGAAGGTCAGGCGGCCATGCGAAGGACGCCGTACATGTGGGCGTAGAGCTTGCTGGCGCCCTTGATCAGGGGCCACAGTTGCAGGTCGGCGCCGGGTCGGACGTGCTCGAATATTTCGGTTTCGGTGTAGCGCAGGTCCTGGCGGCCCTGGCTTCGCAGGGTTTCCACCAGGCGACGGGATTCGCCCACGGGGATAAGCGGGTCGCCCACATCGTGCATGATGAGTAGACGGTTGTTGTAGTTTTCGATGTGGTTGCTGGGAGAAATGCCATCCAGTTCTTTGAGGAAATCCGACGGCATCTGGTTCAGCAATAGTTCAGCTTCCGCCGGATCCGTCCCGTCCAGCAAGCGGCGGGATAATTTGGCGGCGCCGTCCAACCCGTCCACCTCCGCCTGGGATACTTCGGCGTTGTCCACGAACCGACGGGTCAGGACGTTTCGCTCCTGTTCGGTCGGGGCCACTTCGATTAACTCGTTGACGAAGACCCGGCGGGTAAGCCTGTCCACGTCCCAGGGCTCCACCCTGTCGCCCGAACGCTTGGTGTTGCTGGCAATCTGGACAAAGAAATCCCGGGCGTCGTAATACGCGCCGAAGGCATTGACGAAATGTACGTCGTCGCGAATGCGGGGGTCGGAGGCGGCGACCATCACAAAGGAACCGCCAACGGAGAAACCGGCCATGCCAACCCGGTCCGGGTCCACGTATTCCAGTCCCCGCAGGTGCTGAAAGGCCAAAACCAGGTTCTCAACCTCGGCGGGGTCCACATTGTTCTGCAGGCCCATGGTGGGCGACCAGCTGAACATGGGCACGTAGCCGGCCCGGGCCAGGGCGTTGCCGAAGTTCACCACATCCCGGTCGTCCCGACCGGCGGCGTTGGCGCCCAGGAAAACCAGCAAGGCCGCCCTCCGTTTGCCGTCGGGAATATGGTAAACGTCGGCCTGCCCCAGTTGGTCCGGACGTTCGTAGGTGATTTCTTCCCGCACCGGCGCCTGGGTGAACCACGCCTGGGGCTTGACTGGGACGTTCAACACCTGCGTCACAAAGAGGGCGGTGTGGAAGCCCGTGGGCAACTGGGGAAACACGGTGAACAAGACCACCACCGTCACCAGCAGAAGACCCGCCAAAATGTAGATACGGTAGGCCAGCCTGCCGAAGAACCTGATTATGGCGCTGCCAAGGCGCTTGAGCATGGTTGTTACCTTGGAAACTGTCTCAATAATTCCTTGCCCATTGATTGGGGAAGGCTGGCATGGGGCGTGACCTGTAGGGCGGGTAGGGGCGCATGGCCATGCGCCCCTACGGTGTCGCGGGTATGGCGGATATAAGGGAGGGCATTCCCCTTAACCTCGAACGGCTGCAGCGTAACGCCCGTTACTTGGTGGGTTCCTTGGTCATCAGCAGGTGGCGAGCGTCCGCCAGCAGTTCCTCGTCGGTGCGGCCCAGGTCAATAGCGTCGCCGTGGGGCTGGGGGACAGGGAAGCCGGTGCGGTAGTACAGTTCCACCCGGTTGCCTTCCGGATCGAAGAAGTACATGCCAAAGGCGTTGCCGTGGCTGACAATGCGCTCGATGGTGATGTCCTCGGCTTCCAGGGCCTCCTTGTACTCCCGCATATCCTGGATGGTGGGCACCTTGAAGGAGATTTGCTGGATGGTCCTGGTCTCCTCGGTGGCCTCGCGGCCCTTCATAATCACAAACTCGTGGTGCTCGGACACGGGGTCGGAAGACATGAAGCACATGCCCCGCTCCATGTTCTCATCGGCAATCTGCAGGCCGATAACGCGGTTGTAAAAGTCCCGCTGCTTCATAAAATCGTCGGCATAAATGCCAACGTGGCCCAGTCCGGTAGTTTGCGGCATTGTTGTTCCTCCTGGATTTTTAGTTTGGCACCTATTCTAAACCGCTCTGGAGGGAGTTGCAATTTTGCTAGTTACTGGGGCATAGAACCAAATCGCTCGTTCACCCAGGCCGAAATGAAGCTGGAATAGGGTTTGTCAGGCATTGTAAATTGGTGGACTATGCTGATTTGGGCGGTAATGTCATCAATTTGGTTGAGTTGACTTGCCAGAAAGTTCAGGTGATTTCGGCGCCGATTCCATAGGTGAGCAGGCGAATTTTCTCCGGGTGATTCGTTTGAGTAGTCGTTCAGGTCAATATCACGGATAGTCCGGTAAGCTACAGACCATTCAAATGCGTCCAGTTCCTCTGAAGGAGTCATTTCGCCGGTGTCAACATTAAATGCAAAGTATTCTCTCACATGCTTTTCCCCAACAGCCCAGTTGGGATTAACGTATTCATGAGGCGGAGTGTACCTGCCAGGGAAAAGGCTAACCAGCGCTTGATTGACTGATTCGTCATCGTTGCCGGGCCACTGATTGTTCTTGCTCTGGTTACAACGATGGCAAGCGTAGATGAGATTAAACCAGTCGAATGATAGGTGA
This sequence comes from Chloroflexota bacterium, assembly GCA_009840135.1. Lineage (GTDB taxonomy): Bacteria > Chloroflexota > Dehalococcoidia > Lucifugimonadales > UBA3495 > Bin22. Next base: position 36,282 of record VXOH01000019.1, on the reverse strand, counting down.
TGAAAAAGTGACCGGGGCCGAAAATGGTCAACAGTCTCTTCATCGGGACTATCATGAGTGGGAGTAGGTGACACGCAAGGTCGTTCACAATAGGCGCAAACAGGACCAAAATCCTCGACCAGCGAGTCCCTTATTTGAACTCTTTCGGGGCCTTCAAGGTCTTCCCAGCGCTGGTTATTTGCTTTCAGTTGCTCCCAGTAGTCAGGCTCGGGGGAGCGGGATACAGAATGCATTGTCAGTGGTTTTCCTGTTCCAGGTCTTGAGTCCGGCTGTAGTTTTCCAGGGCTTCAGCGAATTGCTGCTCAAATTGCTCCCGTTGGGCTGCCATCGGGCCGCCAGCCAGCAGGTCTCTATCAACCATTGCCCGCAGTTCCAGCATCCTCTGCTGACGAGCCTCTTCAGCCTTTTCATCCGCCCTGGGTCCTTCGTTACGCAGCCCCCGCAACTCCATAGCCGCTTTTGCTGTATATTCATCCGTCGGGTCATCCACCCCCATCATCCCCCGAAGAATCTCATCCATCGTCCACCCAACAACGTCCCGCTGCTCGGTCGAGGCAGTTACCACACCTTTCTCGTCCCGCTTCAACACATGCACCTGCCCCGCCTTCAACCCCGCCACCACGAAAGGAGAATGGGTGGTAGCAAAAATCTGCAACCCGGGGAAATGCTCCAGCAACGCCGGAATCACACGCCGCTGCCAAGTGGGATGCAGGTGGTTTTCGATTTCGTCTATAAGTAGGATGGCAGGTTTTTCGTGCCAGCCTTCCTGGAATTCATAGTGGTAAACCAATTGAAGCGCCAGCCAACGTATCCACAGAAGGGTCCCTTCGGTGCCGGAGCTCAGGTGGCCCAGGTATATAGGCAGATCTTCGCCTTCCCTATAGAAGGATTTGGCGGGCTGTTCTGCGGAAGAAAGGGTGGCAAAATTGCGCTGGTCGGTAGTGTTTATTCCCCTACGGCGCAAGACATTTATTTCACTGGGCTCAGCGTGTGGGTCTAGGAGGATGTTCGGAGAGTGGATATCAGGGATATAGTTATGCGACCTCGCTTCACGAACTACCTCCTGGCAGACTTGCAGGCTGCAAGCATCGGCCAAGACTTCCGCATCTTCCAAGAAACGTAGCTTTCTGTAAGGAGCCTCCCCTCCATTCCCAGAAATTTCATCGCCCAATGTACGAAGTTCTTTCCCAAGTAAATCGCCCCCGGCCATGGTACGTGAACCGCTAAACGGGCCTGCCAGAATCTCCCCAGCCGTTTCGCCAAAATCCCCAGTATCTGGCTGGTTGGAGATTCCTGGCAGTCCCTCCCGGGCTGTGCCAATCACTATCACAGGAGGAGCATTCGCATTTCCCCTCCGTTTTTCCCTAGTACCAACCCACTCTTCGTCTGCCGACAAATAATTGCGCGTTGACCAATCCGGGTCATCCGACCCTGTCCATATATTGAAGCTCTCGTAGTCGCAAAGCGACAAATGTGAGCGTACCCCAGCGATTGGCCGTTTGCCGCTTTTATCATTCCCTCCGAAATGGTTCTCCAACACCTGCAACAACGTACTCTTCCCCGAAGCATTTGGCCCAATAAACACATTAACCCGTTCATCGAACTTCAGTGTAATCGGGTCAGTAAAGGGCGGTACGTTGCCCAGCTTTATTCCCGTCAGGTGCATATCACCCTTCCGACGCCAGCGCCTCGGCGTCCTGGATGTATTGGGCGGTTTCGTGAATTACTTCGATGATCAGCTCCTCCGGTTCGCAGTGGTTGTCATAGAAACAGCTGGAGTGCAACTCGGAAATGCAGATGGCATACCGCTGACGTAGCGACCGGTAGCGCTCGTCGTTCCTGGCCAGCACTCGCAGGCCACCGGAGGTTTGGGTGGTCGTAGTTGGTTCCCGTCCGGTGCGGGCCAGTATCAGGGCTATGGTGGCCCGCTTGGTGGCGCACCACGCCTTTTCGGCCGCATCCCGAAGGTCGCCGGCGGCGAGTCGCTCCAGGGCTTCTGTATGCATGAATCGGGCGTCGTCGAATATCTCTTTAACATGGCTGGTGGCGGTCATAGGTCTCCCCAAAATGTTGATATGCCACAATTCTATCGCACGCGCCGGCAATTGGAATCCCTAGCATAACGATACTCCTACCTCCGCCCCTTAATCACCCTTAATACCCGCTCCGCAGTCACCGGCAGTTGCATTACCGGGGCCCCTATGGCGTCCTGTACCGCGTTGGCTATGGCCGCGGCTACCGGAGTGTTGCTGCTTTCGCCGATGCCCTTGCTTTCGAAGGGGGCGGGGCCGCCGCCGTCCTCCAGCAGCACCGTTACCAGTTCGGGAACGTCCTTTATGGTGGGGATCTTGTAGTCGCCCAGGCTCAGGTTGGCGATGCGGCCCTCTTCCGTTTCCATCTCCTCCATCAGGGCATAGCCCAGGCCCTGGATGACGCCGCCCTCTATCTGGCCCTGGTGAAACAGGGGATTCAACACCATACCCACGTCGTGGGCGGTGATGAACCTGGTGACTCTGACCTCTCCCGTCTCCGGGTCTACCTCCACCTCAGCCACCTGGGCGCAGTAGGACGTGTAGTGGGACGGGGGCGAAGTGTAGGTATTCTCGGCCACCAGGTCGTCGCCCAGGGCGGTGACGGCCTGGGCCGCCACGTCCTTCAGCGCCATACTCCTTTGTCCGCTCGTCCTGAGCCTGTCGAAGGACGTGGTGGCTGGTTCGACAGGCTCACCATGAGCGGGTGCAGTGGTGAACCGGCCGGCTTCCAAAGTAACGGCGTCCGCCGAGGCGCCCATGTACTCGGCGGCAAGGACGGTCAACTGCTCCTTCAGGTCTTCTGCGGCGCCCACGGTGGACTGGCCGGAAGTGTAGGTTACGCGGCTGCCCCCGGGGCCCGACTCGAACCCCACGGCGTCGGTGTCGCGGATTACCACGCCCACATCTTCGATGGGGATGGTCAGGGTCTCGGACACCATCTGGCGCAGGACGGTGTGGGCGCCGGTGCCCGTGTCCCACAGGGACATGAGCAGCGTAGCCCGGCCCTCGGCGTCCATGCGGACCTCAGCAGACGACATGCCCGAACCGGGAGGCTGGTCGGAGATGGAGATGCCCCGGCCTTTGTTAGGGGCCTTGGGTTGATCCCATCCCGAGGCTTCAGCGGCCTTTTGAAGAACCTCTCCGGCACGGATGTTCACCCACTCCTCGCCAACGGGATTGCTGTCTCCGTCCTGCAAAACGTTCAGCATCCGGAACTCGTAGGGGTCCATCCCCATCTCCCGGGCAATCAGGTCCATGTGCGACTCCACGGCAAAGGCCACCTGGGGCTTGGCCGGGGCGCGCATGTGGCCGCAGGGTATGTTGTTGGTATAGACCATGTAGCTGTCAATGTGAACGTGGGGTATCCGGTAGGGGCCGCCACTGTGGTCGGCGCCCCGCAGATGGACCCGGGGCTTGAAGGCCCCGTAGGCGCCGCTGTTGAAAACGCAGCGGGCCTGCCGCGCCCAGATGCGGCCATCGCTCTTCATGCCCGTCTTGATGGTGATGGTGGCGGGATGGCGGGGGTTGCCCGCCATCAGTTCCTGCACGTAGTCCATGACCATCTTCACAGGACGGCCGGACGCCTGGGCAAGGTAGTAGCACAGGGGAATGTCCATGAAGGAACCCTTGCCCCCGAAGTCGCCGCCGATGTTGGTGGGGTTGACCAGGATGTTGGCTTCGGGCATGTCCCACACCTTGGAAAGCTGCTCTCGCAGCATGAAGGGCCCCTTGTTACAGGCCCAGACCTGCACCCGCCCCGCGTCGTCAATGTCCACCACGCAGGCATGGGGTTCCAGGTAGGCCTGGTGGTGCAGCTGGGTGGTGAAGGTGTGCTCGAATATCAGGTCCGATTCGGCGAACCCCTGCTCTATGTCGCCCTTGTCCCAAACGTTGTGGGCGAAAACGTTGTTGATGCCCGACGGCGGCTGGGGCAGCCCCGGATAGGACTCCATTCCTTCGTGCAGGGTCGGAGCATCACCGGTCATGGCCTCTTCCGGGTCGAATACGGGGTTAAGGTCTTCGTACTCCACGTCAATCAGCAGCAGGGCCTCTTCGGCCACGTCCGGGTCATCGGCGGCCACGGCAGCCACCTTGTCGCCCACGAAAAGCACCCGGTCCTTACACAGCACGGGGCAATCCCGCAGCAGGCGGCCCACCCGCCGGTCGGGGATGTCCTGTCCGGTAATGACGGCATGGACGCCGGGCAGGGCTTCGGCCCGGGAAGTGTCAATGCTTACGATGCGGGCGTAGGGCAGGGGACTGCGCAGAATCTTGCCCCACAGCATCCCCGGCAGGTTGACATCGGAAGCGTAAACGGACTGGCCGGACACTTTCTCCGGCCCCTCGCCCCGAACTATGGGCTGACCGATGACGGAATAAGCCGTAGTCATATTTGCCTCTCTGCTGGTAAAAGTACGTAAGTCCCTGTTTGCCGGTAGGGGCGGTTTGCAAACCGCCCCTACGTCGTTTGCCTTGGGCCGGTCAAAGGGCCGTCCCGAACGGGGTTATTCGTCCTCCGCCGCCGCTGGAGGCGGCAGCAGGTCTTCCACCGCCAACACCAGGTCAGGCAAGGATCCGGGGGTGATAGATTCGCCCCGCCGGTGGATGGTGTGCTGGAGGTAGCCGTCGGGTCCTGGTTCGGTAAACCGCTCAATGCAGTCCTCCGGCAAGTTCCTTACCCAGGTTTCCGGTATGGCGTTGCGCCCGTAGAGGTGGGCCTTAATGTCGCGGTCATATTCCAGGCTGCTCTGCGCTACCTCAACTGTCAGCAGTATGTCTACCGGCGTGGGGTGAGCGGACGTATAGTAATCATCCCGATGGAAGGCCACGACAATATCCGGTTGTGGCTCGGAACCGTCGTCCAGGTGGATGGGGTTCTGACTGCGCACGATAAACCCCTCGCCCAATTTACGGACAAAGAGATTGCCGATAATATCCACGCTGCCGGCGTGCCCCGGCCCAATCGGCGCCATAACAATAATATCCCCCTCGATGAGTTCCACCCGCTCATCCGGGCCCAGTATGCCCACATCGGCCATGCGGTAATACTCCGCCACGGTGAACTTGCGCCTTTCCCGGCCTGCCGCCGCAACCGTCGGTGCTTCAGGGGGACTTGTCGCAGGCGGGGACGCCGGAATTTTTTGCTGTGTAGTCATAGCAACACCTGGCACCTGGAGGGAATCTATTCTTGAGTTGGGAGACCTTCTTTTCGGGGGTTACCTACAATATCGCCCCCGCTATCCTCTCAATGTCGCCGGCAGCCCCGGCGCCCCGGGCGTCGGGCAGCATTACGATGGCCCGGTCGGCCCCGGCATCCTCCATCTGTTTCAGCGTGTCGGTGTCGGCGGCCACTCCAAAAGCCGTAATCTGAATGGAAGCAGGGTCGCGGCCGGCGGCCTCGGCCAGTTCACCCAGGGCTGCCTTGCCGGCTTTAATCTGCTCCGGCGTGGCGTTGGACGGAATCCACCCGTCGGCCCAGGTGACTATTCTCCGAAAGAGGTTCTCCGCCGCGCCGCCCAGCAGGACCGGCGGGTGGGGCTTCTGCACCGGTTTGGGATTGCAGTAAACGGGCGGGAAATCCACGTACCTTCCGTGAAACTCGGCCTGCTCCTTGGTCCACAGCTCCTTCATCGCCAGTATGTTCTCCCTGGTCTGGGTCCAGCGGTGGTCGAAATTCCCACCCATAATCGTCGTTTCTTCCCGGTGCCAGCCAGCCCCCACTCCCAGGACAAAACGGCCGTTGGAATAGTGGTCCAGGGTGGAGATTACCTTGGCCAGCATCAGGGGGTTGCGCTCGGGTATAAGGCTGATGCTGGTGCCCAGCTTGATGGTGCTGGTCACCGCGGAGGCACGGGACAGGGCCATGTAGGGGTCCACCATGTCATACATATATGGCGGGACCGATCCGTCCTCGGTGCCCCGGTATCTGCTGGTGGTTTCAACCGGCATGACCGGATGCTCCGGCATCCACATGGACTCGAACCCCGCCGCTTCGGCCTTTTGAGCCAGTTCGGCTATGTCCAGGGCCTGAGCGTTTACGGGCAAAAAGACTCCAATTTGCATCGTAACTCTCCGTATAAATCTGAATGGGGAGATGATAGCATAGCTGAAAAGGCACGGTCGACAGAGAAGTAGGCCGCGTCAGGGCGATAGCGTGTAAAGTCCGGGAAGGTCCCGCCTTTCCTGCGGGGAAGGAAATCTCGCCAAGGGCGAACCGAGGCTCTTGCCTTTGCAGCAACCGCAAAAAGGGCAGCGGCACATTCATGCGACCGCTCCGGTGTCCAACAAAACAGACCTGGGTATTTAATGCTTGGCTTTATCCTTTCACCTATCCGGCACCTCAGCAGGGGCTGCCTCTTTGGAATTGGCTGCCTCTTTGGACTGATAATCGCCCTGATAGTCCTTGGGTTGGTTCTCGGGCTGATTACCGGTTGGAATCCCTAAAGAGGGCAGCCTCTGCCGACACGACCTGGCTGCCCCGCTATCCTCCTCTGCTCCCACCCGATAGGTCACACCCTTCCGCCCGGGCTTCACACCCCTATTTCAAAAGCCCCGCCACTGCGTCCAGCGCCCCTTCTATGCTCCGGGATGAGTCCACTGAATAGTGCGGCCCCTCGACGGGTTCCTGCCCTGGGAATAGTCGGCAGTAGATGCGCCAATCGGCATCCGAGTAGGAGTCCGAGGCGCGACCCTGGGAGCGGCGGGCCAGGCGCCGGCGGACCACATGGGGAGGCGCGTCGAACTGCACGAGGATCAAGTGAGTTCCGGTCCTGGCGGCGATTTCGTACAGGGGATTGCGTGCCCTTTCGGTGAGGTTGGTGGCGTCGAAAATAACCCTGTAACCCTGCGCCAGCAGTTCCTCCAGCAAGGCATGGGCCGCGTCAAATACCCGTTGGTGTTCATCCCGGCTGTAAACCGGCCGGCTTACCAGGATTTTTCGCAGGCGGTCGCTTCCCAGGACAAGGCAGGGGACTCTCCGGGCGAGAGCGGCGGCAAAGTGGGACTTGCCCGTTCCAGGCAGACCGCAAAGACCTACCAGGAAGCCTTTGCCGTTGTCAACCGGCGATACCTTCTCGAACTCTCCCCGAAGCCTTTCGCGAAGTGTCTCGACATCCCTGCCGTCCAGGGTGTCGCCGCCATTAGACCCCTTTTTCAAGCGCATTCCCCGGGCCACCAGGTATTGTAGCGACATAAACCGCCGGCGTCCCGGCCTATTTTACCCTTCGCCACGCCCCGAGCCAATGAAAGAAAGACCGGACACCCGGTCTCTTGCATTTCAGCTTCCGGGCCAGCCCGCCGGTCCTGCCCGTGCATGATCTTCGAACCTGAAACCTGGAACTAGTGGTCTAACACTATTGTAATGATGAATAGCGAGGGCAACCACAAGGGTTGCCCCTACCAGTCAAAGGCTGTCCTGTAGGGGCGCCTCTTGTGGGCGCCCTGATTGCGGGAAACCACGGTAGCCGAGACTACCCATCATTTCAATGTTGTCCGGCTACTAGCCTGTCTGTACCCACAATACGAGGAAAACAAAGGGATAGTTCACCATGCAACTACGGTGAACCTCCTCCCAGCTTGCCTCTCTCTTTACCCCGGGAGCGAAACGGCGGACTACCTGCCGATTAATTGGAGGACGGTTTGCATCAGGCCCTGCAACAGCTTCAAGCTCGAAGTCAGCGGCCGGCGGAGGGTAGGCAGCAACAGCACCGCCAGCAACGAGGCGATCGTAAGCCGCAAGGGGGCCAGATGATAACTCAACATAAGAGTTGCATAGGCGACGAGGAGGAAAATCACGGAGTACAGGAATAGATGGCTGGTCTTAATCGGGCGGGGCCCCAGCTTCAGGAAAACGGCGGTGAATGCGGCTATAGTCAGGAAGGCCAGGATCCAGGGCAGGCCGTTGTCTCCGATTAGCCCGGTTTGGGGGCTCCACAGAACGTCACGGCTTTCGGCAATCAGTGCCCACGCGGCAAGAACCGCCACCGGCAGGGCTGAAAAGAACACCAGCGTCCAACCCTGCTGCACAATGCGGTAAACCACCTTGATCAGGAACCACCCGGCTAATAGGGCATAGGCCGCGAACAGTACCAGGAGCGTGGTGCTCACGGGATACTGGGAGTTGATAATGGCTTCCCGAATGGGGCCTCCAGGGAATATCAGGGCCATCAGCAGCATTATGGCGGGGGAGGCCAGGGAAAAGCCCAGCCACGAATAGGACCACAGCGTCGGGGAACCGTGTCGCCAGTTCAGCCAGGTAATGGCCCCAATGACGCCGAGAGCAATGGCAAGGGCGGGACAATTGTCGGACAAGCCGAATGCCACCGATCCGGCCAGCAGCAGGTGCGGCAATACGGCCAGTCCTACATCCTTGAGACACACAACGTAATGCACTTCGCGGATCTGCCTGGCCAGGGCAACGGGGTCGCCCATTTGCTCCATGGCCAGGCGTTGAGCCTCCTCCTGGTTAAAGCCTGCCTCAACCAGTTCCGAGGTCTTGTCTTCCAGATGGTCTTGCAGTTCGCTGATTATCTCTTTCTTTTTTGCTGGCTCCAGATGGAGATGACGGGAGAAGGTGCCAACATACTTGTTTGAATCTACCACTTCTCGAAGCCCTCGAATAAACTCCTTATCCTTCCGGCTGAACCGTTGACCGGGTAATAACGGAGTTCATCGCTCGACTGAACCTCTGCCACTCCGCCTGACGATCCGAGAGGACAAACCGACCCTTCAGTGTAATGTAATAGTAACGCCTTCGCATACCTCCGGGGGTATTTTGCCAACGTCCATCCACCAGTCCGTCTCGTTCCATGCGATGCAAGGCAGGGTAAAGTGTACCTTCCTTAAAATCGAAGTATCCGCTGCTTCTGTCATTTATTTCTTTCACAATCTGGTAGCCGTACATCGGTTCCAGCAAGAGCAGCGACAAGAGCAGGGTTTCCGTATTTCCCTTGAGCATTTCCTGTTGGCTCATAATCTCTCTAGTCCAAATAGGTTCCCACAATCGTGTGATTGTTTCTAATGGCTACTAAATGTAAATGATAACCACCTTTATGTCCAGTGGGAACCCAGAATAGGGGTAGGCTTATCATTTCCTGTCGTCCTGCAACAGGTCACAATCCAACTGGCCGGTGAGCTGCCGACAGGCCCCTCGCATGACCGGGACCCGTCAGCGACAGACCGGATTGAACTGGCAGAACGCTCCTCAGGGTATAGCTCTCCGGGTAATCGAGAATCGGTTCAAATGTGATCTCCGCCATTCCGGCGCAGGGAAGCTGGCCATATACGCCCCTAGTGCCCTGTCCGGCTTGCGAAATATGAAACCAGTCGGCAGGAAAACGCTGCTTTAACACCCGGGCGCGCCGGCGCCGGTAAGCAACATCCCCGCTCAATAAAACATCGCTTCCCCTCCTCCGCTTAATTCTGTGACCTGTAATATAAACACATTAAATCAATCGCATAATCTCTCCCCTATCATGGATAACTGTTGCCTGGATAACTGTTGCCCGGGCCCTGACTCCCCTGCGTCCCTGCGTGCCACAACCCAAGAGTCGCCAACCCTGGCCAGGACTGCCCCTTCCACGGTCCGGCGCCATCCCGGCGAGGCAATGTGAAGGCTCACTGGACAGGGCACGCCAAACAGTTGTTATTGATTAAGTAAGATTATTAGTTTTATATCTACTATTATTATTACAAATCCCATCCCCTTAGTCAAAGCAACTGGCGTGGCACAACTCGCCATCGAAGCAACGCCATGCCTGGCAAACCCAGGTCTGGCAAACAAGAGCCCGATACCTATACAGGTGGGCTCCACCGCCAACCGCAACGAGGGCGAGGATGGGATAGATGCCCATCCTCGCCCCCACTGTCCAGGTCGCCCTCACCCCGTGAAATCAGACCTTCACGCGGGGTTCGTTTCCCCAGGGCACGTCGGGCAAGTTCCGCTGGCGCCGGACTTCATTGATGGTCAGCACGCCCCGGTCCAGCAGCTGCGCCTGTCGGGTCACCCGGCTGTTCTCGTCCTCCTGCATCGCTTCAATTGCCGTCAGGTCAAATTCCAGCTCCAGGTCGGGGTAGCCCAGCACGGGCAGCAGCATCCGGTTCAGGTGCTCTTCAAGGAACCGGACCTCCGGCACAATGGTATTGCGCCAGAAAAGACGCTCGGCGGCGTTAATGTTGGCAAAGGTGGCCCGTTCCAGGTCGGCCAGCAGGGGCTTGGGCACCCCGTAGGCCCGGCTCACCTCCTCCAGGCTCCACCGCAAACCCCGGATGAAGTCCATGTCCCGGTGGCTCAGGCCCAGGGTGCGGATATCCCGCACGAAATTGGCGATGGCGGGCCGTCGGGCGTTCTGCGGCCCCCGGTAGCGGGCCTCCCAGCGGCTGTAGAAGTCCTCTATCTCCGAATCGGTAAGCTGGGCGTCCGTCAGCAGCACGAAATCCGGCTGGGCCGAGTTGCGAAGGAAGTTCCGGTTGAACCGCAGGCCGTCCCCGCCCATATCCACCGACAAGCGGGCGGGAGACAGGGGCGAAAGGCCGGCGTACTCCTCCAGGGGATTGAAGTAGCGAAGCCATACCACCTCTTCCGCCGTATAAGCCACCGGCGTCCCGTTGCGTCCCCGATAGACAAAGCCCCGTATGTGCCTCCGCCGGTCCGGCAGCACCGTCACGCGGTCCGGACGCAGTGGCCATATTTCCCATCGGCCCTGCTCGTCCCGCTCCAGGGCCCAGAAGGCCTGGCCCCACAGGTTCAGGTAAATCTCCGTTGCCTGCCACAGGTCGCCGCGGGTGTACCACGGATTGACCCGTTCCAGCAATTGCTGTACGGGATGGTCGGGCGCCACCGGCAGCCGGACACCATCAGGGCCCGGGCGGTGGATCCGCACCGGCGGCCTGCTGATGGCATCGGCACGCAGCTTAATGGCCGCATATACCGGGACCGATGAAGCATAGTAGGCGCCGTACTCAGGATGGGCCCAGCCACCCTGGATTCCGAATATTTCTGCCGACGGGTCCAGGCTACCGCCGCCGCGATTGCGCCGCTGAACGGTTCCATCGGCAGGCTGGTCCCGGGTATTACGAAGGAAACTCCCGGACTCCTTGCCCCTCCATCCCACCAGTTCGGCCAGTTTGCCGGTAATGGCCTCTCTTCCCGTGTTCATGTATTTCTCCCTCCATCCAGGTCAATCTGTTTGTTTGATTTGGTCGTATATTTCCGGGACAGGGTAGGCGGGGGTTTTACTTGTCCCTTTTCTCCTGCCCTCCCTGTCCCTGAGAGTCCTGATCTTTCCCGCCCTTCGCCCAGTTACGTCCAGATTCTCGGGCGGGTCACCGGTGTAACGAAGGCCAGCATCAGGGCATCGGCCCGGTCGGGAGAGGGGACGCCCCGCTTGCGCATGTCTTCCTTGGATTCCATCAGGATCCGGCCCAGACTGTCGAAGCTGTACCGCAGGGCCGCCAGTTCGCCCAGCAGGCGTTGGTCCCCCGGTATGGCGATATCGCCGGCGGCGAACAGGTCCCGAAGCTTCCAATAGCCTTCGGCGCGCATGTTGGCGAACACGCCCTTCTGTCGGGCCGAATGGGCCACGTTCACTCCCCGCACGCCGTAGCCTTGCTCCCGAAGCCGGTCCACCACTCCGGCGCCCACGCCCACCTCATCAATGCAGGTCTGGGCGGGTTGAAACTCTCGAATAGCGGCGGCGACCCAACCGGCCAGCTCCATGGTATCCATGCCGTTGAAGGTCCGGATTTCCTCCACCTGGCTTCCGCGCCGCCGCAATATGACGCTCTGGTCCGAACCGTAGCGGGCCACGTCCACCGATAACGCAACCTCGCCGTCCCCCGATACCGCCAGGTTGGGGCCGGCGGGCATCGGCATTGAATCCGTGCGAGCGAGGCCTCTTTCCGGCCGCCCTTCGACCGGCCCGGCCCAAGCCGAGTCTCCCGCCGCGCCGGAATCTGTGGCATCAGGATGGGCGGGGTCGGGCAGCGCGACAGGCGCTCTCCTGTCAACAGGGGCCGGCAGCGCCTTCCACCGCTCAACGGCGGCTTCCACGTCGGAAAGGCGTATCAAGGTGTCGGGCGTGTGGTCGGGGAATTCACCCAGAACCCGCGCCCGGAAGAGGGGATTATCCTCGCCCCATATTTCCCGCCGTTCATCCACCCAGCGGATGGTGGTCAACCCGGGATATTTCACCTTCTTTTCGGTCACGTTGGGGCTCTCCATGGCGGAGATGGTTATGCAATGATAGATGCTCCGCTCCTCGTGGAACGCCCGCCGGAAGACGCCCGACGTAGTGGTGGGGTTGCCGATGAGCAGCAACCTTGAACCATCGGAGGTCATAACCGAGTCAATCGCCTCGTAAATGGCATCGTCCACGCCTTCCGCCTCGTCCACCACTATCAGCATGTGGGGACTGTGGAAACCCTGGAACTGGTCCGCGGAATCGGCGGACAGCCCCATGGCGTATCGGTCTTCCGCCAGTTCCCAGCGGGTATCCAGCAGCTTGCCCTGGAGCACGTCGGGAGCCCGCCGGTGCAGGACGTGAATCTGCCGCCACAGGATGTGCCTCACCTGCCGGAATGTGGGCGCGGTACTGAGGACGATGGCCGGATTGTGGGTATGCAGGTACCACAAAACGGCCACCGCCGCGCTGAAACCCTTGCCCAGCCCGTTGCCCGACTTGACGGCAACCCGGCGGTGCTCCGGCAATGCGGAAAGCACCTCCTCCTGTTTTTTCCAAAGCTCCACCTGCAGCACGTCCCGGGCAAAGTCCGTGGGCGATATGTACGGGCCATCCTCGGCATTGACGGCGCCACCGGTCTCGGACAGGGGCAGGCCCTGTAATTCCTTTTCGGCCTCCAGACCTTTACGCCTGACGGGTCCTGTCCCCCGCGTGACGAGTCCGTCTCCTGTCCCTTGGCGTGGACGGGGCTGAATAGGAAGCCACACTCCAGGCAGCGATAGACAGGATTGTCCTGCGGATGAATCACGGTCAGTTTTCTCAGTTGTCCGGAGTAACAGCGGCGACATTGCAGTTGACAAAGCAACAGATTACCTCCCTGAGTATTGTGTCCCCCCAAAAAAAAGACCGACCCTGGCACAGGTCGGCCCTGGGACTATTAACGCTAAAAATGGGTCACACGGAACGTCAAGGGCGGAGTGTCAGTCAATTGAAAATGCCAACGAGAAACCAGGAAGGGCCCTTTGTCAGTTACAGGCTAAGGGTGAGCGGGACTCGGTGGAATTGCAAAATTGCGATACGGCGACTAAGAGGCCTAATTTACGCGCGCTAACGTACTCCGGGTCATTTACCCTTGTTACTCCGCCAAGTTGGCAGCCGGAAGGAGACGCAACGGCCTGGTGGAGGCCCAAATGATCAAGGCCACGGCGACGTAGAAGAGGATGTAGAAGACCAGGGAAAATTCGCGGTATCCCATTTGGTCCAGCAATGCCCCGATGATCCCGGGAATAATGGAGCCCACCGCACGAAAGAAAATCAGAACCCCCATGAGGCTGGCGAACCGTTGTCGCCCGAAATAGTCGCCGGCCATTATCCAATACACCGCGCTCCCTCCTTGGACCAGAGCATTCCCAGACAAAAATCCAACCGTTCCAACCTCATTATTCAGAACCAGCCAGGCCAGGTGCCCCATAGCGCCGGCAATAAAAACGCCGGACAAGATTTTTCGCGGCGGAATCCAGACCGCTGTAACTCCCAGCACGAAGGTCAAGAGAATCGCCAGCGCGGCCATGACAGCTGTCAATATTGGGGAGAAGGCCTCTACGGCGGATTGGGTTGAGTCGTTCAGGACTACCCCGCCCAGCACCATAGCCCAGAAAGGGCCGGTACGCAGGGCATCCCGTACCCTGAATTCCGGGATGCTGGGGGGCGACGCGTCGCCGTCCGGCTGGAGGCTCATGTCCTCCGGGCGGTTCCGCAGCACCAGGCACGCGACGACGGTAAGGATACAGAGAAAAACACCCAGGCCCAGAAGGGTATTTCGCCAACCCACACCGCTCATTCCCCAGGCCACCAGGAGGGGAACGCAGGCGGGGCCTAGAGAGAACATAGTCAACAGCGTGGCCATGGCCACAGGCCGGCGACGGATAAACCACCGGTTTACCGTGGACAGCAGGGTTATCATACTGAACCCCACCGTCGCTCCGGCGAACGCAATGGCGAAGGTTACGAGGAAATGCCAGTGACTGTTCGCCGGTGAAGCCAAGAGCAACCCACCGGCGGCGGCAAATCCCCCGAAAAGGACCAGCGGACGGGCTCCGAACCGGTCTGCCAGCCAACCCACCAGGAGACCGGCCACCGCCGCGAATGCTGTGGCGTACAAGAATATTATTGCGGCGGAGCCGGCCCTAAAGTCGAGGTCATCGCGCATGGGGACTACGAACAAAGCGCTGTTGTACGTAGCGGCGCCGCCGAGTACCGCCAGCAAGCAACAGACTACGAGAATCCACCAACCATAGAAGGGGCGGCGTGGCCTGTTAGCGGGTCCAACATCGGGGGACGATGCAGGGTCGATCATGGCTGTGATGGTATCCGGCTTGTACTGGAGGGTCAATTCAGCCGAGGGCAACCAAAATAATTGGGGGGGTCAGGTTATAGCCCTCACCACGGCCCTGCTCCTTCAAGGAGCAGGTTGATTCTCCATAGGCTCGGCACGAGCGGGATGGTCTGCCCGGAGAATCGGAACGGGAAATCGAAAAAGGGCGGCCACAAGGGCCGCCCCTACCGGTGTCACCGATGTTTGACCCCTAGCCCCTGGGCAACGAAGCCCCCGGCGGGAAGTACTCCGCCACCGGAATTTCCACCACGCTGGGGCCGTCCAGGGCGAGGGCTTCCCGCACCGTGTCGGCCACGTCCTCCGGGCGTTCCACGTAGTAGCCTTTGGCCCCGTACACCTCGGCCAGCCGGTCGAAGCGGGGGTTCTCCAGGTCCACGCCGATGTACTTCTGGTCGTAGAAGCGCTGCTGCTGCGCCTTCTCCGCGCCGTGGCACCCATTGTTCAGCACAATGCTGACCAGCGGGATGTTCTTGCGCACGGCGGTGTTCAGTTCCTGGGAGGTGTAGAGAAAGCCCCCGTCACCCTGCAGGCTGATGGCGGGACGGTCGGGGCGACCCAGCTTGGTGCCGAGACCCACGCCCAGGCCCATGCCCAGGCCGCCCTGGCCGGCGTAGTTGAACATGGTCCGGGGCAGTTCGTAGCTGATGCGGTCATACGACAGGCCCGGGGCCACGCCGGCGTCAATAGTCACCATGCAGTCCTGCGGCAGCACCTTGTTCAGTTCGCTGAATACGCGCTGGGGCATCATGGGGTCGCCGCCCAGCTGGGCCTCGGCTTCCAGGCGGGCGCGGCGACGGTTCTTTAACTCCGTAATTGCGGCGGTCCACTCCGGGTTGGCCCGTCCCTCGGGGAACTGCTGCGACAGGGCATCGGTAAGCTGCTGGGCCACGGCCCCCGCGTCGCCGACGATACCCACGGCCAGCGGGTAGTTGCGGCCAATCTCCCTGGGGTCAATGTCCACCTGGATTATCTTTGTCTCCGGGTTGATGACGCTGTAGTCCCAGCCGGTGCTGCCCTGGTTGATGCGGGTGCCTAGCGCGAGGATGACGTCGGCGCGGTTCATGGCTTCCAATGCTTCAGAGGCGCCCCGACCGCCCGGGGGTCCCACGTAAAGCCGGTGGCTGTTGGGGAAGGCGTCGTTGTGCCCGTAGGAGGGCACCACCGCCATGTCCAGCCGTTCCGCCAGGGCCACGGCGAAGTCGGTGGACTCGGAGTCCACGATGCCGCCGCCAGCCAGGATCAGGGGCCTTTGGGCCTGGGCCAGCAAGGCCGCCGCCTGCGCAATCGCCTGGGCGTCGCCGGCGGTGCGGTCGGCCACGGGCCGGTAGGTGCCCGGGGCTTCCACATCCCACTCGATGGTTTGGCCGTCAATCAGGTCGCGGGGGATGTCCAGCAGCACCGGGCCCTTCTTGCCGTACATGGCGGCGCGGAAGGCGTAGTGCAGCATCTCGGGAATGCGCTCGGCCTGGTTGACCTGCAGCGACATCTGGGTGATGGACTTGAAGGTGTTGACCAGGTCGAATTCCTGGGCGCCGTCGCGGTAGGTGTACTCCTGGGCGGTGTTGCCGGCGATGGCGATGACCGGCGCGCGGCCCTTGTAGGCCAGCGATATGCCGGTGGCCAGGTTGATGGTGCCCGGGCCGGAGGTGGTGACGCAGGCGGAGGGTTTGCCCGAGGCCTTGGAGTAGCCGT
The DNA here is from genome assembly GCA_009840135.1 of Chloroflexota bacterium. GTDB lineage: Bacteria > Chloroflexota > Dehalococcoidia > Lucifugimonadales > UBA3495 > Bin22. The sequence continues at coordinate 19,984 of VXOH01000019.1, read as the reverse complement.
AGGCCATGAAGGCGGCGCCCTCCTCGTGGCGGGTATCAATAAAGCGGATGTCGTCCCGCCCGTAAAGCTCGGTGACGATGCTGTTGGTGGTGGTGCCCACCAGTCCAAAAATATGGTCCACGCCTTCGGCCTTCAAAGCCTCAACGATGGCGAGTCCGGCTGCCATTTGTGCCATGGGGGTTGCTCCTTTTTGGGGGGTTTGGGTGGTGAAGTATACTGGGTTGACTGGGACCGTTGTCCGCGCTAGTTTAGCATACAAGTACCGTTGTCCAGACAGGGCGACGGAGAAGCCTAACGGGATGTACCATATCTTGCCATCAACCCCGGCAATCCAGGCCTTAGCGAATCTAGGAGACGGTGATGGTAACTAAGAAAAACTGGGTTACGGCCCAGCAGTTGGCGGAAATGCCTGACGACGGGTACCGCTACGAGCTAGTGCGGGGGGAAATCAGGAAGATGGCGCCAAGTTTTGAAGAACACGGCCTGGTATCGGCTAACGTCGCCGGCGACTTGATACCTTACGTGCGGCGCAACGGCTTGGGCCGGGTGATTATCGCCGAGACGGGCTATCTGTTGGAGTCCGACCCGGATACGGTTCGAGCGCCAGACGTTTCCTTCATCCGGCAGGAACGGGTGTCGCCCCCCGGGCAGCGACGGAGTTTCGTACAGGGCGCGCCGGATCTGGCCATAGAAGTACTGTCCCCCAGTAACCGTTCCGGGCCTATGGCCGAGAAGGTGGCCGACTACCTTGCGGCCGGCAGCCGAATGGTGGTCGTCATTGACCCGGTCCAGCGTACTGCTACCGTCCACCGCCCCGGCCAGGACCCCGTTGTTCTTCACGAATCGGATACCCTGGACGGGGGCGAAGTGGTGCCTGGCTGGAAAATGCCGGTGGGAGAGATTTTTGCGTGACTGCCATTCGCTGTGACTTTGTCACCCAATCGAAAGGGAATGCATCGTAACTCACGCCGGCCATTTGGGTCTAAAAGAGGTGGAAATTCCAACCAACAATACCCCAGGCATCGTAGCGCCTCCCCCCTACCTAGCCCCATACTCCGGCCGCCTTTTCTCCACAAACGCCCGGGCCGACTCCTGGAAGTCCTGCGTCTTGTGCAGTTGCAGCGGCTGCAGGTACATGCCGGCGTCGTACAGGTCCATTACCCACTGGCGGCGGGTCAGGCGGACGCCCGAGCGCGAGGCCAGGGGCGGGGCCTGCAGGACCTTGTCCGCCAGTTCCCTTGCCGCCTCCAGGTGCTGGCCGGTGGGGACCAGGCGGTTGATCAGGCCCAGGCGGTAAAGCTCCGCCGCCGGTACCGGTTCGCCGGTGATGACCATTTCCGACAGTATCTTGGACGGCATGAATGCGTTGCACTTGGCCCAGACCCTTGCCCCGGGCAGTCCCCGGCGGGTCTCGGTTATGCCGAACTGGGCCTCCTCGGAGGCCACGATGAGGTCGCACTCGCCGGCCAGGGAGAGGCCGGCGCCCAGGCAGTAGCCGTGGACGGCGGCTATGACCGGCTTCCAGTTGATGGTGCGGGCCAGGTAGCCCTCGGCGCTGGTGCCCCGACTGCGCAGGGCGCTCTGGCGGGGCGTCATTTCCACGAAGCGCTGCTTGATGTCGGCCCCGGCGCAGAAGGCCCGCCCTTCGCCGTGGATGATGGCCACCCAGGCCTCCTCGTCCATGTCAAACTCCAGCAGCGCCTCCGCAATTTCCTCTTCAAACTGGTCGTTGACGGCGTTCAGCGCCTGCGGGCGGTTCAGGGTGACGTAGCCGATGCGGCCGTCCCGGTGGTAGGTCATGGTTTCGTATTCGGTCATTGTCTGCCTCGCTTCATAATCCCTGCTCTCGCCTGGTGGGCAGGTTAACTTCTACTTCAGGCTTTTCTACTTCTTGGATAGGTCATCCTGGACGGCGTCGAAGGGCCTGAATTGGCTCCTGTGATCCACCTTTAGTCCCGGGCGGCGGTTTCCAAGACACATTTTAGGCCCTTAGGCGGTTCACGGCGACATTTTCTTTCCGTTACGTCATCTTCCAAGACGGTCCAAACCGGTCAGCGTCGGGCCTACTTCAATGTTGATCAAAAACCCGAAAAATAACCAAAAATATGTTCTAAAAATATATTGACACCCTTAGAACAGCCGTTCTATACTCAACCTGCAATTAGAACAAACGTTTGTGCAAGCAGGTGAGTGAAATGACAATGACGCAGTTTTTCGACGTGACGGCTGAAACCTATGACGCTGCCCCCGAGTTTTTCCATTACGAGGATACCGGCTGCGAGGCTTCCGATTCCTGCCTCAACTGCCCCCTGCCCCGGTGCAAGCACGACGACCCGGCCTGGTACCAGCGCAACCGCCGGCTGGCCAAGGATTTCCAGGTGATGTATGCCGTTCAGCAGGAACGGCTCTCCATGGAAGAGGCGGCAGAGCGGTTTTCGGTAACCGTCCGCACCGTGTTCCGCATCCTGCAGCGCTGCCGCGAAGCCCTGGCCGAACCCGAGGCCACCGGCATGAGCGCCCTGGCGGCCTAGCTTATTTCATCCACGAACCAACAAGAAAAGGCGCGAATAAAGTGGGCGTTAAACCGGGCGCCCTGTTGTAAGCGCCTCCACCACATAATTTACGTTCCAAATACCACGGGTAACCTTCCGGTTTGGGTGGTCCAGGACCGAAGTGTTGGGGCAGACCTATGTGTCTGCCCTGGCCTCACCCACGAAACCACCTGGACTGAAACGCTTCCGGTGCCACGTGAGTTCAGGCGGACCCATGCCTTATAATTACATCGCTCTCCAGGCGCTGCCGCCAGGTACCGAAGGTCTTGTCTTCTTGAAAAGTATCGGGGCTGGCGCGGCGTGAGGGCTTCGGTTTTGACCTGTTGGGTGGAGGTGTGGGTTGACTGAATACATCAGGTCTTTTGGTTGGTTGCGGCGATGTGGCCGGGTTCCGGCGGGGACACTCCTGATATCCGTCCTGGCTCTTCTGGGACTCCTGGCCTGCGGTACCCAGCAGTCCCCCGTTACCGAAACCGCGCCAGCTACTTCAGCCAAGGCGTCGCCGGCAACATCGGCTTCCGAAGTTGCAGACCCGCAACAGGCTACTGGAACTGCCACTTTTACGGCGCCAGCCGTATCCGTGGAAGAGTCCGGGGCCGCCGATATTTTATCGCCCGCACCCAGTCCCCATTCAGCAGGTCCGGGCTTGCCCGTGGTTTCACCGGATTCCGTCCCCACAATATCCGGTTCGCTGACTCGGCCCGCGCTGCCGACTCTTGCGGCTGAACCATCTCCAACGCCGGCTCTAACACCGGCTCCAACACCCGGTCCGACACTGGCTCCGGTAGAACTTCCGACTCCACCGGCAACTCCCACGCCCCCGCTTGTGGCGTGGGCTTTGCCCTACGCAACCCCGGAGGCCGCTGCAACGCACGCTCCCGCTGCCGTATCCACTCCCGAAGCAGCAGCGAGGCCCGACAATCCTCCCTACAAGGACAGCTGCGATTTTACCGATGCCGTGTCCTTGACCAGCCAGGAAGGTGAAGAAACAGCGACGGCTGCAGAATCCGGCCCTGAGAACGACGTGCTCTGGCGATTCAGCGAAGCGGATAACCAGGGAACCCTTCGGCAATCCGGCTCCATCGAGAACCACCCAATTATTGAAGACGGCATCATTTATTTTGGCGCCGCCGCTACCGGTTGCCTGTACGCCATTGACGCCAGCACGGGGAAGACCCTGTGGGTCCACCGAGGGGGAGACAAAATTCGGACTGCCCCTGCCGCAGCTGACGGCGTCGTTTACGTGGCCCCGATGAGGAACAGTTACCGGGAGCGCACCCAGGTCCACGCGCTGGATTCAAAGACCGGCCAGCTCCTGTGGGATTTCGGAGAGGCTGGCGCCGGCGCCACTTCCCCCGTCGCTATCGAAGGCGTCGTCGTTTTCGGCGCCAACGACTCCCCGGACCGGGGCAACCGGGTCATGGCCCTGGATGCCCATACCGGCTATCGGCGGTGGGCCCACACCACCGCCGACCGGATTTTTGGTGTTGCGACCAGCCCGGGCAAGGTTTATGCCACGACCTGGAGCGGCCAGCTGTTGGCCCTGGACTCCTCCAGCGGCAAACTGCGGTGGCAGCGCCAACTGGAAACTCCCAGCGACCCCTATCCGACCATTTACGAAGGCACCCTGCTGGTTGGCTCAGGACGCAACGGTTTTATGGCGCTGGACCCAAATACCGGGGCTACATTGTGGGAGAGAGACCTGGAAGGCGTCGTCTCCTCCCAGCCATTGGCCCATGATGGAAAAATATACGTGGCCACGTCGCCCTGGTATCTCAACGCCCTGGACATTGCCACGGGGGAAATTTACTGGCGAATGCCCTACGAGCGGGGAGAGTTGGCCCCGCCCGCCATGGCTGACGGCCGGCTCATACTGGGTACTGAAGAAGGCCAAATAATAACCATTGATGCTGAAACGGGTCGCGTCCTGAAAGTTCGTTCGGTGGACGCCCCGATATATACGCGTCCTGCCATCACGGAAAATGCGATCATATTTACCAACCTCAACGACTTGGTTATGGCCATAAATCTTCCGGCAATGCCGGCTGATGGAGCAGCCCCGACTCCGGACACTGAACCTGAGCAGATTTATGAAAACCTCCTCTGGGCCACATACACTGGCGGTCCCCTGTTCGCCAGTCCCCGCGTGGGGAGCGACAAGCTTTTGCTCGTCACCCCCTCCGACGCGGCTGTCTCCAGCGAACGGATTGTCGCGGTGAACAAGAACAACGGCGAAATACTCTGGTCTGCCAGGGACGGGGGAAAGTGGCTGATGTCCTGGATCCCACCGGTGGAAGAAGCCGTCTTCCTGCCCAGTTCGCGGGAGCGCATGGCGGCCAGGGACATTGAGACGGGTGACTTGCTCTGGGAGTATTTTGCCGGTTCTGCCGTCCCAGCCTTCCCGCTGGTGGGAGACAACACCGTGTTGTTCAAGTCAGAGGACAACATCCTTCACGCCATTGACCGGTTCACCGGCGGACTGCGCTGGAAGCTTGACGCCAGGGTTTCCAGGGCAGTCTGGCCCAACGGAAGTGATGGACTGGTCTATTTCGGGGCTATCGGCATTTATGCCCTGGATGAGCAAACGGGAGAAGAACGGTGGCAAAAGCATACAAGGAGCGGACTTAGAGGCTTCCCCTTTCTGTCCGGCGACTACCTTTGCTTCCAAACCGAAAAGAATTCGGTAGCAGCACTGGATCGTTGGACAGGGGAGAAGGCATGGGAACAAATGCTGGATGGCCAATCCCTGTCTCTCACCGTAACCGATGGCGTGGCCTACTCCGCCACCTGGGGCAAGAATGTCTATGCTGTCGAGGTCGACTCGGGGACGTTGCTATGGAGAGCCGAACTGGATACGCTCTTGACTTCCGGGCCGCGAGTTACCGCCGCCGGTGGCGTCGTCATTGCCGGGACTGACAGCAATGGCTATACGGTGTTCGACGCTGCCACCGGCCATGAATTGTGGAAGAACGACATCCAGGAAAAACGGAAGCCGCCGCCATGGCCGGCGGTGTCAGAAGGCGTTGCCTTCATTGGCCCCCACCAGGGTGAACTGTTTGCCAGGGACCTGCGCACCGGGGAAGTGCGGGCCAAATACGATACTGCAGACATCAGCTATCTGCTGGTCATCTCAGAGCGTGTAGCTTACTTGCATGCTAACGATGGTTACACCTACGCCTTGGATGTGAGCGACTCCTTTGACCGGTGAACAGCTCTGATAAGACGCAGATCATCACGAGACTTCAACATCCACAAATCAAAAACAATAAGGGGCGGGTTTGAATCCCGCCCCTGCGTTTCTGAGGCAAGAGGTTTAAGACTATTGGGGCCTAACCCCTGGGCAACCCCAGTCCCCGGCTGGCTATGATGTTCCGCTGCACCTCGGAGGTTCCCGCCGCTATCTTGTGGGAGAAGCTGGTCATCCAGTGCTCCTGGATTCGGCCTCGCAGCGGCGCAAACTTGTCGTTGCGGTCCAGCGCCCCGTAAAGGCCCAGTATTTCCATTCCCGCGAGGGTAACCCGCTGTAGCGTCTCGCTGCCGAAGACTTTGCTCATGGAGGCTTCCTTGTTGGGTACCAGCCCCTCACCCTGCATCCAGGCCACGTTGTAGGCCATCAGCCGGGCCACTTCGCACTCAATATAGCGGTCGGCCAGCAGGTTCCGGACCCAGGGAGCCTGCAGCATGGGCTGGCCGTTTTGCATTGTCTCGGCAGTATAGCCCTTCACCTCGTCGAGCAAGCGTCGCCCCATGGCCGAATAGTCAATGCCCGACCGTTCAAAGTCCAACAGGGTAACCGCAACGTACCAGCCCCGGTTCTCCTCACCCACCACGTTGGCAACGGGAACCCGCACGTTGTCGAAAATTATCTGGTTGAACTCGTGCCCCCCGGCCATGTTGATAATGGGCCGCACCTGTATGCCCGGCGTCTTCATGTCCACCAGGATAAAGCTGATTCCCCGGTGCTTGGGCGCGTCGGGGTCGGTGCGGGCCAGCAGCATAATCCAGTCCGCCCGATGTCCCATAGTGGTCCAGATTTTGCTTCCGTTGATGACATACTCGTCGTCGTCCCGGACGGCTCGGGTGCTGAGCGAGGCCAGGTCCGAACCGGACTCCGGCTCGCTGTAGCCCTGGCACCACTGCACTTCACCCCGGGCCACCGGTTGCAGGTGCGCCTGTTTCTGCTCCTCGGAGCCGTGGATCATCAGCGTAGGACCCAGCATCCGCACGCCAAAAATGTCCCGTCCCGGGGCCCGCATGTATGCAAGCTCCTCGTTGTATATGGCCGACCGTATGGGCGAAGCGTCCTGCCCGCCGTACTCGCTGGGCCAGTGCATGGTCAGCCACCCGTTTTGGGCCATCTTGCGCCGGATGTCGCGGGTCAGCTCCCAGTTCCATTCTTCCGGCCAGCGGCCACCACCCTCCCAGTCGGGGGGTAGTTCCTGCTGCACGAAATCGCGCAATTCCTGGCGAAAGATGTCGTCCTCGGGAGTAAATCTATAGTCCAAGTTACCCTCCCGTCTTTCAGGGGATCACGGCCGGCATTGCCGGCAGCAAGTTCCAGACTGATCGGCCTGCCCGGGCCGGCTAAAGATCAACAACGGGGTAGGACGTAGCCCGAACGATTCCGGGTATGGTATGCACATTCTCGGTCACCAGAAGTCCTACCTTGGTAAAGTCCTCAACATTGATAACTGCAATAACATCGAACGGACCGGTCACCACGTCCGCCGATTCTATACCTTCCACCGCGCGCAGGGACGTGGCAACCTCGCGAGTAGTCCCTATGGCGGTCTCAACCAAAAGATAAGCCTTTATAGCCATCTTGCTCCTTAACCAGCTTCAACATCTTGCATTTGTGACTGGATTTGCTCGGCTAATTCTACGGCTGGCCTATGACAGTGTCAATTGAGCCGAGCTACCGCTTTACACAGAGGGGCAGCGTTCCATATTAGGTGGTCTGGGGGTCGTAATAGTAGGGGCAGACCTATGTGTCTGCCCTGGTCTCACCCACGAAACCTCATAAGTTGGAACGCCACCACACAGAGGTCTATTGATGCAAATTGGGCCCATTTAGTGGATAATTGAGCAAATTCAGACGGAGCGACAGTTATGGTCTCCAAACCCAGACTGGTTACCGCCGAAGAACTGCTGGACATGCCCGACGACGGGTATCACTATGAACTGGTGCGAGGTGAGTTGCGGAAGATGGCGCCTGCCGGTTACAGACACGGAAAATCCGCTGGGAAATTGAATGGCATGCTATTTATTCATGTGGAGACCAACAACCTGGGCACGGTCCCTACAGCGGAGACCGGCTTCCTGCTGGCATCAGACCCCGATCTTGTTCGGGTGCCGGATGTGGCCTTCATACGCCGGGAGCGCGAAGAGGCCGCAGGCGTAATGGATGGTTTCTTCCCCGGCCCTCCCGATCTGGCCATTGAGGTAATTTCACCCCACGACCGATATTCCGAGGTTGAAGAGAAGGTAACAGACTGGTTGGCAGCCGGTACGCTCATGGTGATTGTTGTTGACCCTCGTCGGCGCACTGCCAGCGTACGTCTCCCCGGCCAGGCTGCGGTCAACCTTAGCGAAATGGACACCTTGAACGGCGGTGACGTCGTACCCGGCTGGAGCATGGCCGTAGCGGATATCTTCGCTTAACGATGGCCCAGCAGCTGATTGAACCCATGGAAATCCTCTCCCGGGGCGCCCCTGAACTGGGTTTGTCCCTCGACGCGGCCCAACTGCAGCAGTTCGAGGCCTACTACCGTGAACTTGCCGACTGGAACGGCCGAATGAACCTCACCAGCGTCATCGACTATGAAGAGGTGCAGGTCAAGCACTTCCTCGATTCCCTGACCGTTCTGCCCGCCCTGGGCAGTCAGGTGTCGTCAACAGCGACAGAGGACAACCATGCCCTTACTTAGTCCGTACTCGAATCGCACCATTTCTCGGTTCCTGAGTCTCAAATAAATCAGCACGGGACTTTACAAGCAATGATAATTGCCTATGCCCGTAACTACGGGCATCAAAGGAAGAGTCCAATTGACGCAAATAGCTGCCAACGGCTGCCAACAATGCCAATCCGTTCTCCTGCTCAGACATTTCAATAGCACGTGATACGGTTTGCGTCCAGTCTGACACTGGTAAGGTCACGCGATTCTCATAATTGTCTTGTGGCGATAGATTCTCGGTATAAACAAACACCTCACAGGATTTTACAAACGCCTCAGGTGTAGTAGAACGACCAATACCCATGACAAACAAGCCTTGCTCGCGAATCCTCGTTGCCAATCGAGTGTAGTCGCTGTCACTCGATACTATGCAGAAACCACCAACGGCTTTGCCGTATAATATGTCCATCGCATCAATTATCAAGGCGCTGTCTGTAGCGTTCTTTCCAGTGGTATAGCGAAACTGTTGCATTGGTTGAAATGCATACGAATGCAGGTAATCCTTCCAACCAGACATCTGTGAAGTAGTCCAATCTCCATATATACGTCGGGTTGTTACTACGCCGTACTTAGCTATTTCTTCCAAGATATGCTCTAACAAAGAGGGTTGGGCGTTGTCTCCATCGATTAACACAGCTATTGGGCTGTTGCCATCTAAAGGCATGGTATTGCTCCAAACACTTTCAACTTCAACCAGCTAGTTCAAAATATCACCGCAAACTTTCCCATTTTACACCATGGCCCCTATAAATTCAGTCTCAGATGAATACAAGAGAAGGTAGCATCCTCTGTGCTTGTCAGCTCTATGCAACTGCTGGTCACCACCGCCCCTGAACTGGGTTTGTCCCTCGACTCTGCCCAGCTTCGGCAGTTCGAGGCCTACTACCGTGAACTTGCCGACTGGAACAGCCGAATGAACCTCACCAGCGTCATCGACTATGAAGAGGTGCAGGTCAAGCACTTCCTCGATTCCCTAACCGTTCTTCCGGCCCTGGCCCACACCCTCCCTTCCGACGCTCGCCTGGTTGATGTCGGCGCCGGGGCCGGCTTCCCCGGCCTGCCATTGAAGCTTGTCTGCCCATCCATCAGCCTGGACCTCGTCGAGTCCACGGGTAAGAAGGCAACCTTCCTGCGCCACGTTGTTGAAACCCTGGGCTTGACCGGAGTTGAAGTCCATACCGGTCGAGCCGAAGATCTGGCCCACCGTCCCGAGTTGCGCGCCAGCTGCGACCTGGCCCTGGCCCGAGGCCTGGCCCGCCTGCCCACCCTGCTGGAGTATTCCCTTCCCTTCATCCGCAACGGCGGCCTGGTGGCAGCCTGGAAGCACGGCGGCGGCGGCCTGAAAGATGAACTGGCCTCAGCCCAGCAGGCGTTGCAGATATTGGGCGGCAGAGTAAAGACCATCTACCCCGTGAAGGCTAAAGGCCTTGAGGACAATCGGGTAGTAGTTATCATCGAAAAGGTGAAGATTACGCCCGATGATTATCCTCGAAGACCGGGGATGCCCAGAAAACAGCCACTCTAATATTCGTGATTATTCGTGCTCATTCGTGGATAACCGAACCGGAGGATCAACAATGACTGTCATGGTAACCGGCGGCAACGGCCTCATCGGCTCCCGCATAATTCGCAAGCTGCAGGAACGGGGTGAGGACGTCTTATCCTTCGACCTGGCCCCGCCCCGCAGCAACCTGCCCCTGCACCGCCACCTGGCCGAGGTGCCCTTCTACCGGGGCGACATCACCCAGATTCCCCACTTGCTGGAGGCGGTCAACACCCACGGCGTTACACGTATCATCCACATGGCGGCCCTGCTGCCCCCGGACACCGAGGACCGGCCCCACTTCGGAATGCAGGTCAACATAGTCGGTACCAACAACGTCTTCGAGGTGGCCCGCTGGACCGGCGTGGAGCGCGTCGTTTACGCCAGTTCCATCGCCGTTTACGGTGTGCAGGAAACCTTCGGCGCGCGTCCTTTGGTGGAGGACGATCTGACGGCCCCTATCAACGTCTATGGCATGACCAAGGCGGCCAACGACTTCTCTGCCTGGAAGTACCGCGACCGGTACGGCCTGGACCTGCGGGGCATCCGCATCGGCACCGTCTTCGGCCACGGCCGCACCACCGGCATGACGGGCATGATCGGCGGCCTGATGGTGTCCCTGCCGGCCCTGGGACAGCCGGTAGCCATGCCCTTCAATCCCGACGAGGCGTCGCCCATGATTCACGCCGAGGACGCCGCCGAGGTTTTTGTCCAGGTAGCCCTGTCCGGTTCCCTGAACCACCACGTTTACCTTACCGGCGGGCATCTGGCCACCATAGGCGACATGGCCGACGTGGTGCGCCGCTTCATCCCCGACGCGCAGATAACCACCGGCCAGCAGGCCGTCCCCCACGTTTACCTGGTGGACAACAGCCGCATGCTGGCCGACGTTGGCTACGAAATGGCCCCCCTGGAGGTGCGGGTGCTGGAACACATCAACGACGCCCGGGAAGAGGCGGGGCTGGACCCGATACAGGGGTAGGGACCCGGAAAGGCCATGGGCCATGATAGAATTATCCGGCGAGAGCAGGCCCCAATTCTCACCAGGAGCTATTGCAATGACCACTCCGGCTCGCGCGTCCCGGTCCACTCCAAAGGAAGGGGTCGGAAAGTCCTCGTATCAACTCCCGGAACCCCCCGAAAAAAGCCCCGAGGACCGCATGACCAGTTCCCGCCAATTGGCTCCCAACGGCAACATGCACTCCCTTATTGACTACTTGGGGCATGAGGTAACTACCATAGTAGTGGGCGACATGCCATTGACGGCGGCGCCAAGGCTGCCTGCCAGGCAGCGGCGCTATCCGGACCTGCTTGTAGCCTTTGACGTGAAACCGGACTTATTCAAGGAGAACCGGGGTTATATCGTGTCAGAGCAGGGCAGGCCGCCAGACCTGGTTCTGGAATTCGCCTCCCTAAGCACCCGGGCCAACGACAACGGGGAGAAGCGGGATTTCTACGCTGCCATTGGCGTCCAAGAGTACTGGCGGTTCGACGAAACGGACGACAGCGAGTCGGTGCGATTGGTTGGTGAGACACTGGTGGAGGGCGTTTATCAGCCCTTGCCTGTAAACCCCGTATCCGAGAGCGTATTGGAGGGTTACAGTCCGGCATTGAACCTGTGCCTGCGTCGGGAGGATGGTGACCTGCGGTTTTACGACCGGGACCGTCAACGCTACCTGCCCACCATTTCCGAAGAGCGCGCCAGGGCAGATGCCGAGAGGATAAGGGCCAACACGGCGGAACAACAGGCCCGGCAATACCTCCAACGCCAGCAGGAGCTGGAAGCACTGCTACGTGAACGGGGGATTGACTACGTTTGACCTGGCCCATCACCTCCGCAAAACTTGTTGTAGATGAACCGGAACTTTTTGCAAACTATCCTGTCAGGTCGGTCTGACGCAAACATACGCTTTCAAGATCTTCGGAACCTGCTCTTGCGTCTCGGTTTCACAGAACGCACGAGGGGCAGTCATCATACCTTTCGACGGGAAGGAATCCCTGATCTGATTAACTTGCAGCGTGACGGTAGCCACGCCAAAGCTTATCAGGTGCGGCAGGTGCGCCGAATCTTATTGATGTATAATTTGTTCGGTGACGCTGATGAATAAGTACCGCATTGTGATCAATTGGAGCCACGAAGATAGCGTCTTCATCGCTGAAGCTCCGGAGCTTCCCGGCTGTATGGCCCACGGCAACTCCCAACAAGCGGCTTTGGCTGAAATCGACCAGGCCATCGCCCTGTGGATAGAAACTGCCCGGGAGTTTGGGGATCCTGTTCCTGAACCCATCGGGTATGCCCCTGCAGGTGATTAACGGGCAATTGTCCCACCACATCGCGTGCCCCTATCCGTCACTCCTCGCCACCCCGCCCAGATCCCGTATCCGCCCGTTGAACGTGCCCGTCGCCAGGGCAAACAGCACCACCGCCGCGCCGCCGATGGCCACCGCGAAGGGAGCCCCAATCCACGACACGCTGGCCAGCGCCCCGGCCTGCAATCCCCCCAGCGGCATGATGCTCCACGTCATACTGTAGAAGCCCATCACCCGTCCCCGGACGTTGTCCGGCACCAGCATTTGCAGCGAACTCTGAATCGAAATCATATAGATTGAGTTGCTGCAGCCGACCACCACCATCAGCGCCAGCGCCAGGGCATACCATCCAAGGAAATGCGAAGTCACTCCAAAGGCTATTACCCCGAGTCCGAAGGTAATGGCCCCGCCGACAATGGCCAGCCCGCGCCGCTGGAATCCGCCCCTGGCCCCCAGCCAGATGGTGGTCAACAGAGAACCAACGCCGCCAATGCCCAGCAGGAACCCCTGCCCCCTGGCGCCTACCTCCAGCACGTCCACCGCAAACACCGGCATCAGCAACACGTAGGCCATGCCGAAGAAGCTGTTGAAGAAAGTCATTCCGATCAGGAAGGCGAAGATCACGTTCCTGCCGATGAAGGTCATCCCTTCCCACATGGCCCGGGCGGGATTGGCCGGCGCTCCCTGGGGAATGGGAGGGACGCTCAGGAAGAGCATTACCACGGCCATCACGAAGAAACCGGCGGCGGAAACAAAGAGAGCCGTGCCGGTGTTGACCAGGTCAATCAGGAAGCCGGCAATGGCCGGTCCCACGATGCGGGTGCCCTGCCAGATGCTGGAGTTCAGGGCCACGGCGCTGGTCATAACCGACCGTTCGATCAGGTGGGGGAAGAAAGCCTGCCGGGCCGGGTTGTCAAAGGCTTCCACCGCGCCGGTCAGGAAGGCAATTACCAGGATGTGCCAAACCTCAACCACTCCCGTGATGGTCAACAGCGCCAGGGCCAGGATGAGCAGCCCCGTGCCGCCCTGGGTGCAGAGAATCAGCACCCTCTTGTCCATCCTGTCCGCAAAGACTCCGCCCACCAGGTTGAAGAAAATGCCGGGGATGGCGTTGGCGGCCAATGCGTAGCCCAGGTAGAGGGGCGAGCCGGTCAGCTCATAGACCAGCCAGCTCTGGGCCACCCGAAACATCTGAAAGCCCGTGACGGCGCAAAGCAGGCCCAACCAGTAGGCGCGGAAGGCAGGATAACGAAAGGCCGGTGGCATCCGTCCGCCGGTATGCCGGGGTGGCTGGCTAACGGTAGGAGTTTGTTGCATTTAATTCAGGCAACCTCAGACGCCAGGGGCTTCGATCTGTTCAGAGGTTCCTTATGCAAAAATATCCGACACTGGCATCCGCCATCCGGGCACCACATCGCCGCCGTCCAGCGTATCTATTTCATTCAGGATGACCGGGTTCATGCCGGCGACACGGACGGTAGCGGTTCGGTTCCGGGGATTGACCACCACCACCATGCCGGCCCCGGCCGCCAGCCACTCGTCCACCTTTTCATAAACCTCGGTATAGCGGTCATTGGGCGAGATAATTTCAACCGCCAGGTCGGGAGGGCCGGGAAAAAACCCGCTTACCGGACTTGCCGCTGCGTCCCGCTCCCGGCCAACAAAGGCGGCGTCGGGTGCACGCACAAGGTCAGGGTCTGTTGCCAATAAAAAGCCGGTCTCGGCGGTAGTGACTGTACCCAAGTTGTTGGTTCTGACGTGAGTGTGCAGCGAGGCAAAAACATTGCCTGCCAGCCTTCCATGTTCGTAACTTGCCGGCGCCATCTTCCGCAACTCACCTCGCACCAGTTCATACCGGTACCCGTCATCGGGCATGTCCAGCAGCTCTTCGGCAGTTACCAGTTGGGCCTTGGCAACCATGACTTTCGCTCCCTGTTGGTTTGCCTGATTATACCTTCAATGAGGGATGGAAATTTCCTCAAGGGGTTGCTCACCCATGAAACCTGGGCAAAATTTCCTCGCCCATAATATCCAGTTGCTCCACGGACTCCTCGCCGGCGCACAGGGGCCGCACCACAAACTTGGAAGCTCCGGCATCAACATACCGCTGGATCATCTCGCTGACTTCATCTACGTCGCCCAGGGCGCTGTACTCGGTGAAATTCACGTCGGGCCGGTGGCGGGTCACAAACTGGTGGGTCTGGGCCACCGCCTTGTCCCGGTCGGGGCAGATGTAATAGCCCAGCAGCATTCCAATGTGGTCGTCCTCGATTTCACGCTCGTACTTCTCCGCCGTCTCAAAGACGATATCCCGCCCGTCGCTGATTTCCTGGGTGGTGGCGCCGGAGACCAGCCACCCGTCGCCCACCCGGCCCACGCGGCGGGCGGCGGCGGGACTGCGACCGCCGATCCACACCGGCGGCGAGGGCTTGAAGCAGGTCTTGGGCGTAATGCTGACGTTGTGGCAGGTGAAGAACTTGCCCTCGTGGGTGACACTATCCTCTTCCCACAGGCGGCGCATCAGGACAATAGCTTCGTCGGTGCGGCGACTGCGGTCTTCTTTGGGCACGCCGCAGGCCTCGTACTCCTCAATTTCCTCACCGCCCAGGCCCACGGCGGGAAAGCACCGGCCCTGGGACAGGAAGTCAAGGGTGGCAATTTGCTTGGCCAGCACCACCGGATTGCGCAGGGGCAGGGCCAGCACGCTGGTTCCGAACTTCATCCGGTCCGACCAGGCCGCCACCATGGAAAGGGCTACCATGGGCTCCAGGCTGAACCGGTCGCTGACAATGCGGTCGCTGAGCCAGATGGAGTCGTAACCATATTTGTCGCCCAGTTCCACCAACCGGCGCAGGAAGTCAGGGTCGTCGCCACCCTGTCCGTAGGCTCCCGGCACGTATCCAATGGCCACGCTCATATTCCCTCCCGCCAGGTCATTCTCCAGAGTGAGCCGAATTGGCCTAATTCTAGCACAGCGGCAGCTTTATCCACGAATAAACGAGACCGGCTATGAATCCAAATTAGGCAGGGAATAGCCGATGCGGTGAATGAGCCTTCCCCGTAAATTGCAACCGGGTGAGGAAAAAGAAGTGAAGGAGTTGAACACTGCAGGGGGTTAGACCAACGGTGGAGAACCCTGCCCGGGAACGGTCAAAATTCACGCGCGCGTTCAGTCTGCAGATGCCGGGAGTTGGTGAAACACGGCGGCTCCGTCCTCGTTATGGGTGTGGCCTTGGAGAACCGCAAGTAGCTCTAAGTGCTGGCAACGCATATCCGCACGCAGGTCCCGAATCAACAGAATAGCCCAGCCGTTCATAACTGCGACGACGCTGACAACAAGCGTAACTATCACACCCACCATCGTCCATTCCATAGTGCAAGGGCTTCCTGCGTTTAAGAATTATATGACATGTTTGTGTTGTAGCACAAAGTTCGACTTTCAAAAGGGGCGCTGTCACTGCAACACGAACACTCACTCCTCTCTATCCGGTTTGGCTGGTGATGCCTCTCCCGGATGCCGCGTATGCCACTCCGTCCGCGCCTGGTACTCCCGGGCGACGGCCAGGCACACATTTTCGTCGTAAGCCCGGGCCATGAACTGGATGCCCGTGGGCAGGCCGTCGCCGTCAAATCCGCTGGGCACTGATATGGAAGGCAGCCCGCACCCGTTGCCGATAGAACCCATGAGGTCTCCGGCCCCGGCGGAGGTCATTGACCGGCTGCGAAACTCCTCGTCTATTGGTGTGGCCGCATTGTTGGCCGTTGGCGCGGCTATGGCGTCGTACTTTGCCATCGTCTCGTCCACCTGCCTGGCCATAACCCCTCGCAATCTCAGGGCCTTGATATAGTCCGTGGCCAGCACGGCGGGACGGGCGTAGGGACTGCGACCGTGCCACCCCGTCCCCGAAAGTTCCAGCGGCCCTCCCTCGGCCAGGAAGTCCTCAAAGGCGCTGGCCGACTCCACCATCAGGATCACCGAAGTAATTTCCACGTAGGGAAACTCGGGAAACTCCATCTCCTCTACGTCGGCAATGTCCGCCAGGGTCCCCACGGCCGCCTCGAAATTCCCCTTGACAGCTTCCGATGCCTCGTCAAGAACCCCCTTCGGAACACCAATGCGAAACCGGCGGGCCGGCGCAGCGCTCGAATCATAGTTAAAAGGCTCGGAAAAAGTAGAGGGATCGTTGCCGTCGGGCCCGGCAATGGCATCCAGCACAATGCCGCAGTCGTCGGCGGTCAGGCACAGCGGCCCCAGCTTGTCCAGCGTCCAGCACAGGGCCATGGCCCCATGCCGGCTGACCCGCCCGTAGGTGGGGCGCAACCCCGCCAGCCCGCAGTTGTTGGCCGGTATAAGTATCGAGCCCCAGGTCTCCGAACCAATGGCGAAGGGCACCAAACCCGCCGCCACCGCCGCGCCCGACCCGCTGGAGGAACCACCCGTCCAGCGGCCCGTATCCCACGGGTTCTTCGGCGGCCCGGTCAACGAGGCGTCGGGGTGGATGTAGCCCATGCCTCCCGCCAGTTCGATCATGGCCAGCTTGCCAGCCAATGGCGCCCCAGCGGATTCCAATCTGGTGACCACGGTGGCGTCATAGTCAAACTGCTGGTCCTTGAAGGGCGCCGCGCCCCAGGTGGTGGGGATACCCCCGCTGGTGGCCAGCAGGTCCTTCGCCCCCCATGGAATCCCGTGCAGCAACCCCCTGGTGTTGCCGGCGTGGATTTGCGATTCAGCCTGCCGCGCCCTGCCCAGAGCCCTTTCCCGCGTCAGGGTTACCAGGGCATTGTAGTGGGGCCCAAACTCTTCCAGCCGGTCCAGGAAGGTCTGGGTCAGTTCTACGGGCGACACCTGCCTGCTGGTTATTAGCTCGGCCAGTTCCCTGATTGGCTTGTAGATGAATGAGTCGGCCATGCTAATCTCCCCTGTAGGGCATGAAGCTGGAAAAGGGCTCCACGTCGTTGGTCAGCTTGACGGCGCGCAACGCCTGGAACACGTCCCGCTGTCCCATAACTGCGCTTCTGACGCCGTCCAACTGTTCGGCGGTCAGCAAATGCCCGTACTTTTCCTTGATAATGGCAAAAAGCAGGTCCTGTTCCAGGCTGTTACCGGCGTTGCTGGTCATGCGGACCTCCAAGGGGTTAGCGATTAGGCCGTTGGCAGCAGGTGATTAACCTGACTGGATGGAGGGAATTTCTTGATAGTAGAGGAGGATACTATCTACATTTGCCGTGTTTAGCAGGACAGCGCCAATACCATCAATGTCGAAAAGCCTTCGCTCCTCGTCAAAATCGCCGCCCCTGTAATAGCGAACATTCGTAATGAGAAAGTCTTTGTCCAATTCCGTGTCGGCCACCAGGGGATATGTAGCTATCTCTCCAAAGTATATGTCCCCGCTCTTCATATTGACCAAAACGTGAGGAACCGACGTGGTGTAGTTGTTGCTCATAAGGTTGAAGGCATAATGCCAGACCGGTTCCTGGGGATAAGGATCCCTTGGGACCGGAAGCCCTCTCATCCACTTCAATCGAGAGGGAATCCCCAGCACAGTTATGATGAATGAAGAAACCCGTTGCGGCACATCATATGAACCGAGAATCGAAGAGGCCACGATGACGTAAACGGGATAGAGTATGAACCAAAGAATAGCTTCGGCAAAGTGCTTATCGAGGAAGGCGTTAGGGCCGTTCTGGATGAGAAATTTGGCGTAACTGTCCAGGCCGAACCACCATTGCAGTGCAGAATGAAGGACCGCCACGAGACCGGCGCCGAACAAGTGAACATAGGCAGAGTGTTCGAGGATTTCGGAAAGTTGCCAGAGAGGGCTGCGGTGGGTAGGGTCGGCTCGCCGCCAGACGGCGAAGCGGTAGGACAGGAAGCCCGGCAGAACCAACAACAGGATGGCGGCGACGTTTACGGCGGTAGGTGGCATAACCTAATCGCCACTCTCCTGTTGGTTGCTTTCCGCACTCTTCTTGGGCCTGCCGGCCCTTTCTCCGTTCTGCCCGTTCTGGAACAATAGCTTGAAGGGATTCTCTGACGGATTGCCCCGGTTGATTGCCGGAACGTCCTCTCTTCTCTTCTTATACCATTCAGTATCCCGGTAGGGCTTTCCGGAGTGGCCCCCATTTGAGCCAACTCCAACGGCAGGATCTCTCTGCTTAACGGGCATCATTCTCGTCCCTAATGTTTAAGAGCTGTTTACTGCTTGCCGATCGACCCATTCTTGATGTTGTCCGGCATAGGTGTGGGGTTTTCGGATTGGGTGGGCTTCAGCAGGCTCTTGAACGGATTTTCCACGGGCTCCTGATGAGTGCTTTTGGGCACGACGTCCAACGATTACTTTTCGTATGAGGCATCATTAATGTACCCCGTGGATATCTGTGGAAGCCCTCCAGGAATCCTCGTTTCTGAACCAGCGTCTTTGGCCATAATGTTCCCGCCTCGAGCAAATGTCCCAAGTCCAAGTGTATCACTTCACTCATGACCCCACCAACCAGCAACTGTCATCATCCCCCCGCCCCAAATCTGCTAAAATGCCCCCACTCAACCCACCCTCGCCCCACACCGCAAGGAGGCAGCCATGACGACCATTTACGATGCCGAGCGCCGCGATATTTCCATCGCCCTGGGCGGCGACGCCATGATTACCCGCCGGATGCAGAACTTCAAAGAGGAGCGCTTCCTCAAGCTGGTCGAAATCCTGCGGGACGCCGATGTGTCCCTGGTGAACCTGGAAATGCTATTCCACGATTTTGAGAGCAGCTGGCAATGGAGCAGCGCCACCTACACCCGCTCCGACCCCCACAATCTCGACGAGCTCAAGTGGATGGGCATCAATGCCGTAACCGCCGCCAACAACCACTCTTTCGACTACTCCGAGGGAGGCTTCCTCACTACCCTGGAACACTGCCGCGACATTGACCTCCCCTATGCCGGTGGCGGCCGTGACCTGGATGAAGCCCGCTCTCCCGCCTACGTGGACTCGGCCCGCGGTCGGGTGGCCGTAATGGGGGCCACCAGCACCTTTAGCGAGCAGTCCCGGGCTGGGGCAGGCCGCCCCGACTTCCGAGGCCGCCCCGGTGTAAACGCCCTGCGCCACGACATCACCCACCACGTCCAGCAGGATGTGTTCGACGCCCTGCGCAAGGCCAACCTGGAACTGGGCTACGAGGAGGAGCACGCCTTCCACCGCCACTTCGGCTTCCGGGGCAACGAGGACGCGCCCGACCACAGCACCGAGATTGACTTCCTGGACAACAAGTTCATCCTCGATGAGGAGTACGCCATTCGCACCGCCCTGAACGAGGAAGACCGTCTGGGTATCAGCAACTGGATCCGCGGCACCCAGAAGATGGCCGACTGGCTGGTGTACGGCGTTCACTGCCACGAGAGCGGCCCCGACGGCGATTTCCACGGCCATTCCCGCCTGTCCCCACCCCACTTCCTGACAGACTTTGCCCGCTGGACCATTGACCAGGGCTGCGCCGCCTTCGTGGGCCACGGCCCCCACTTCCTGCGGGGCATCGAAATTTACAAGAACCGGCCCATCTTCTACAGCCTGGGCAACTTCATCTTCCAGAATGAAAGCGTCCTGTGGCTGCCCCCCGAGGCCTACAGCCGTTGCGGT
>VXOH01000116.1 GCA_009840135.1 Chloroflexota bacterium | reverse complement strand
CCACCATGAGTTCTGTGGAGATGCTGCCTGAAATCGTGGAGGCAGTGAACGAAAATTGTGAAGTTTACCTCGATTCCGGAGTGCGCCGCGGCAGCGACGTGTTGAAGGCCCTGGCCCTGGGCGCCAAGGCGGTGGGCGTGGGTCGCCCCCTGTACTGGGGACTGGCCAACGACGGCGCCGATGGCGTCCACGGCGTACTGGAACTCCTGCGACGCGAGTTCGACCATGCCATGGCTGTCTGCGGTCAAACTTCGGCTACCAACCTGGAGTCCAACCTGATAAACATCCCCTACAACTGGGGCCCGGCCCGCATGGCGCCGTAGAGTGTGAACTGATGGCAACCTTCTGGTGAAGAAAGAGCGGGGGCAGGTTAAACCTGCCCCGTCGCTTTTTCAATGGTTTCTCCGGATTTATGCCAGTGTCAGACCGGCCACCCCTCCATGCGGTAAGCCATGTCCCAGAACATATACTCGTACCGGCTGCTTACCATAAAGGCCTGGCGCATTGCTTCCCTTTCCTCCTGGCCTGCCTCTTCGGCAGCGGCGTCAACGAACCCTCGCCAGGCGTTGACGCTGTTTTCCAGAAACCCCGCCACGTAGAACTGCGTCCATTGGCTGTACAGCGGATGCTCCGATGCCCCAACTTCATCCTTAAGCAGGTGATAAGTCCAGGGACAGGGCAGCAGGGCGGCAGCCGCCGGACCCAAGCCGTAAAGGGATGCAGTAGTCAGCATGTGGTTAACATAAGCGGTATTGGTGGGAGAACGGCCCACCTCGTTGATATAGTCCATCGAGACCTCTGCCGCTTCAAGGAGTTGATGATGCAGGGGGCGCTCAATGGGCGTCATCACTCGACGGGCAAGTTCCTCCAGCGCCCTGGAGTTGGGCGCCTTGGCCATGGTCATCACTACCGTGCGTCCGAAACCCTCCAGGTATTGATAGTCCTGGGTTAGGTAATAGCGAAACTTTTCCAGTGGCAGGGTCCCGTCCTTTATTTCCCTCAGGAAGGGGTGGTCAAATATTGCCCGCCAGATGGGTTCCGCTTCAATGTGCAACTGTTCGCTGAATGAGGGCATCTTTCCTCCGGATTCGACTTTGCCGGGCAACGTTACGTCAACGGGCTTGGCATAGTTACCTGGGCGTTGCCCGTAATCACCTGCTCTCCCCGTCCGTTCTCCAGCCATAACTGGACCTGCCAGACCTGGCGGCCACCATCCTCGCTGGCAACTGAAGCTATTCCCTGGGCCGACACGTGGTCGCCGGCAAAGATAGGACGCCGGTAATTGATCTCGATCCTTCCCCCCTGCCGGAAATCTTTCCCAAATCTTCTGTCCAGCAATTCGTGCAGATAGGCTAACCCCAGTTCCCCGGGAGCCACTGCGCCGGAAAGGCCCATGCCGCTGGCCAACTCGGCGCCGGTATGGAGGTTGCCGCTCTGCCGTCGCCACTCCGAACCGGAAGACCCCAGCAGCGCCCGGTTGGCGGAATCAAACCTCGCGATGGTTTCCTCGGAAACCTGCTTGACGACGGGGGACAGCAACTCCGCGCCCGCAGGCCTTCTCATTGTCGAGGGCCGGCGGCCCAGGCGCCCCGGGGCGGAACTGGCAGTTGACTGGAAGACATGGGCGCTCCGGAGGATCTCAGTTCCGACTTCGTCCACCGCAAAAGTCTCCACCAAGGTCTGGTCAACGCCCCGCCGCTGGCGTTTTTCCCTGATCCAACCGGTCACCTGGACTCTCCGATCTACCACCGGAGGCCTATAATAACGGTCGCTATGGGTAACACTGTCGAATGCTCCAATTTTCATTTTTTGAACAGTGATTTCGAAGCATTCACCAGCTAGGATATTGGGGTAGGCAGCTTCAGGGTAATCCACGGCCTTCCGATAAGAATCGAGGTTCTCCGGCGTCACCAGGTACTCCAGAAAACCCAGTTGCTGCCCTAAAGGTATCCCCTGAAATCGGTTTTTGTTGCCGGAAATCACTGGCTCAGTTCCTCAAATTTCTGCCGGTCCAGTTCTGCCAGGTCTTCTCGCCCCATTTCCTGGTGGAGGGCGGCTCGGGCGCGGTATGCGGCTGACAGCGTGGCATCCATTTCGAGGGCCCTGT
The DNA here is from genome assembly GCA_009840135.1 of Chloroflexota bacterium. GTDB lineage: Bacteria > Chloroflexota > Dehalococcoidia > Lucifugimonadales > UBA3495 > Bin22. The sequence continues at coordinate 4,020 of VXOH01000116.1, read as the reverse complement.
CCAGGTCAACCAGCGCCTCTTGCAGTTCCCCCCGGTCGGCGAGGGCAATGCCCCGGTTCATGTAAAGATTGGGAAAGTCGGGGCCAAATCTGAATGCCTCATTAAAACTTGCGATAGCCTCGGCGGGCTTGCCCAAGTTCCGGAGGGCAATGCCCCGATTGTAGAACGCGTTGGCGAAGGTGGGCACCGAGGCGATGGCCTGGTCGTAGTCCGAGACGGCGGGCTCATACTGGTGAAGGTCGCTGTACAAGTTTCCCCTGGCGTAGCGGAAATCGGGCTCGCTGGGCCTGATTCTCAAGGCAGTGGAATAATACTCCAGCGCCTGTTCCATCTTGCCCAGGTCCCGATGCGCGATACCGAGGTTGTACCAGGCGTTTGGCATCTCCGGATTGAATTCGAGGGCCCGGTGGAAATCAGCTATGGCTTCGTCATAGGCTTTAAGGGAGGCGTAGGCGACGCCCCTGGCATAGTAGAAATCACCGTCCTCAGGTTCCAGCAGTATGGCTTGATCGTAGTCTCGAATAGCTGCGAAGTAGTCCTCCAGGTGGCGGTAAACCACTCCCCGGGCGTAAAAGGCCACCGGATAGTCGGGCTCGGCTTCTATAGCCGCCGTATAGTCCGCGATGGCCTGGGCATAGTTGCCCGAATTGCGCTGAGCGATGCCCCGGTAGTAGTAGGCCTGGGCGAGGCTGGAGTTAATGTGAAGGGCCTGGCTGAAGTCGTTTATTGCGGCCTCATAGTTGCCCTGTTGCAGGTATATCTGCCCTCGAGCTAGATAGTCATATTCGGATGGCTGCTGGGTCATGTCCTCTCGACGGCTCCTGCCGAATGTCCAAATTAGTGTGAGCGGGTGGCCCAATTAAGATAAAACCAGATATCCGGGCCGTCAAATTCCCGCGGGTGGATTATGACCGCATTTACGCTACAGCCGAGGCCTTGACAGAAAATCCGGGAAATTCGAAGAAGGGGCAGTATTTGCGCAAGGTGCTAATACTGCCCGAGCCCTGCGAGGCCTCCCGTGAAGTTTCGCGTTCTTCGCGTATTTGCGGCAAGGATGCGATGAATTTGAACTGGAGCGGCTCAACGTTTCAGCCGGCTGGCAAATCCATGGGTAACGTCGCTCAGTCCCCCCTAAAATTCCACCTCGTACATATCGTAGTGCGAAAGCTCCATGCCCAGGTTGACATAAACATCCTTGGCCCGGTGATTGGTACGCTCCACGTATAAACGAATGCCGCATACGTCTCCGGCTTCTTTCGCTCTTGCCACAATGTAGTCGTACAAGCTGCGGAAGACGCCTTTCCTGCGGTGTTCCGGCAGCACATAGAGACTCTGCAGCCACCAGAAATGGGAATTGCGCCAATCGCTCCATTCCGTAGTGACCATAATCTGACCCGCCGGTTGTCCGTCAACTTCGGCGACCAGGTAAAATCCGAGGTTGTCATTCCGCAACAGGGCGGCGATGCCCCGTCGCAGGGTATCGGTGTCCAGCCCCTTGTCCTCGGTTTCGCGAGCCATGGCGATATTGAAACCAACCATAATCTCCAGATCGGTTTCCGTAGCGCGCCGGATAGTTATGTTTTCAGCCAAGGATCCTCCCCCGTAAAAGGTCGAGTTGGTGTTCCGTTGCTTTATGCGGTCGGGTGGTCTGGCCGAATCGTCGTCCGCACAGTTCCCCAAATCTCGTTCAGATTATCGTCCAGCCGCCGTCAACGCACAGCAATTGTCCCGTGGTGGCTCCTGCCGAAGGGCTTGCCAGGTAAATGACGGCCCCCACCAGCTCCGCAGGCTCCATACGTCGTCCCAGGGGCATGTGGGCCCGCAAATCGGCTCTCAGCTCGTCCTCGGTGCGGGTGTCGGCCATAAGCAACCCCGGCGTTTCCGTGGGGCCCGGCCCGATGGCGTTGACGGTAATACCGTATTGCAGCCACTCCAGGGCAAGCACGCGAGTCAGACCGGCCAGGCCAGCCTTGCTGGCGCAATAGGCCGCGCGGTTCTCTCCCGCCACCACCGCCAACTGGGAGGAAATATTGACGATACGGCCGTAGCCATTATCCATCATGGCCCTGGCGGCGGCCTGGGCGCAGAAGAATGCGCCCTTCAGGTTGGTGTCCATGACGGCGTCCCAGTTATCCTCGGTCACCTCCAGGGCTGGCTGGCGGCGGCGAATTCCCGCGTTGTTAACGAGGATGTCCAGCCTGCCGAAGTCCTGCGCCGCCTGTTCCACGGTGCTGCGGATGTTGTCCAGGTCCAGGACGTCCAGCGGGTAGGGCCGGCTCTGCACATCTTCCTTGCGAATCAACCGGGCAGTCTCTTCGGCGCCGTCCATAAGCTCCGCAACGTCCGAAACGGCTACGTTGGCGCCGGCCTGGGCCAGCCCCACTGCCAGCGCCCGCCCGATTCCCCGGCCCGAACCGGTTACCAGGGCAGTCTTTCCATCGAGGTCAAGCCCGGCATAAGGCATAGCGTGTCCCCCTTCTTCAAGCCCGCTTTGACAATCTTTGCCGGGGCAACTTCCATGGAGCAAAGGCCGTCGCGTCAGCCTCCGTTGGAACCTCTTTGTCCTACGGAAAACAGTCAGCTTTTGCCGCTCTCAATTATATCAGGGGCCTTTCGCGAATCGGGGATTGCCAACGGCACCCGCTATATCTAATATGCCTGCAGAACCCAGGTCTCCGCCCATTCCACCTTTCATGGTTCCAGGAGAAGCTCCAGATGACCGACCGGACCATCAAGATAGAAAACGCCCGTTTCGTGGTTACTGTTGATCCCTCCCGCCGGATTATTCAGGATGGATCGATCCTGATTGAAGGTCAGCGCATAGCCAGGGTGGGCAAGGCTGTGGATTTGGCGGAGGCGGCTGCCGACAGAGTCATTGACGCCAGCGAAATGGTGGTGACTCCCGGATTCGTCAACGGGCACATGCACATCAGCTACGCCCATGCCACACGTGGCATCTTTCCGGATGACCTTGGCCCTGCCTATCTGCCCAATGTGTTCAAGCTTCAGGGAGCAATGACTGAGGAGGAGGAGTACAGCACATCCCTATTGGCCATTACTGAGCTATTAAAGTACGGCACCACCTGTTTCGTGGACCCGGGCAGCACCAAGGCCCTGGACGCCTGCATGCAGGCATACGAGGAATCGGGCTGTCGCATTGTTATCGGGTGGCAGGTTACCGACCGACCAAATCCCCTGAACCTCCCGGTTTACGAGACGGGTGACGCCATAAGCCGAATGGAAGAGGTTATCCGAAATTACGACCGCCAGCTGGGAGGCCGGGTTCGCGCCTGGGCCATGCCCTTCTCGCCCGGGTTTTCAACCGAAGAACTGCTGCGTGCCGCCGGACGACTGGCGGACGATTATGACTCTCGCCTGACTCTCCACTTTAATAACAACTCTCGATACATTCAGGACTGCCTTCAGCAGTGCGGGCTAAGACCTAGCCAATACCTCGAGTCGCTGGGAATTCTGAACTCCAGGATGACCCTCGCCCACGCACTGGGCATAGACCAATCGGAGGTGGATTGCATTGCCGGCAGCGGCGCTGCCGTGGTCATGTGCCCCACTGCGGCAATTAAGGGTGGCGCCGGCATTGCCCATGAAGGTATGCTGCCGGAGTTGCTTGATGCCGGGGCGACGGTTGGCCTGGGTACGGATGCCGGCAACAATTCCAACCTGCTGGAAACCATGCGCTCCATGTACCTGGCGGCGGTTCTGTATAAGGACGGGCGGCGCGATGTGGGCATGATTCCCGCGGAAACGGCCCTGGAACTGGCAACCATAGGCGGCGCCCGAGCTTTGGGCCTGGATTCCGAGATAGGTTCCGTGGAGGTGGGAAAGAAGGCTGACCTGGTGCTGTTCGATACCCGCAGAGCCGAGTGGCGGACCCTGTTCAATCCCGTCAATAACCTGGTTTACAATGCCGACGGGCGAAGCGTCCATACCGTCATCGTTGATGGGCAGGTTCGCGTGGAAAACCATAAGCCCCTGTTCGTCAACGAGTGGGGGTTGGTTCAA
>VXOH01000076.1:12918-44487 GCA_009840135.1 Chloroflexota bacterium | reverse complement strand
CTCGAGCGTCCACCTCTTGGGCCCGTGGCCTGCTGTCCAGGAATTTGCCGACGCTATTGCCATAGTTCGCACAGACCGGAACGACCGGCCCCTTGAGGAAGTGGTAATTCAGCATATTGAGATCAAAGGGGACGGTTAGAGGGCCGGCAACCTTGAAATGATGGGTTATGTTCCGCTTACCCTGAGCTTGTCGAACGCCCGCCCATTCATGGTTCGACAAGCTCACCACCAGCGGACTCCCGTTCCGACCGTCAAACAATTTTGATGGCTTGCTAGTCTTCCCAGACCTATTTCAGCCAGCGAGTGCAGATATTGACCTTTCAGTGCATAAAATACGAGAAAAGGGACTCCATCGGTTACCTTACGCTGAATCGTCCCGAACGCCTGAACGCGTTGAATGCCACCCTCCTGGCAGAATTTCGCGAGGCGCTGGATGTGGTGGAAGATGACCCCGACATACGTGTTGTGATCCTGACCGGTGAGGGCCGCGCCTTCTCCGCCGGCTTCGACATCGCCAGGGAGCCAGGAGAGTCCGACCCGCAGGACATGCAACCCGACCAGTGGCGGGGCCATCTGAAGAGCCACATTGAAACCTTTATGAAGGTTTGGAACCTGAGCAAGCCGGTGATTGCCGCCGTTAATGGTTACGCCCTGGCAGGAGCCTGCGAACTGGTGCAGGTGTGCGACGTCAAAATAGCGTCGGACCGCGCAATCATGGGGGAGCCGGAAATACGCGCCGGCGTGGGGCCGCCTCTGCTCATCACCCCCTTCAGCGTAAACCTGGCCACGGCTAAAGAACTGCTGCTGACCGGGGACACGATAGATGCTTACGAAGTGGCGCGGGTAGGTCTGGTCAGCAGGGTAGTCCCCCACGACGAATTGATGCAGGAGTGCGAGAAGATCGCCAAAAAGATAACCCTGATTTCCGAGGTTGGCGTCAAGATGACCAAAATTGCGGTCAACCGGGCGCTGGAGGGCATGGGGTTCCTGTCGGCCATTCAGCACAACCTGGAGCTGATGACCCACTTTGACACCAGCGTCACGCCCGAGCAGGAAGAGTTCAACGCCATCCGTCAGGAGCAGGGACTACGGGCAGCCCTGGACTGGCGGGACGCCCGGTTCAGGGCCCTGGAATAACTACACTGCCGAATTCTCCGGATCCTTCCCTATCCCAGCAACGAAATAAATACCCCGGCGACCACCGCAGAGCCGATAACCCCCGCTACATTGGGCCCCATGGCGTGGGGCAGCAGGTAGTTCCCGGGATTTGCCTGCTGGCCCAGATTGTGAGCAGTCCGGGCCGCCATGGGCACCGCAGATACCCCCGCCGAGCCTATCAGCGGGTTCACCTTGTCCCTGACGAACAAGTTCATCAACTTGGCGAACAGCAGCCCGCCTATGGTCCCGCAGGAAAAGGCAACAATACCCAGCGCCAGAATGGCAAGAGTCTTGAAGTCGAACACGCGCTCCGCCGTCAACTCCGCGCCAATGGTGATCATCAGGAAAATGGTGGCGATATTGAGAATCTCGTTGGAGGCGGCGTTGCTAAGTCGGGGTACAACCCCGCTCTCGCGGAATATATTCCCAATCATGAACATGGCAATGAGCGGAGCGGACTCGGGCACGAACAAAATTATGATGAGCATGGCTCCCGAGGGAAACAACAGCTTCTCGGTGCGGGACACCTGGCGGGGGGTCTTCATTTCAATCTGCCGTTCTCTCAGGGTGGTTAAGAGGCGCATCAGCGGTGGCTGCACGAAAACGACACTGGCCATATAGGAATACGCTACGACCGCCGTGATGCCCAGCAGGTCCGGGGCCAGCTTGGCCGAGGCGAATATGGTGGTGGGACCATCCGCTCCCCCGATAATTCCAATAGCCCCCGCCTCTTCCAGCGTAAAGAGGTCGGGAGAAGTCAAAAAACCAAGGCCCAAGGCAGACCAGAAGGCCACAAAGATTCCCAGCTGAGCTGCCGCTCCCAATAACAACGTCTTGGGATTGGCGATTATGGGGCCGAAGTCGGTGAGGGCGCCCAGCCCCAGGAAAATCAGGGGAGGAAGAATATTCCATGAAGACAGGGTGAAGTGGAAGATCAAGCCGAAAATGCCCGAGGACTGCACCTCGCCGGCCGGCTCAAAGTCCGCCAGCCCCGTCCCAGGCAAGTTGCCCAGGATAATTCCCAGGCCGATGGGCAGGAGAACGTAAGGCTCCATGCCCTTGACAATGGCCAACAGCATAAACGCTCCCCCCAACAAAAACAGGAGAGCGTTTCCCCAACTGAGATTGGCAAATCCGGATTCTAGAAGAAACTCCATACTTCCATGCTAATGCGTCCGGTCCGCAAGATCCGCGCCCGAGGACTGATTCTACCTCTCCCGTTCCCTGGGCCGACGGGAGTCAAAAGCTGCCATTCTTCCCTGTTCTCTCCAGCCACCGTTGGCGGCAGCCGGCTCTTCTGTGCGCTGCTGTTCCTCGGCCGCCTGGTCCTGGTTGTGCGCCTCCATGGCCAGCCCCACGGCGGCGCCAATGGCCGCTGCCAACTGGGGGTTTCCGGCCGAGGGTTCTTCGGCGGCGGCGAAGTCAGGCTGCTCCTCCTCGCTGGCTCTGGCAGCGGCTTCCTGCTCACGGGCCTCCGCCCTCTTGAAACGCCAGTTGCCCCACCAGCCAATCAGGCCGGTAAAAACCACCAACGAACCCAGCACCAGGAAAGCTGCGCCCACTCCAACGTAGGTCAGGAACAGTGCCCGTCCAAGGTCGAATTCAATCTCCAAGAAGTGACTCCGATAAGAGGCAGGCTTTGGGTGGACAGTTTCCCATTACAATCAAGGCGGTACCGCCTTTCTTCGGGAGTGAATGCTGTCATGCCCAAAATTTCCGATGGATTATACCATCAACCACCACCGCTAATATGGGCCGGCAGGCTGATGCCGGCGCGCTTGGTGCCTATTCAGCACTTTTCCGACTAGACTGAAGCGAAGCTGGTATGTGCATTTCGATCGGCATTCGACGAACGGGGAGAACCCTTGATTTGCAGCAACCAATCACGTTAAGCACGGTTACAGGCAGATGGGGTTTCACTGCGGCTTGAGTTTAGTAAGGGAAGGAAGCATTTACTCGCGCCAAGGGCTGGGCTATATTGGCCCAAACCATCAAAGGAGCAGTTTCAATGTCCCTAATCGAACAAAGGTTGTCCAGCCTGGGACTAAATCTTCCCGATCCCCCGGAGCCGGCGGGCAATTACCTGCCCGCCAAGGTCAGCGGCAACAACCTCTGGCTGGCCGGCGTCGGCTCCCGCATGGCCGACGGTTCCAGAATTTCCGGCAAGCTGGGCGCGGACCTGAGCCTGGAACAGGGTTACGAAGCCGCCCGGTGGTGCGCCCTGAACCTGTTGGCTCGCATGAAGGCGGAGCTGGGCGACCTGGACCGGGTCAGCGGAATAGTCAAGGTAGTGGGATTCATAAACAGCGCGCCGACCTTTGAAGGACAGGCACAGGTCCTCGACGGCGCGTCGGACCTGTTTGTGGAGCTCTTCGGAGATGACGGAAGGCACAGCCGGTCGGCCCCGGGTATGGCGGCTCTTCCTGGAAACATCGCGGTCATTGTGGAGTGTGTCGCAGAAATCAAAGAGTCGGACCAGTAGGCCCGACTCTAAAGCAGGACCGGAAGGTCCTTGAACCTGTTGCAAAAGTCCATGTGGGAAGTATTCCCCCGCGGAGGGAACAACCATCTTGAGGATGTCACCCCCGTCCTGACCTTCCCCCATCAAGGGGGAAGGAATTTTAAAGGGCTTCTACGGACTAGCCGCCTGCCTTTACCTCGATATCGGAAAGCTTCTCTACAAAGTGAAGAATGGCGGAGTGGTCGAGTTCCTGGTCCCCGTCGTTTACCAGGGAGCCCAGCATTTGCTGGACCAATGCAGTAGCCGGCAGGGGTACGTTCAACTCCTGGGCTGCCTGCAAAACGTTGCGCAGGTCCTTCTGATGCAGCCTTATGCGGAAGCCGGCGCGGAAGTTGCGGTCCAACATCATGGGAGCCTTTGCCTCCATGACCGCGCTGCCGGCCAGCCCGCCGCGAATGGCATGGAAAACCTTCTCGGGGTCAACTCCCGCCTTCTGGGCCAGCACCAGCGCCTCGCTGAGCGCCTCTATATTCAAGGCCACAATTATCTGGTTCGCCAGCTTGGTGGTGTTTCCGGCGCCGACGTCGCCCGTCAGGTTGACGGTGCCGCCCATGATGTCAAAAAGATCCACGCACTGGTCGTAAATCTCCTGCTTGCCGCCAACCATGATGGCGAGAGTGCCGTTGATGGCCCCGGGCTCGCCCCCGCTTACCGGGGCGTCCAGCATCTCAACCTCTTTCATAGCACATTCGGCGGCAATCTTCTGGGACATGATTGGTGAAATGGAGCTCATGTCTATCACGATGGACCCAGGGCTGGCTCCCTCCAGCACACCCTCAGGACCGAGAATGGCCCGTTCCGAGTCCGCCGAATCGGGGAGCATCGTGATGACCTTGCCAGTGGCCTCGGCGACTTCCCTGGCTGAAGAGGCGGGGTGCGCACCCTCTGTCGCCAGTTCTTCTACGGGTTCGCCAATTATGTCGTATACCGTCAGGTCATAGCCCGCATTCATCAAATTGCGGGCCATGGGTTTGCCCATGATTCCCAGTCCTATGAAACCTATTTGTTCAGCCATTCCGCTTCTCCATGCGTTGGGTTGGCGCCCCGCCTGGGGCAACCCTCTTGTTTCCGGTTGAAACTGTACCACACGGGCAAAGGCCGTACCAGCATGGCATTATCGGCATGGCATTTCCGGCATGGCATTCCGCCCATGCGGGAACCGAACCAGGGGGGAGAGCCGAGACCGGGGATGCTTTTGGGCCGCCCTCACAGCGCCGGCGAGCATTCGGATATGGGAGACCGGTGACGAATTTCCCGGGGTGACAAATCCCCGTTGTAGGAAGGTGGGCCAAGGCGTATGATTACTGCCGTAGATGCAACCGTGAGGAGCACATGGTCGAATCGCGCAAAGTTCTGGTAACGGGAGGGGCCGGATTCATCGGCTCCCACCTGGTGGACCGGCTGCTTAACGAAGGTTACCAGGTCTCAATAATTGATGAACTTACCACGGGGAAATTGAGCAACCTCAGCCCCGCGGCAACCTTTTACCATTCAGACATTTCCGAAGCAGCCGTGGACGAGATATTCGGACGGGAACAGCCCGACATCGTCTTCCACCTCGCCGCCAGGGTCAGCGTGACCTATTCCACCCGGAATCCCGTGGATACGGCGGAAGTAAACGTGGTGGGCACCCTCCGCCTCCTGGAAGCAGCGCGGAGAATGGGCCTGGAAAAGTTCATCTTCTCCTCTACCGGTGGCGCAATCTACGGAATTCCAGACGACAACCCTTGCAGTGAGGAAACTCCCGTCGTCCCCGTATCCCCCTACGGGCTATCGAAATACCTTGCTGAGAAGTACATTGAACTCTTTCACAGGTTGTACCGGGTTAACTTCACCAACCTGCGGTACGGCAATGTATATGGCCCAAGGCAGGACCCGGACGGAGAAGCCGGAGTAATTTCCATTTTCACCCAGGCGATGCTTGAAGGAAGACAGCCTCGGATATTCGGCGACGGGACACAGGAAAGAGATTTCGTTTACGTTGACGACGTAGTAGAAGCTAACATCAAGGCAATTGAACGGGGGAATAATCGTACTTTTAACATCGGCACCGGTCAGGGTACCTCCGTCAATGACCTTTTCGAGATCCTGCGGGAATTAACCGGATTTCCCCTGGAGGCCGAACACCGGCCCCGACGTCCCGGAGAGGTGCAGCGGATTTTCCTGGAATGTTCGCAGGCGCGGACTCACCTGGACTGGTCTCCTGCCGTCGGTCTGGCAGAAGGGTTGCGCAAAACGGTAGAATATTACAAGTGCGAGGCGAGTCCGAGCAGGCGATCAGCCTGAAAACGCGGCAATAATGGCGGCGCGTGCCGGATTTGGAACAGGCGCAATTTGCAGGTTTAAGGAGCGGAACCGTAAATGGAAGCTGAGTATGATGCCATTATCCTTGGGGCCGGCGCCGCTGGCCTGGCAGCGGGCCTCTACACCACCCGGGCCATGATGAAGACCCTGATTCTCGAGTCCCTTGGGCCCGGCGGACAGTTGCTGATCACGGACGAAATAGAGAATTACCCCGGTTTTCCCAAGGGAGTCAAGGGTCAGGAACTGGCCATGATGATGGAAGAGCAGACCACCAGGTTTGGGGCCACCATCGAGTACGCGGAAGTGGAAGCGGTAGAAGATATGGACAAGCCTGTAAAGCTAATCCGCACCTACGACAAAGACTACACCGCCAAGAGCGTCATCGTTGCCACGGGAGGCTCCCATAACAAGCTGGGGGTGACCGGCGAGGATGAATTCTCCGGACGCGGCGTGTCCTATTGCGCCGTATGCGACGGAAATTTCTTCCGGGGCCAGGACGTCGTGGTGATTGGCGGTGGAGATGCCGCCATGGACGAGAGCTTCTACCTCAGCGGCATCGTGAATTCGGTTACCATCGTTCACCGGCGGGACGAATTGCGGGCAACCCGGGTGTTGCAGGAACGGGCCTTCGCCAGCCCCAAGTACAAGTGGCTCTGGAGCCACGTGGTCGAGGAATTCACCGGAAATGAAGCCCTTGAGCACGCCCGGGTCAAGGACCTGAAGACAGGTGAAGTGTACGACTACCCTACGGCTGCCGCCTTCATTTACGTCGGATTCCACCCCAATACGGAATACCTGAAGGGAATTCTGGACATGGACGCCCTGGGGCACCTGTACACGGACATCCACATGCGGACCAAGGCTCCCGGGGTGTACGCCTGTGGCGACGCCCGGGCCGACTCCACCAGGCAGTTGGGCGCTGCGGTGGGCGACGGCATCACCGCGGCCCTGGCCGCGTTCCATGACCTCAGCGCGTGAGTCCATTCCCTGAAGCAGCTGAGAAAATGGTTTGGAAAATGTGAGGAATTAATGGCTTAGCGCCGCCCCTGTGACGGCACGTTCTTTCGAACACATAACCTGACCTTCCCCCACGAATGGGGGGAAGAGTTTCCTGGACCGTTTCCAAATACGAAGGGGGCAAGCAGAAGCTTGCCCCCTTTTACATTCCTGGCTTCCATTAGCGCCGCCGCCCCTTTGGTACGACTTTCTTCAAAAGCGGCAGCCTCAGAGATAGAGGCAGTTCACGACTTCCCAAACACCGAGTGTATATTTTTCCCGGTCTGGCCGACACTTACCCGGCCAGGACCCGCGAAACCTCCTGGCCCAGCAGCACGAGACTTCCGGTAATGATCACCCCTATGGCCACGTACCGGAACACGGACTCCTTCATCCTTCGAGCCAACAACGCTCCTGCTCCAAATCCCACCGCCAGCGATGGCAGGAGCAACGAGATATTGATCAGGGTATCCTGCTCCACCAGTCCAATTGCGTAGTAAAGAGCGAAAGCCACCACGTAGGTACATATAAAGTAGAAGGCCAGGGCCGCCCTCATTTGCTCCCTCCTCCACTCCTGGGCGATAACGTAGGAAGCCGCCAGGGGGCCACCAATGCTGATAGTGGTGATGGAGAGAGCAGTCAGAAAACCGATCAATAGCCCCGAGCCGGGTCGCCTCGCCAGGGGCAGTCGAATATTTAGCAGGTTGAGGACTCCCAGGAACAGAATGGCTATTCCTATGGTGATTCTCAATACGGTGGGGTTGGCGAACTCCAGGACGAGAACACCGAGAGGGACGGCCAAGACTCCGCCTATGGACAGCTCGACGAGGCGGCGCAATTGCAGGTGACGCCAGGTGGAAAGCAAGACCAGGAGCAAGAGGATTGGAATGATGGCGTTGACCGTTACTATCGCCGGCTTGGGAGCCATAAACAGGAGGAGAACCGGGGCAACAACCAACCCCATTCCAAAGCTCACCGTCCCCATGATGGTGGCGCCTACAGCCACCGCCAGAAGGGCGATGATAAGCTCTATTCCGGTGAGCACTTGCGTTCCCGGGCAATTGGATCGGGAGGGGCAATTTCGAGGTTGATACTGCGGAGTATCAACACTGGAAGCCCTAAATGGGCTTCCAGAAGTCGAGGAGATACTCGAAGGTTGTCCCCATGGTTATGTAATTCGAAGGCCACCCGAATATTCCAACCCGATTAACTATGTTGGTACGGTCCCAGATTATTGTGTTGCGAAGCTCGTAGCCAACTGACTGGAGGGCATCAACCACGGCAGTATGGATGGTAATCCGGCGATTATCAAGCCACATATCCGGAACGTCTATAACGCAATGCCCCTTGGGCCGAAGCACGGAGAAGAGCCGACCGTATATGTCAGCCATCGCATCCTGGTAAGCGCCCAGGTCCAGGGTGCCTAAGTCCCTGGGGTCCTGGCTGTATTGCTCGGTCTTCAGGTATTGGTCGTTCTTGCGGGCAGCGCCCCGGCGGCTCTTGTTCAACCGCGGGCGGTTCAGCAGATTGGCATAGGGCGGAGAGGTCAGAATCAGGCTGACCGATTCAGGTTCCAGGAAGTCTTCAATGTTCCTGGCGTCGGAGCAGACGGCCAACTGAACTGTCTCGCCCGTTTGAGGGGACTGGTCCAGGCGTTGCTCGCACAGGTCTATGTACTCCGGTTTGAGGTCGAATCCAACCGCCTGACGGTTCAAGTCTTTTGCCGCAACAAGTGTAGTGCCACTGCCCACAAAGGGGTCCAGCACAAGCTCACCCTCGTGGGTAAAGAGGGAAATGAAGCGCGCCGCCAGGGAAATGGGGTACGTAGCGGGGTGAGCAGTCTTGTCCCTGACATCCCTGGACTCATAGTAGAATTGCCAGACCCCCAGCTGGGACTTGATCCACTCCTTTGCAGTTAAACAGTTTATGTGATTGGGCGGACAGTCACAAAGCCGCTTGTTATCCAGTACCAGTTGCCCGCCTGTCCGCTCCGCTACCATTGCCATTGGTTGATCACCACCCTTCACTTCCCGATTTGCCGTTCATATAGACAGTTACTTCCGAAACAACCCTCGTTCAGCCGCCATTTGAAGAGCCCGATCCACTTGCACGACCGGGGGGCCGTTTCTCTGGATGGACACTTCCACCCGTTGCCTGGGCGTAACGGTAAATGCCCGTTCGCCGTCCAAAGCCACGGAACTATGCCTGCTTTCTACCGCAATGCGCCGGCCCTCCGCCAACCTTTCCCAGCCTGCAATGGGCACATCCGCAACAATCCCCGGGGCAATAGGAGCCAGCACCTGGGTTGAAGAAGCACCAGGATTCCCAGTTGCGGCGGGGCCGTAAATTCCGCCTTCAACACCTTGAGAGCCTTGCTCATTGTCGCCAAGAACGTATCGCAGACCGCCGACGTCGCTGCTGTTAACCACCTCCAGCCTGGCCCCTACTGACGAGAGTCCGATGCTCGACGGTTCGCACCTGGTCAAGAAGACCTCGTAAAGGGTGCTCAGGTCCCAGATGGCCCTGGTAGCCACATATCTTTCCCGTGAAAAAGCCACGTCAATCAGCGCCATGTCCCGGAACTCACCATCAACGAAAACCGCCAGGGTTTTGCTGACAACCGAAGCCCAGTGAGACGGCAACTGGCCGGAGGCTATTACTCCCGCCGCCAGGCCGGCCAGCGTTCCTTCTATCATCTGGGGGAAGACATTGTTCGTTCCGGTGGATATGGGAACAATCGGGAGGGCGCAAGTGCCGCAGGCCACCGCCCGATTGGTGCCATCACCACCCAGGGTGATGATGCAATTGACGCCGGACTGCTCCATCATGGAGGCCGCCCGGATAGTGTCGCCTTCCGTGTGATAGGTGGGCATCTGAAGCAGAGACAGGTCCAGGCTCAGTTGGGAGTCATCCCGCGCGCGCCGGCACAGGTGAGAACCGTCCGGCATGGCAATCACCTCGCCAATGCCCACAGCCTGCAATCCCAGCAATGCACGTCTGACTATGTTGACCTTTTCCCAGTCCGGTATGACCCTGCCCTGGGCCACCAACCGCCGGATATCTTTGCTGGCAGCAGGATTGGCAATGATGCCCACCTTGGTCAAGGAGTATGTCCTTTCCGCCGGCGCAAGAGTCCAGTAAGGACTTTCACGATGCTTTGCTATAATGACCCGGATTGTAGAGACTCCGAGTTTTGAACGTCAATTTAAAAAAGTTTCAAATAATGACCAAAAATAAACTGGGAACAAGGTTTTCCCCAACGTCTTGATTGCAAGGGAGGTTGAATAATGGACCAGGAATTGGCTTTTGCGTCCGCCACAACGATTCGCAGCATGATGGAAAGCAAAGAGGTCTCCTGCGTTGAAGTCGTGGAAATGTTCTTCAACAGAATCCAGGAATTTAACCCAAGGTTGAACGCCTACCTGGCGCTCTGCCAGGACCAGGCTATGGCACAGGCGGACACGGCCCAGGGCGCGTTCAACCGAGGGGAAGACCTGGGACCTCTTCACGGGGTCCCCGTTTCCATTAAAGACCTGGAAATGACCGATGGCATTCCGACTACGCTCGGCTCGGCGATGTTTGCCGGCAGAACGCCGGAGCTGGACTCCGTGGTGGTGGAGAGGGTCAAGAAAGCGGGCGCCATAATTCTCGGCAAGACTAACACCCCTGAATTCGGGCTTTCAGGCACCACCGAGAACAAGCTCGGCGATGCCTGCCGCAATCCATGGGACATCTCCCGAACCCCGGGCGGCTCCAGCGGCGGAGCGGCGGCAGCCCTGGCAGCCGGCCTGTGCACCCTGGCAACGGGAAGCGATGGCGGAGGCTCCATCAGGATTCCCGCCAGCTTCAGCGGGCTATTCGGAATTAAACCTTCCCAGGGCAGGGTACCCCGGTTCGGCGGCTACGGCTTTCCGGCCGCCAATCATTTTTCCCAGTCAGGCCCCATGTCGCGCACTGTCGCAGATACCGCACTACTCTTGCAGGTGCTGGCGGGACCTGACCCACGGGACCCGGTTTCGATGCGGGAAATCCCGCCCGACTTTTCTGCCGGATTGGGGCATGGAGTTGCTGACCTGCGGATAGCCTGGAGTCCTGACCTTGGCTACGCAGGAGTTGACCCGGAGGTAATCAGAGTCACCGAAAATGCCGCGAAGGTGTTCGAAGAGTTAGGGGCCATAGTGGAGACCCCCAACCTGGCGATAGACGACCCATTTCAAGCATTCTGGGACGTTTTCGCTACCGCCTCGTACACGTCATACGGGCATCTCCTGGAAGAACATCGGGAGGATTTCACCTACTACGGATTGCGCGCCTTTGAACACGGGGCCGAGGTTTCAGGCGCGGACCTGTCCCGAGCGCTGCTCAGGGTTGATCAACTGCGGCGCCAGATGGAGAACTTCTTTGACGACTACGACCTACTATTGACGCCAACCATGGCCGTGCCGGCATTTCCCATTGAGGAGCGGCCTTCGGTGATTGGCGGCAAGGAAGTTGACCCGTTCTGGGGCTATTTGCCCTTTACCTTCCCCATAAACATGACCGGCCAGACTGCCGCCAGCGTTCCCTGTGGTTTTTCCGAGGACCCGTCAAGCGCGGGAATGCCCATAGGCCTGCACATCATCGGTCCGAGAGGGGATGAGGCAAAGGTATTGCAGGCATCGGCGGCGTTTGAAACCGCTCGGCCCTGGGAAGGAAAGAGGCCGCCCACCTCGTAGCAACCGTCAACTCGCAACGCTGGCCCAAAACGACTGCCGACCGGGTTTTCTCCGGTCGGCATTTTTTCTATGGGGCTTCGTTTAACCCGCCGCCGCCAAGACGGCGAACCTTACCATGCCTATTCATACCTCGACACGCAAAGTTGACGATAATAATGTTGAGTGATAAAACAATATGACACTAAAATTGTTGCTCATTACATCATTTGGTATTGGGTTAGAACATGCATACAATTTCTCGCATGGCTCGCCGTGCCATTTTCTTTCTTGCAGCGTTGTTGCCGCTCCTGATAATCGCCGGGTCCGACTTCTGGAATGCCTCGGGATACGTTACAGATTCGGAACATTCATTGACAGCATTGAGGCCCCCGGCTGGGGCAATGCAGACCACAGAAGAGCAGGAACTGGCGTTTCCCGCAGATTCCGCAGGTTTCTCTGCCTACTACCGACTGATGGACGAAGGTTCCTTTTCCCTGGACAAGGGAACGGTTGACGGCTATATATTCAGCCCTATTAGCGCAGGCGACACCGGAGTAAGGACGTCTCCGGCGACGCTGGTCTCCATCGGCGATAACTATACGGTAGCGAGGGTCTCCCTGGAGAACATTGATGACATTGTTTCCACCGTTAACCTTTACTATGACGATGAAGGCTGGATAATTGCCTTCTTGCCCAACGGGACCGCATCTTCCCAAATATGGCAGGCTCGGAAAGAAGACGTGGAGAATCCAAGAGTGACTGACATTGCGCTTACTACCCTGCTGGACACCCTGAACGTGGTCATTTCGGAGGCGCTTGAGAAGACTGCAATTGAAGCGGACGAACCTGACTTGGGCTATTACCACTGGCAGTTTCCCACTGCTGACAACTTTTTGATGATGGCGGTATCGCGGCAAAATGAAGGGGAGTACCCGGTCCAGTTCTCTATTCCCCAATCGCTTGATGTCTCAGAGATTTCAGCGACACTTTGGATATCCCAGGGCGTAAACGTGGACGCCCCATGCGCGCGGATCGAGTTCGACGAGGCTGACCTCATAGCCAAGCAATGCGAGAAGGGTATCTTCAGCAGCATTGTGGACCTCAGCGATTTCGAAAGTGAGGGAGCACATTCCTGGAAGCTGGTGCAGTCGGAAAGAAACGAGGGTGCCTCAGGCGGACTCTTGATGATTGTTTATTCCGAATCGAGTTCATGACTTCCGTCGAACCCGCAACAAAGGTCAAGCCTTGCTGATGAGCCTGCAAATATTCCTGCTCTTGCCGGCCAGTTCCCTGGCAGCTCTGGCCGGAGCCGCCTCCGTTGTGTGGGGTCAACAAGGAAGTACATCCTTGATTGCCGCGTCTGCCAGCCTCCAAAGCAGCAGGGACGTGGCCGTCACATCTATTGGGCAGGATGGGCCTCCCTTTGCCGAGGAGGGAGACAGCGTAACGATCCGGGTCGGTTTAAGAAACAATGGTGATAGCGAAGAGACCTTTAAGGTGTCACTCACTGATATATCTGACGACCTGCTAATTGGGTCAGAGAGCATAACCGTTGAATCCGGGGGCTCCACCACCGTCACTTTCGAATGGGACACCACCGGCGCCACGGGTGGGCCGCCGCCACCCGGCCCCCCTGCACCTGGTTCCATACACCAGCTAACTGCTACGGCTACCCTGGAAGGCGACTCCTCACCGGACAACAATTCCATGAGCCTGCTGCCTGGCATCTGGATCATAGCCGCTCCCAGCCCCTCCGGCATTTCATTCCCTGACATCGAAAAGGAGCCCCAAGCCATCTTTGGCAAAGAGCAGCAACTGGGCCCGCCGGCTGTTGATACACGGGCAGTTATGATGTCTAAGACTTTTCTCGGACCTACCGATGTTTCCCAAGTTGTATCCGCTTCCAAACCGGACGTGGCTACCCGCCTAGTGGACTTGCCCGGCATCTTCAGCACCGTGACTCCAGGAAGCTTCAGCGGCGCATTAGACCGGCCTCAGGTTCATGCGATCATAAAGACTGCCGCTCGGATAGCCTTCGACGGATCACATGCCAGTCTGGTAAAAAGGCTACTGCGTCCTGTATTGGACAATGGGGTCAAGCGCGGCATCTCCCTGGAACACAGCGGCCCCGCTCAGGCACAGTCATTGAGTCCGGCTGGTGTCCTTACACTTGCAGTGCCGATGGGTAATATCTTCACCAGCAGTTCCAACTTCAAGCTCAAAAGTTCATTGATTGATCCGAGATTGCAGACTCGCAGCGGTCCCCGAGAACCCATAGAGACCAGTCCCTTACATGCCAGGGGGGCGCAACCTCTTAGCAGTCCGGGAGTTTCAACTTTAGCGGCATCATCAAGTTCCCTCCGCAGTTTTTCAGCCACCGCAGATGCTGTTGGAGGTTTGAAAAGGTCCGAAGTTGGTACAATCGCCCTACCGCCCAATGAAGTGTTCCCCGGAGGAATTCAATCCGACCTCAATCTACCAGCAGGCAGGCCGGAAGTTGGCGCCCAACGGCAACTTCTCAAGAACACGTTCATAAGCAAGGGTGCGGTGGTCCAGAATACCGAGAGGCCCCTGGCAAACCCCTTTGATTCAATCGTGGTAAGGGGAACGATAAAGCTGCAGGAAAGAAAGAGCAGCCTGGGCAGTTACGTAGAGGTGGGGGATGAGGTCTTCTTCACGGACTCAAATGGCAGCTACGAATTCATGGTTCGTGAAGGCGCCGGGCGGATTGCTCTAAAAGCACCGGGCTACGTACCCATAATCGTCAACAATAGCCAGCTTGAGAAAGGGGGCTCCATAAGCCTTCCGACATTTACCTTGTTGTTTGGCGACGCCAACGAGGACGGCGTAATTGACATCTACGACATAACCATAGCGGCCGGGAATTTTGGTGAAACTACGCGGCGATTAACCACTCCGTAGGTTCGTCCCGTTTTCAAACGTCTGGCCGATGGTTAGTAGTCCAACAACTTTGAAGTGATGGGTTAATTTCCGCTCACCTTGAGCTTGTTGAAGGGCCGCCGACTCATGGTTCGACAGGCTCACCACGAACGGACTCACGGGTTATTCTTCAATCCAATATCGCTGGCCTATTAGGGCAGGGCGTCTCTCAGTACTTCCACCAGGTGGCGGGCCCGTGTGCCCGTACCATCCTCCACCTGCTGGCGGCAGGACACTCCCATCACAGCCACCTCCCACTCCGGACCCTTGTCGCGAATGGTGGGGAACAGCACCTGCTCGCCGATGGTCATGGAAACGTCGTAGTGTTCCTTCTCAAATCCAAAGGAACCCGCCATGCCGCAACAGCCCGAATTGATGAGTTCAACCTCGTAACCGGGTGGCAACCGGAGCGCCGCCATGGAAGAAGCCGTACCCAACAGTGATTTCTGGTGACAGTGTCCGTGGAACAGCACCCTCTTCTGCATCGTTGAAAATTCGATATCAAGCTCACCTTTTTCCTGCAACATAGCCAGGAATTCATCAATCATAAAACTGTTTTCCGCAACCTTCCTGGCACGTTCATCTCCGCAAAACTCGGGGTATTCATCACGGAAAGTTAGAAGGCAGCTGGGCTCGCACCCGATGATCGGGACACTCTGGTCGGCGAAAGCATAAAGCCGGTCAACGTTGTATCTGGCCTGAGCCTGGGCCTCTTCCAGGAAACCCTTGGAAATCATGGGACGGCCGCAGCACTGGGCCTCCGCCAACTGCACCCGATAGCCGGCAGCCTCCAACAGTTCGACAGCGGCTATCCCTATTTCCGGGTAGTTGAAATTCATGAAGGTATCGTTGAACAGGGCAACCGTTCCCTTTGGTGTTCCCTTCACACCATCGGTAGTGCGGGCATAAAACCACCGTCCAAAGGTGCGACCGGCCAGCCTGGGCAGCTTACGCTCGGGATGAACTCCCAACAGCGAACTGGCCACAAATTTGCCGATGGGGCTGAAAGCGCCCAGGTTGGCCAGGGTGGCGAATCGGCTTCCCATGCGACTGTACCTGGCGATGTGGGCAAAGAACTTATTGCGGAAGGGGCGTGGGTTTGCCTTGTAGTAATTGTCCAGGAACTCGTACTTTAGCTTGGCCATGTCAACGCCCGACTCGCACTCGGACTTGCAAGCCTTGCATTCCAGGCAGAGATCCATAGCTTCATATAGCCGACTATCGGTAATGGAGCCTTCGGGCAAGGTTCCGGACAGGGCCGCACGCAGGAGGTTGGCGCGCCCCCTGGTGGAGTGCTCCTCGTCCCTGGTTGCCATAAAGGACGGGCACATCGTGCCGGTCAGCTTGCGGCACGCGCCCATGCCGTTACACATTTCCACTGCGCCCGCGTAGTTGGTATCTACGGAAAAGTCCAGGCGGGTTGGCAAAGAGGCCGCGTTGTACTCGGCGCCGTATCGCAAGTTCTCCCGCATGGGAGGGCAGTCAATTATTTTTCCGGGGTTCATTATTCCATTGGGGTCGAAGGTACCCTTCAGGTCACGAAAAGCCTGGTAAATATCCGGGCCGAACATTTTCTCGGTCCAGACTCCGCGAACGATTCCGTCACCGTGTTCGCCGCTCATGGAACCGCCGAATTCTTTGACCAGGTCGCTGATTTCCTCGCCAATGGAGATCATTTTATCTATGCCATCGGAACTCTTCAGGCTGACCAGGGGGCGGATGTGCAGACATCCGACGCTGGCGTGGCCGTAGTAACCCGCCGTCGTGTTGTGGTTTCTGACCACCTCATCAAAGCGGCGAACAAACTCCCCCAGTTTTTCCGGGTCAACGGCCGGGTCTTCCACGAAGGGAATTGGTTTGGCATCGCCGTGGGTACTCATGAGCAGCCCCAGGCCGCCCTTGCGAAGATTCCACACCATGTCCTGGTCTGCGCGGGACAGCAGGTTTACGCAGGCGTACCCCAATCGCTGGCGGGACATATCGTCCCTTAGTTTCTGCATCTTGGAGGTCAGTTCAGCCTCGGACTCCCCGTAGAACTCCACCAGCAGCATGGCCCCGGGGTCTCCCTCCACGAAGGCCAGGTTCCTGGACTGGCCCACGGACTCACGGGAGCGGTCCAGGACCATTTTGTCAAGCACTTCCACCGACGATGGGTTGTGCTTCAGGACCTGGCTGGTGGCCTCGCTGGCCTCCACAATGTCCCTGAAGTGGAGCACGGAAAGGGAGGTCATTGTCGGCCGGGGCACCAGGTTTACCTTAGCCTCGGTGACTACGCACAAGGTGCCTTCGGAGCCGACTACCATCTTGGTCAGGTTTACCGGTTCCTCGCCAAGGAACGAATCCAGGTTATACCCGCTGACCCGTCGCATTATCTTTGGGTAACGCGCCTCGATTTCCGCCAGGTTGTCGCGGGCAATCTGAAGAATTCCCCGGTATATGTCCGATTCCAGCCCCTCTCCGGTAAGTTTTGCCTCCAGCTCATGGGGTTCCAGAGTGTGGAAATGGGCCTGGGCCGCATCGGAAAGCACCACATCCACTTCCTTGATGTGGTCAAGGGTCTTGCCGTAGATCACGGAGTGGGCGCCGCAGGTATTGTTGCCGATTCCTCCGCCGACGCAGGCGCGGTTGGAAGTGGTGGGGTCGGGAGCATATTGAAGGCCGTGAGGGGCCAGGTAGCGATTAAGTTGATCGAGAACGATTCCAGGCTGGACCTTGACCCAACTCTCTTCCCGGTTAAGCTCAACGACGCGGTTCAAGTACTTGCTGAAATCCATGACGATGGCGTGGTTAACGGACTGACCCGCCAGGCCCGTGCCGCCCGCCCGGGGAAGTACGGGCACCTGGTTGTCCCGGGCGATTTCCACCACGGCCAGTACATCTTCTACGTTTCGGGGAATAACGACGCCCACCGGCTCCATTTGGTATATGCTGGCATCGGTGCTGTACAAGACCCGAGAGAAAGTATCGAAACGGACTTCCCCGGTAACTCGCTTCCTGAGTTCCTCGGCCAGTTCTGTCCGTTCACGGCCTTGAATGCGCCGGCTGGCGGTCGTCGTAGCCATGGCAATTCCTCTCCTAACGCGGCGTCCACACAACCCCGTTGATTGAGGGTTATTTTATCACAGGGTAACTGGCCGATTGCTGCCCGAGAATCGTGGTAGACTTGGTACGGCACCTGATTTGCAATGTGGCTGGGTTCTTCGACAGCGCTCTTGGGAAAGAGGAAGGTTTACCACGTAGACAGAATCAGTGTCAGCAACTTTGTTCCCGTTTATGGAATATACTAGATGGCCCAGCCCAAGCCTATCACAGAGGAGGAAAGGCAGAGACTGCGGGTGGCCTATGAAGAATTGCCTAAGACGCCTCATGGCGCCGCAACTGCCAACAGACATGGCGACGTTCTCCCTGAGTGGGTAATTTACGTACTGGAAAACCCACTCGCCGAATGGGAAGAGAGAAATCATCGGGGAGAGCATGTCCGGATCACTGTCGGAAGTTCACCGGAGTGCATGCAGTGGATTAAGCTGGTATTTGTTGGAACGGAAAATGACCTGAAGCTCTTGTCAGCTTATCAGGATAGAAGGTTGGAAGCCTGGTTTGGAGGAAGACCGTGGCAGAACGCATAATAAAATCTGAACAGCTGGAGCCTCTCCCAGAGTTAATCGCTGAGTATTATCCGGACACCGACACCCTGGTGCTGGAAACCGGCGCCAAGAGGACGGAGGGCGAAGAAATTGCCAGGGGAGTGGTTGTGTTTTTCGACCAGGACGGCAAGGTAGTGGGGGTTACAGTGGAGTGCGCTGAAATTCTTTTAAAGCCGTTCGTGGATGCGTTGCTGGAAAAGAACAGGCATGACAGTTCCGGCAGAGAATGGGCAGTCTCCGCCTGAATGAAGAAGCATTCGGTCCATTACAGCCGCTGCCTTCCGACAGCGGCTTTTTCGTTTGTGGTAGCAACGGCCCAGTGTTAAACTGACTCAGAAGTTTCGGCTTTTTTGTCAGCAACTCTGGAGTGGAGGCTAGTATGACCACCCATACGGAAGAAACTGTTCAGGACCTTCAGCGCACAGCCCTGGAAAACCTCTGGGTCTATCTTCGGGAACCCAGCGACATGGCCGAAAAGGGAGAGCCGCAGATTTTCGTTGAGGGCAAGGGTTGCCAGGTTACCGATGCCCTGGGAAATACCTACATAGACGCCATGTCGGGCCTATGGCTGAAAAATGTGGGTTACGGACAGACGGAAATAGCCGACGCAGCTTACGAGCAGATGCTCAAAATTACCTATATGCCCATGGGTACCACTACCGAGCCGGCCGTTCGCCTCTCCGAGAAAATTGCGTCAATTACACCCGGCGACCTCTCCCGGTGTTTCTTCACCAGCGGCGGTTCCGAGTCAGTGGAGACGGCCCTGAAGCTTAGCCGGGCATATTTCAAGAGGATGGGGGAACCGGAGCGCACCAAGTTCATCAGCCGAAAGGACTCCTATCACGGGGCCACCTTCGGCGCACTGGCCCTGGGCGGCAACTTCCTTTACCCCAAGACCGACTACGAACCGTTGATGCCGGGGGCTTTCCACGCCCCTCAACCCAACTTTTACCACTGCGAATTCAACAGCAGTTCTCCAGAAGAATGCGGCCAGCGCAGCGTGGATGCCATCGAGAACATCATCCAGTTCCAGGGGCCCGAGACTATCGCCGCGGTGGTGGCCGAACCCGTCTCGAGTCCCATGGGAGCCGTTGTTCCCCCGGACAATTACTGGCCCCTGCTGAGAGAGCTTTGCGACAAGTACGGCTGCCTGTTGATCGCTGATGAAGTCATCACCGGGTTTGGGCGGACGGGCAAGATGTTCGGTTGCGACCATTGGGGCGTGACCCCGGACATGATGACGGTGGCCAAGGGCATCACCAGCGGCTACATTCCCATGGGCGGCGCCATCCTGCGCAAACCCATCGCGGATGCCTTCGTAGGCGGCCCCAAGGCAGCCTTCCGGCACGTAATCACCTTCGGCGGCCATCCGGTGGCGGCGGCCGCTTCTCTCAAGAACCTGGAGATTATGGAGCGGGAAGGGATGGTCGAGAATTCGGCCCGCATGGGCAAGTATCTGCTCGATGGCCTGGAAGAGCTGAAGCAGAAGCACCAGATTCTGGGCAACGTCCGCGGGCTTGGCCTGATGTGTGGACTGGAGATAGTCAAGGACCGGGAGACGAAGGAGCACTTCCCCGCCGACGCCGACCTGGGACCCCGCTTGACCCAGGGATTTGCCGACAACGGCCTGTTCCTGCGCGGTGGAGACGTGATGAACGTGATGCCCCCACTTTGCGTGACGCCGGGCGAGGTGGAGCAGATAGTATCCACCCTGGACCAGGTGATTGGGCAGGTGGCCAGGGACCTGGGGGCTGAATAGCTACCATCATGAGACGACAGGCGCGATTTAACCATTCGGAATCGTGCTTGCCTAACCCATCCAGGGCCCCTTGCCGTAATGTAGAAATCCGATTCTTATCCCGCGATTCGAGGCTTCGCCTATGTCCACCCAGCTCCCCGCCCATGACAGCATAGTCTTTTTCAACGGCAGTCTCATGCCGGAGAAAGATGTTGGCATTCCCATTCGCGACCGGGGTTTCATTTACGGGGATGCCGTATTCGACGCTACCCGGACCTTCGGGGGCCGGACCTTCAGGCTCAAGGAGCACATCCAACGCCTCTACAACTCCCTCCGCTACTTGCGCATTGACCCGGGATTGGACCCGGCAGAGATGGAGCGGTGGTCCCTGGAAGTGGTCAACCACAACCATCCACTGCTGCCACCGGGCCAGGATATGTGGGTAATGCAGCGCATCAGCCGGGGAGTGGAGTCATCGGAACCTGGCGCTGCGGAGCAGCCTACGGTGCTGATTGAGAGCCACGCCATCCCCTTCGCCCGCCGGGCCACCCTCTACCGGGACGGAATCAGCGTTGTAACGCCATCGGTGCCCCGAATTCCGCCGCGTTTTCTCAGCCCACGGGCCAAGACCCACAATTACCTCAATCTCATAATGGGCGACCTGGAGGTCCGGGACACCGACCCCAATGCCTGGTCTGTGCTGCTGGATGAAGCCGGAAATCTCACCGAGGGCCGGGGCAGCAATATATTCCTGGTAAAGGACGGCACTGTAACCACTCCCCGGGGCCAGTTCGTGCTGGAAGGAATCACCCGGGGCGTAGTGCTGGACCTGGCCGCGGGGCTGGGGCTCCCTGTGGCGGAAACGGATCTCGACCTCTACGACGCCTACACCGCCGACGAAGCCTTCCTTACTTCCACCAGCCTGTGTGTGTGCCCCATCGGAAAGGTAAACGGCGCCGCCATCGGCCAGGGTACAGTGCCGGGCCCGGTCACGCAGCAGTTGATGACTGCCTTCAGCGATTTGGCCGGTATGGACTACGTAGAGCAATACCTGGCTCACCTGCCATCCTGAAACCTGCGCCGCGCACGGGCAGAGCGCTCGTATAGCAGCTTCGGCGCTTAATCCTGTCCCCGGGAGGTAATTATGGCTGACAATCTGGAAGGAATTGTAGAATCGAGTGAGGCCCAGCTGCTTGCCACCGGCTTCATATTCACCGAGGGACCATTGTGGCATCCCGATGGCTATTGGCTCTTCGTTGACGTACGGCGAGAGCCAGGGGCCATATATCGCCTGGAACCGGGCGGTGAACCGGAAATATTCCGCGAACCCAGTAACGGCTCCAACGGCCTTACCTATGACCTGCAGGGCCGACTGATAATGTGCGAAGGCGATGCTCGGAGAATGAGTCGCCGGGAACAGGACGGCGCCATTGTCGCGCTGGCGGAGCACTGGGAGGGAAAGCGCCTGAATCGGCCTAACGATGTGGTGTGCCACTCGGACGGCAGCATCTACTTCACCAACCCGGGAGGTCGAGTGCCCGAGGACGAACGGGAAATAGAGTTCAGCGGTGTCCACCGGATCGCGCCCGACGGAACGGTGACCGCTGTGGTGACCGACACCGAATATCCCAATGGGCTGGCATTTTCCCCGGATGAACGGGTGCTATACGTCACCAACACCCGGGAACGAATGTACATCGCCGCCTACGATGTGGTGCCTGACGGCACGGTCTCCAACGGGCGCACCTTTGCAGATATGTCCTCGAACGAACCGGTTGGCGTGCCCGACGGCATGAAGGTGGACTCGCAGGGCAATGTGTACAGCACGGGACCCGGCGGCTGTTGGGTATTCGATCCGAACGGGAACCAGCTGGGCATCATCCGATTGCCGGAGGTTCCGGCCAACTGCGCCTGGGGCGGCGGGGACAACCGGACCATGTTCTTCACTGCCCATACCTCGGTCTATACCCTGAGGATGAAGATTCCCGGCATTTCGCCGTGGCGGGGAACATAAGAGGTCTAACCGCCGTTGTCTTCTCAATGGGAAGGGTCAAGAGCCTGGAAGTCAAAGCGGTTCAATTTGCAAATCGCGTCAATGCAGGTCTGCACCGATGAGACTTCCACTCTGTAGAGCCCCGGAAAGTGGCATTTAATGGTCTGGGTCCTGGTCGCCGCGGGAGGCGCCGCAGGTTCCGTGCTTCGGTTTGCGGCCGGGCGGCTGGCCATTCAATTATTTGGAACGGGCACTGTTTGGGGCACACTGTTCGTCAACGTCACCGGTTCCTTCGCCCTGGGATTCTTCCTTGCCTACGCGCTGCAAAGAGGTGAGATTTCCGGCGACATCAGGGCGATGGTGGCTATCGGGCTTCTGGGTGGTTACACCACTTTCTCCACGCTGAGCTACGACACCATCCGGTTGCTGGAGTCAGGAGAGTTGGGCCGGGCGGGGATTAACATCCTGGCAAACCTGGTCATCGGTCTGACGGCAGCGTACCTTGGAGTATTGTCCGGCAGGGCGGTTTAGGAATCCAGGACAGTCTTATTGGTTAAGGTCCGCTCCCTTCCCTTTTCAATGTGAGACCGGGCTGAGTTGCTCCTGGTTTGAACTTTCGGCTCCACGGGAACGGCGGTTTGTCCCCGAAGCTGATATGGGATATCCCTGCAGAGAGGGGTACCAGTCCTTGTTACCGCAATACTCCAATGTTAAACTTGGTTGTGAAATGATTCACCATAACTCTCTTCCCGCTGGCCGTTAGCCAGCGCTCCTCCACCTGCCTGACCCGGGCCGCCGGGATCTTTCCATAGGGGCCGGTCAATGAGCTATCTGAATTTCCACCAGGAACTAAAGGGAAAATTCGAGCACTTGATAATTGCCTTTGCCGGCTGGCCTGACGCCGGAGAAAGCGCGACGTCCAGCGTCAAGTACCTGATGCGCCAACTGGAGGCCACCAAATTCGCGGAAATAGACCCGGAAGAATTCTATGATTTTACCCAGGAGCGTCCCCGTTCCTACCGCACCCGGGACGGACGGAGGCGGGTAAGGTGGCCGGCCAACGAGTTTTATTTCTGGCAAGCCCCCCGTCCCGTTCCTGAAGGAACTGCGAAAGGGGCGCTGTTCTTCGTTGGCATTGAGCCCAACCTGAAATGGCGAACTTTCTCGGAGACTATCGCCAACCTCGCCCTGGACTTGGGGGTTAAAACCGTCTTCCATCTCGGCGCGCTGCTGGACGCCGTACCCCACACCCGGGAAGTGAAGTTGACCGGCTCCTCTACGTTGCCGTTGCTGCAGAATGCCCTGGATACGGCGAAGATCGGCACTTCCAATTACCAGGGGCCCACGGGGATTACCACCGCCGTCAACGAGATCTGCACCAGAAAAGGGATGAGCTACGCATCCCTTTGGGGCCACACCTCCCACTACTTGCAGGCAGCCCCCAATTACCGGGTCAGCTATACCCTGGCCGAAAACATTTCCCGCCTGCTGGGATTGCCAGTTGACCTGAGGGAACTGCGCTCCGCAGCCGAGAAATTTGACGAGGAAGTGGTCCAGGCCATCAGCAATGACGACCAGTTGGCCAGTTACGTCAGAAAGCTGGAAGACCGCTACGATGAAACCCTGGCGGACACGCCGATGCCCGAACCGGCGGACATATTGAGGGAACTGGAGCAGTTTCTACGTTCAGAGCAACGCAGGAATCTGGGCGAAACCAGCTAGGTTTTCGCAAGTTAACCTGACGGTATTCTCCACGGTAGCCGGCATTGGCCGCAATGGTTTGGGGACCGCCGGAGCACCGGGATGGCTGGAATGGGTGGCGTCTCGGCCTTCAGCAATCTGCGGACAAGGGAACAATGCCACTCTCCACGACGCCTGAACGAGGCCCCGGAATGAAACTCCGGGCTCCCGGAGGTAATCGTTGCCACCCAAAGCTGAAAGGGCCGCCTCCAAGAAGGGGACAGCCGCCTCAAAGTCTGCCGCGCCACGAAAGGGGCGGAGCCGGAAGAAGCCGGCGCCTTCCATTCCCGTAGCTGACGCCATACGGCTGATGACCGAGCAGTATGGGCCCTTCCCCGAGGAGCCCAGGCTCGACCCGATCCACGAGTTGACCTTCACCATCCTCTCCCAGCATACCTCTGACACCAACTCGGAAAGGGCCTTTCGCAGCCTTATGCGGCGTTTCGGCTCGCTGGAAGCGGTGGCCGCGGGGGAAGTAGCCGAGATTGAAGAAGCAATAAGCGGCGGAGGTCTGGCGAAAATCAAGGCCCCCCGCATCAAGCAGGTGTTGTCCCGCATAATTGAACTGAACGGTTCCCTCGACCTGTCTTTTCTGCGGGAAATGCCACTGTCAGAAGCCAAAGCCTGGCTGAGACAGTTGCCGGGAATCGGGCCGAAATCGGCCGGCATAATTCTCAGTTTCTCCCTGGGAATGCCGGCGATGGCCATTGACACTCACATCTACCGGGTCTCCCAGAGACTGGCCTTGATTGG
Organism: Chloroflexota bacterium; assembly: GCA_009840135.1. Classification (GTDB taxonomy): domain Bacteria; phylum Chloroflexota; class Dehalococcoidia; order Lucifugimonadales; family UBA3495; genus Bin22. The sequence goes on along the minus strand of VXOH01000076.1, from coordinate 20,006 downwards.
CCCAAAGGTTAGCGCGGATAAGGCTCACGACCTTCTTGAGGAAGCGGTGGACCCTGAGATGGTATATCCTTTCCACCAGGCCTTCATAACCCACGGCCGACAGGTGTGCAAGGCCCAGCGTCCCCGTTGCGAAGAGTGCGTCGTCTCCCACGGCTGCCCATCTTTTGAGTCCTTTATGACCGCAACGGCCAAGGCAGGGACGGGCGAAGGCAAGTCCGGTACGCGGAAAGAATCAAACACAAAAAGGGCAACCAAGCGCCAGCGGACTGCTGCCCAGGTGCCCCATGCCTACCCTTCCACAGAAGGGGACAGCGGTCCGTGATCCAGGATTGGGATGAGACTTAGACCCGCCCCTGTCATCGCATGGCGAAGCCCAGGGCGACTGTTCAGAATTGAGGGAATTACCTGCCTCTGCACCCGTCATACCCTCGACACCGCAGGGGCGCATGGTCATGCGCCTCTACCCACCCCACGATTTGCACAGGTTCGAGGTTCCCGCCTGCGCGGGAAGGACGGATTTTCCAGTCTGGTAACACACCAAGTTTGAACAGTTACGGCTGCTACGTCGGTAGCACAGCCAATGCAAATGTAGTAGAATGGGACTGTGTGCCCCGGTCGTCTAGCCAGGTTAGGACGCCACCCTTTCAAGGTGGAGATCATGGGATCGAAGCCCATCCGGGGTACCATCGTCCAAAGACTACCGTCCGACGCGCCTCATTACTTTTCCCCAGATTTCAAGCCGCATCCGCAGGCACCCTTCCTGGAAGGCTGTTAGAAGATCTATTTTCTGCCTTTTCGGAGGTCTCACCCTGAAGAATGGGTTGGCAAGACTGGCCCGTATGCTGGGACTCAGGTCATTTCCCGTATTGGCCTCGGATAGTCCGGTCAGGCGCCTGACACCCCCGGCCCGCTGTCCCCAGTGCGGAGGGCAGGCTCTAGACGATTCGGGCCAATGCATTTCCTGCGACTCAGGCATACAGGTGTTGCCATCGTGGGCTCTTCAGGGCAGGGACCGAAGGCTTTTCACCAGGCGGCGAATTGCAACGGCGGGAATCATCGCAGCCGCCATTGCCTTCCTGCTCTGGCTCAACTACCCCTTCCTTCCAGATTACCGCGTATTGTTGTTTCACCGGCCCACGACGGAAGCGACTTCCGCTTCCGCACCGGGGCAATGGACTATGGCCGGCGGTGACCTCGCTCAGCGGAAAGTTGCATCGGTTGAGCATCCAACTTCCGGGTTTCCGGAAGGCTCGTTAATATGGAGCGTACCTACAGGGCAGGCCACTCGCTCGGGTCCGGTGGTAGCAGATGGGAGGATCTACCTGGGGGGCCACTTCAAGATTATGTCGCTGGATGCCAGGACCGGGACAATTCTGTGGGAAGAGTCAACGCCGGCTCCTGTGCAAGGATCATTAGCGCTGGCCGGAGGCTTGCTGTACGCCGGCCTGCTGGATCACAGGTTGCAGGCCATGGACCCTGCCACGGGGGAAGTCGTTTGGGAATCCCCAGCCCAGGACATCATAACAGCATCTCCCATAGTCAGCGACGGCATCGTTTACGTCGGGTCCTGGGACGGAACCGAGTATGCACTGGACGCCGCAACCGGTGAAGAAATTTGGACCTACCAGGCAACCGATTCCATCGGTTCCCACGGGCCAATCCAGGACGGCGTGATGGCCGTCGGCGACCGCAACGGCCGCATGCATCTGTTGAATGCCCGTACAGGCCAGAACCGCCTTGTTTACCGCACGCCCAAGTCCGCTTACGCCGCGCCCGTAATCGCCCACGACCTGGTTTTCTTCTCTGCCGGGGGCAGCCTGTATGCAATTGACGCCAACGAAAAGGAAATTCCGGGTCAGTACCAGTTCAAGCGGGTGTGGGCCCAGCTTTGGCTCTGGCAGGTCCCGGGGGTTCCCAGGCCGGCGAAGCAGCAGGGAGGGCGGTGGCGCTTCTCCCCTGAGGGAGCCGATTCCAGCATAGTTTCCTCCCCTGCCGTCGGGAACAGCCGCCTTTACACCGGTGACCTGGACGGAAGGCTTTTTGCGCTGGATCCTTTGACCGGCTCCGAGGTCTGGGCAACCGAAGTAGATGGCGGGGTTTATGCATCCCCCATCATCGCCGGCGATGTTCTGCTGGTTGCCACCCAACAGGGAAGGGTTTATGCCCTGGACAAGGAATCCGGGACTATCATTTGGGAATTGGCCCTGGGCGAGGCAATAAACGAACCGCTGGCGCTTTCGGATGGCGTGTTATTTGCGCGGACTGCGGACGGGCGACTCCACGCCATTGAATAACCGGCATATACGGCAGGCGGGCCGTTCCCTATCCACTAGTAAGGGGGAAAAGTCAATTGACGGCGAACAGAAACATCGGTGAGCTTGATGATGTAGTTCACCAACTGGAACAGGACAACCGGGAGCTTAAAGCGCAGGTCAGTCTGCTCCAAAAGCAGGTACGCCAGAGGGAATTGGATTCCGCTTACATTTACATCCACTCTAACTGGCTCTGGATTCGCTGGTTCCTCACTCGCGACCAGGACCGGAGCGGGGAAGACTCCGACCTGTTGCGGAGAGCCAGGGCAGCGGAGGCAAGCATAAGGGACAATCTCCCCAGGAACCTGCGGGCCGTTCAGTTTGACCCGGAACCCATGCAGGTGGCCTACCGCTGGAGAATTGAGACCACCGTTACACTGAATCGTCACGGCTACACTTTCTTTGATTAGCCGATTCTTGCGGCTCGTGGCTGACCCGTGGCCCTGCCGATGGTCATTTGGAGGGGACATGTTCTGAAACGCGGCGCTCTCAGCCGGTTGAATGAAGGCAAGAATTGGGATATTGTCAGAAAATACCAGGCACCCCTTGAATGGGAATTCAAGATTCGGAGGAAGCTAGGATGGCAGGGGACAAGGAAACTTACGAAATAGCGCTTAATCCCGACCAGATGGGCTTTGTGCGGGCCATGAAGGAGAGGTATGCATTGGCCGACGAAGGTAAAGTCATGCGCGTGATCATGGATTACTTGATTTCCAATGATGACGTGCATGAGAGCGTGTTCACCCAGGTAAGATGCTTGCGTTGAGGCTAGATCCGGTCAGCCTCCGTGAGAGGCAAGTCGCAATAATTTAAAGCAGGCGAAGGGGAGGTTCCCTTCGCCTGTCCTTTTCTGCTGATGATCCGGCGCCAGACATTTCAGGGAGAAACACTGGCAAGTGGTTGTCACCGTTTGTTCTGGGGAAGTCGCTTACGGCCTATGCTTGCAGGAGGTTCTTTACTCCCTCCAGAGCGAGGTAGTAGCCGTAAACACCAAAGCCGTAAACAGAGCCTCGGCAGACGGGCTGCACGGCCGACACCGCGCCTCGGGACGTCGGGTTGGAAGCGTGAACTTCAATGACGGGGAAGCGGACCTGCGCTATAGCTGCCCTAAGGACTCCGTTCAGGGAAGTGTAGCCGGCAGGATTTATCACGGCCGCGTCCACATCTCCGTCGTGGCCGGCATACAGCGCATTGGCAACCTCTCCTTCGACGTTGGAATGAACAAACTCCACGTCCAGTCCCAAGCTATCGGCGTATCCCTTGACCTGTTCATTAATCTGTTCCAGGGTCATGGGTCCGAAAATCTCCAACTGGACCTTGCCCCGCATATTCATGCCCGCACCCTGAATTACCAAAACCTTGGACATCTACCGTTCCTCCTGCCACCAGTTTTCTTGCTTGCAATGGATTAGCCGGCCAGGGGACAGGTTGGCTCCTTCTGCCGGCGTTTCAGAATATAACCCTAATCTGCCCGGCCAACAAGGCCGAAAGCTACAGTCTTAATGTTTCACAAGCCCACAAAGCATGGAAGGGTCAGGTCGTGTGAGCTGCCGCAACCTGGCGGGTGTGGCCCCAGGCCAGGGGAGTAAATGCCAGGGACGGGAGAAGCAATGCCAGGCCGATTAGAGCGTTGGCCGTAATGGCCCAGGGCGTGCCGAATAGTTCAGCCAGGATGCCTATTGCCAGTCCACCAAGGGGAGTGCCGATACCGATGCAAACACTCATCAGGCCAACCATTCGCCCCCGCATGTCCGGCGGGGCGGCAAGCATGGTAATGGTGCTCTGCATGGTCCCGAAACCGGACTGTCCAATACCGCCGATTATCAGCACGCCAAAGGCCACCATGTACCAGGGCGTCCAGACGAAGAGAATCGCCATCAGCAAAACGGCGGTGGAACCCAGGAGAAATACCAGCCCGTGACGTTCAAGGTTCCGGGTCAGGGCCATGGCCCCAGCGCCAATCATCTGGCCAATGCCCTCTCCGGCCACGAGCAGGCCAACCAGGGTGGCGCCTACCTGCAGGTTGTTGGCGCCAATGTCCGGAATGAACTGCTGCAGGGGAAAGGCCAACGCGTTCATGATGATGGTTACGTAAAGCATTCCCCACAACAGCGGGGTTGCCAGGGCATAGCGGACTCCCTCGCCAAGGCTCCGCCACACCGGTACCACGGTTGAACTTCGCAATTTCCTCGGGATCCTCACCCTGGTCATCACGGCCAGGTCTAGCAAATGCACCAACACTATCAGGCCGCAGGCTCCGACAAACCCTCCGGTCTCCACCGTTATGCCTGAGAAGTAATAGGCAATCAGGGGACCGGAAGTATCAATCATCAGTCCGCCCAGCAGCGGGCCAATCATCTTACCGGAGGTGTTGCTGATGGTGTCCAGGGACAAGGCATTGACCAGCCGTCGTTCCCCCACTATATCCAGGATTCCGGTGCGCCTGGAGGGATCCTCCAGCGACTTGGTTGCTCCCTGGACAAAGACCGCGGCAAATACGTGCCAGGCCTGGATGGAATCCGTGAAAATCAGGGCCAGAATAATGAACGCAACCAGCGTGTTCATGACCTGGGATGCCATGAGAATTTTCCACCGGTCAAAGCGGTCGGCAATCAACCCCGTGAAGAGAGAAAGTACGGGCCGAGGCAGGTTGTTGAAGACCAGCACAAGCGCCAGTTGCAACGGCGATTGGGTGGCCTGGAGAATCAACCAGCTGAGTACCAGGAGCTCCATTCGGCGCGATAATTCCCGCAGGGTCCCCACATACCAGATTGCGCGAAAGTCCCTGTCCCTCAGGACCGAGAACACCGGCGCATCGCTTTTGGGGGTAAATCTCAAATTGGTTGACCTCAGCCATGAATCGGAGGATACGTAGAAAACGGGGAAAGGCTATTCTAGCGCAACTTGCAAATGCCAGACTCCTTTTCCAAATTGCAGAAAAATGCGAAATCTCATTTTTCAATATTAGTCATCCAGCTCGTAGTCAATTTCAGCGACCAGACTCTTGGACAGTTTGTGACATTCGACCTAATCCAGCCGGCTCAACCTGAAAACCGACCTTCAGCCAATGTCTTGAGTAAAGCGTGCCACTGCCCCGTATTTGAAAGTGCAATCTTCGTACCTGATTTCTACCTGGGAAGGCCCTACCGAAGCGGAAATTGCTAATTACAGTCACATTATTCCAAATTTTCTACGTAAACCTGCGATTTTTTGTATATTTCTTCCTTTCGGTTGCAATTTATGAAATATTGGGTATATATTGTTGCAGAGTGGCTGTTACTGAGTGGAGCAAGGCACATTTGCCAGGCAAGCCGGCCGGACAAAGTCGCTGATCTTACGCAGTTGGCCTGGAACCCTACATATCTCTAGGAGGCCAGCAGGTGGCACTATCCGATAAGACCCTTGTATGTGTCGATTGCGGCACAGAGTTTATCTTTACCACGGGTGAGCAGGAGTTCTTCAATTCTCGGGGTTTCGTCAACGATCCGAAGAGATGCCAGTCGTGCCGTTCAGCTCGCCGCGCCGAGCAGCGGGGAGGCTTCTCTGCCGGACCCAGGGAAATGTTCCAGATTGAATGCGCCCAGTGCGGCGTAGAGGCTACTGTTCCCTTCCGGCCCCGAGGCGACCGCCCGGTGTATTGCAGCGAGTGCTTCAGCAGGAACCGTAATTCCATGCCGCAGTTCTGACCGGAGTACCCGGAAGCCTTGGGAATTGTGTCTATTACCGGCTTCATTTCCCAGGATTTCCCCGCTCCCCTCAAGAGACCTGATCCTTCAGGTTGCTTCCGTCTGGAACCGGCGGAAGATGTTAAAATGGCCGGCCAGGTGGCCGGTAACGGAATCTGCGTGAAGTCCCCAATCTTTCTAACCACATGGCCGAGCTGAATAGTTGCGGCCTTTTTTTGGCGTTAGTACAATTGGATTGTGCTTAGTCGTCACTCCCATCACCCTTCCGTTTGCCACGTAGCCCCCATCTACCTGCCGTATTTTTCCTCATGTTGTCCTCGAGGCTGTCCAGATGAACTATAAAGACCTGCGCGATTTCGTTGCCTTCCTTGAATCCCGAGGACAGTTGCATCGGATAACCATACCCGTCAGCTGCGAGCTGGAAATGACGGAAATAGCCGACCGCATGGTCAAGGGCGGCGGCCCGGCGCTCTTGTTTGAAAATGTCGCCGGTTACGATATGCCGGTGCTGATGAACATCTTCTGTTCGGACCGGCGCATGGCCTGGGCCCTGGGAGTTGAGGAGATTGACGAGTTGGTAACCAGGCTGGAGGGTATGCTCCAACTGGCGCAGGGCCCTTCTGAAGGTCTGATGAACAAGCTCCGCACCCTGGGCCAACTGATCCAGGTAGGCCGTTTCCAACCGAAAACAGTCAGTCGGGCCCCTTGCCAGGAAGTGGTGCTGGAAGGAGATGCGGTGGACTTGTTCAAGTTTCCCGTGATCAAGTGCTGGCCCATGGATGGCGGAAGGTATATCACCCTGCCCCTGGTGATAACCAGGGACCCCGTAACCGGCACCCAGAATTACGGCACCTACCGGATGCAGGTGTACGATTCCTGCACTACGGGCATGCACTGGCAAACTCACAAGGTGGGGGCCCACCATTACCGGCTCAGCCAGGAAAGGCAGGACAACCGGCTGGAAGTAGCAGTTGCCATCGGCGCGGACCCGGCTACTATGTGGACCGCGTCCGCCCCCCCCCAGCCCGGAAATTATTAAATTGAGATAGACGGGGTTATTCTCGGGGGAAGAGTAAGAGTAGTAAAAACC